>JAJDZR010000223.1 GCA_022824545.1 Chloroflexota bacterium
CGTCTTCGAGCTACCCGTGCTGCGGTTCGAGGGGTTGGCCGACCCCGAACCGGCCGACCGGCCAGCGTCACCCGACGCAGCCACGATGGACGCGCCGCACATGCTCGTGGCCGCGATTGTGCATACCGCCAGCGCCAGCGCGTGCCTCCAAGCCTTGCTCCAAGCCGGCTACCGCGTCACGCGCATCAATACCGTCGGCGGCTTCCTCCGGCGCGGCTACCCCGCCCTGCTGACCGGCGTTGCACCCGACCAAGTAGATCACACTATCGGCTTGCTCCGGCAAGCCTGTCGCCAGAGCACCAACGACGCCATGCCGGGCATCGTCTTCGTGCTCCCGGTCGCCCCGTTCCTGCAAGTCTAGCCATCAGCCCTCAGCCGTCAGCCCTCAGCCGTCAGCCCTCAGCGATCCCCCGGCCCCCGTCATTGCGGCGCAGGCCGCAATCCAGCCCCCTGGCTACTGGCTCGCAGCTTGCAGATTTTTCGGTATTGTTGCAGCGTCCCTGTGTCGAGTAGCTCTTACCGCTGCCGCAAGGACGGCTCCGCTCTATGAACATACGTATACGTTTCATTGTCCTAGTCGTCATCGGCGTCCTCATCAGTACGCTTGCTCCGGCACTTACGTTACAGGCGCAAGGCGTGTTCGCTCATGGCGCCGTTATCGCCCTCCAGGGCACGCCGCATCTGTGGATAGCTGACGAGCAGGGCGTGCTCCATTGGGCCGGCGATACGCGGGCCTTGGCCGGCAAGCATGTCCGTTGGGACAACCGTATCGAGGTCACCCTGGCACAGCTCCAAGGGCTTCACCGCGGCGATCCCTGGCTTTCGGCCGGCTTGCTCAAGGACGGCGACCCGATCTATCTGGTCAAGTGGGAAACCGAATGGCCGCAGCCGCGGCTATTTCACATCCAGTCCATTGCCGACGTGGAGTTGTTCGGGATCAACGGCACCAACTACGACAATTTCGTGCTGGATCGTGCCACGTGGGAGCAACGCTTTGGCATTTCCGCCGCCGGCCTCCCGCGTGCCACGCTCCCCGCCGCTACTACACCACCAGCGCCCACGGCCACCCCGGTACCCACGGCTATCCCAGTACCCACGCCCACCAATGAGCCGGACACTCCGCAGGTTGAGCGATATGCCGGTACTTCCTGGGGTTACGCGAGCGGCGGACGTTCGGAGGTCTCTGAGACGACGATCACCGAGCGCGGCCTGCGTCTGCACGTATTCCAGACAGGTTGGCAATCGTGGAAGTACTTGAACCGGACGACCAGTCATTTTGTGTTCCGCGCGACTGGCGTGCAGACTGAGGGTGACGGTGGGGGAATCCTGCTCATCATTGGCGACAGGAAAGAAACCGGGTACCTTCAGTTTGACATTGACCTTACAGGACAGTCTGCCTATTTGTGGCGACGTGACCCGGCCGTAGACGAGTGGCAAACGCTCACCAGCCGCTTTGACATCCCGAACCTCCCGCAGCGCGGCCACTCCTTCACCCTGGAAGTGCGTGCGGAGGGCCAACGGATCAGCGGCAGCCTGAATGGGACCGTCATCCTCGAAGCCCTCGATCCGCTCTATCTCCCCGGTTTCATTGCCGTCGGGGTGGGGGCAGATCGCTCATCCGGCCCAGTCACCGTGGAGTGGCAGTCTGCGGAGGTGCATTCTCTCAGTGCAGAGGAAGATCAGCCGGTTCCTCCGGCTGTCCGTGCTGGCTGGGCCGTGCATAATGACGCTGAAGGGCGGATTCTCCGCGCCCTCGAATTGCTCTGGGCACACAACGTAAACGACTGGCAGTACAAATACGGCCGCCGTCTGGCCAACCGCGGTACCGAGATCGTGTGGGGCAGCCTTCCGGAGAAGGTCGGCGGGCGGTATTCCCGGAGCATCAACCGCATCACCATCAACGAGTCCCAACAGTCCGAGCCACTCTCCGTCCTAGCGGCGGTGCTGGCGCATGAGGTGTACCATGCCGTGAGCGGCCGCGCATCCTCGGTTGCGGCAGACTGCTTGGAAGAAGAGATGGCCGCCTTTTCCTGGGAAGCCGGCGCGTGGGGGCCGTTCCGGTCGGCGCTAGGCTGGATCGGCAACGATGACGATCTCACCGCTGGCGAGCGTTCGCAGGAGGCAATCTATCGAGCCTGGCAGAACCGTGAGCTACGCGATACCGTGCTCACCTCCGAGGGCTACCAGTTGCAGTGCTTTGGCCGCGTCCTCCCCGACTACTAACCGGCCCCGGCCAGCTTCCTGCCGACCACGCGGCTAGCGCGGCCCCAGCGCGAGGCCTTCCGGGAAGCGTAGCCCGGCGGTGGCCCGGGTCACCAGGTCTCCCACCTGTGTGCCGTCCAAGTTCGCACGCTGGATCGTGTCCGTTCGCCAGTCGGCCCAGTACAGCTTGCCCGCGGCCACGTCCAGCACCAGGCCGCCGGGGTCGTCCAGGCCGGCCACCACGTCTTCCACTTGCGAGCCGTCCAGGTTCGCCCGTTGGATCGTGCGCGTGCCCGCGTCCACCCAATACAGCTTACCCGCCCCCACGTCCAGCGCGAGCCCGTAGGGCTGACCTAGGTCGGTGGTCACCACGTCTTCCACCTGCGACCCGTCCAGGTTCGCCCGCTGGATCGTGCGCGTACCCGCGTCGGTCCAGTACAACTTGCCCGCCCCCACGTCCAACGCGAGACCATAGAGCGCGGATAGGCCGGTGGTCACCAGGTCTTCTACCTGCGAGCCGTCCAGGTTCGCCCGCTGGATTTTCCCCGTACCCGCATCACTCCAGAAACCCGCGTCGGTCCAGTACAGCTTGCCCCCTCCCACGTCCAGCGCTAGGCCGACGGGACCATCCAGGCCGATCACCACGTCTTCCACCTGCGACCCGTCTAGGTTCGCCCGCTGGATTTTCCCCGTGCCCCGGTCGGTCCAGTACAGCTTGCCTGCCCCCACGTCCAGCGCGAGGTAGCAGGGCACGGACAGGCCGGTCACCACGTCTTCCACCTGGGTGCCGTCCAGGTTTACCCGCCGGATCGTGTTCGTACCCGCATCGGTCCAGTAGAGCTTGTCCGCCCCCACGTCCAGCGCGACGCCACCGGGATCGTCCAGGCCGGCCACCACGTCTTCCACCTGGGTGCCGTCCAGGTTTGCCCGCCGGATCGTGTCCGTGCGCCAGTCGGTCCAGTACAGCTTGCCCGCCCCCACGTCCAGCACGAGGTCGAGGGGCCGGTTTACGCCGGTGGTCACTACGTCTTCCACCTGCGCGCCATCTAGGTTCGCCCGCTGGACCTTGCCCACATCGGCCCAGTACAGCTTGCCCCCTCCCACGTCCAGCACCAGACCGCCAGGACTGAGTAGGCCGGTCAGCACGTCTTCCACTTGCGACCCGTCCAGGTTGGCCCGCTGGATTTTCCCTGCGTCCGCGTCGCTCCGAATACCCGCGTCTACCCAATACAGCTTGCCCGCCCCCACGTCCAGCGCGAGACCGCCGGGATCGTCCAGGCCGGTCAGCACGTCTTCTACCTGGGAGCCGTCCAAGTTGGCCCGCTGGATTTTCCCCGTGCCCGCGTCGCCCCGAATGCCCGCGTCGGCCCAGTACAGCTTGCCCGCCCCCACGTCCAGCGCCAGGCGGGTGGGCAGGACCAGGCCGGCCACCACGTCTTCCACCTGCGAGCCGTCCAGGTTGGCCCGCTGGATTTTGCGCGTGCGCGCGTCGGTCCAGTACAGCGTGGTCGGTGCCGGCCGTTCCCAAGCAAACTGCTCCGTGTTGAGCCGGGTCTGCAAGCCGTATGGCCCGTTGGCCCAGGTGCGGTAGCCGTCGGTGAAGGCCGTCCAGTTGTCCGCCTTCCGCCAGACCAGTAAGCCACCGGTCGTGTGTTGCCGGGCCTCCCGGTTCGCCGGGTTGAAGCGCTCGTTTTCCAGGCAGTCCCCCACCTTCTCCGGCCCTTCGGCCGCATCAATCAGCGCCTTGAGCGTGGCAAAGCCGAGGATGAACTGGCAGTCCGCGGCGGCGGCTGGTGCGAAGGTGCCCTGCGCCTGGACCGGCGTAACCTGGCCGATGAGCAAAACCGCGACGACTACGGCGAGGCGCCACAACCTTGCACGCTTCATGGAGAAGTTCACCCCTCTGCACAGTGCCGGACTCTACCCCATGCGTAACTCTGCGACCGATCCGCTGCCCAGGCCTCCCCATCGCAACGGGGATCCACAGGGGCCAGAGGTGAGGCCTGACAAGGGTAGGGTTTTCTGTGGAGCGGTCTATTCCCCAGTTCCCTCTCGACTTGGGCCGGCGAAACCAGTCGCCGGGTGGGACGTCTTCCCTGGGTCCTAGCCATGACGGGTCGCCGCGCGGACTCCCCTTCCCTTCAGGGAAGGGGCCGGGGGTTAGGTCCGACTCGCCGCCCAGGGAAACCCTGCCCCTGTGAGAGCGGTGCTGCCCGCTACTCGCCCTCGTCCGGCCTGTCGCCTGCACCCGCGACGTGGCGGTGGATCAGGCCCTGCACCTCCTCGCGCAAGCGCCGAATCTCATCTGTCTTTGCGTGTACCTGCTTGAACAGACCCCGGTTGGCCTCGATCCCAGACCTGATGAGCCAGGCGGCCGCCTCGCTCCGCGTCTTCAGCACACCGGTCTCGACGAGCGCGTCAATGGCCGCCACGTCACCATCGTCCACCCGAATACTCAGCACGTTATCGCGTGGTCCGCTGAAGAACGAGCGCAACGACTGTTCGACCCGGGTGCGGATGCCCACCTGCTCCCACCACGCACTGTCGCTGGCCTCGCCACCGCCCTCTTGTTCCTCGCGCTGTCCACCCTCGTCATCCATCGGGAGCACCTCGACCGCCTCCCGCAGCGCATCGAGCGTGGCCCCCAGGCTCTCCAGCATCCCGGCGGCAACCCCTTGGCCTTCCCGCACGAGGCCCAAGAGCACATGCGGAGTATCCACGGCCTCCCGGCCGAAACGCCGGGCCTCTTCGCCAGCCAACACGAGCACCTTCTTTGCGCGTGGCGTGGCGTGCATCGCGCCCGTAGCCGGCTGATCGCCGCGACCGATGACCAACTCGACAGCGCTCCGCACCTCGCCCAGTTCCACCTCCAATCCGGTGAGCAACTGCGTGGTTATCTCATCTTCTACACGCAGCAACCCGAGCAGGAGGTGCTCGGTGCCGATGTAGCCGTGTTGCAAGCGCCGCGCTTCCTCCTCCGCGCCTTGCAATGCCCGCTTGGTCGCCGCGGTGAGCGTGTGCCGACGGAATAGCCTTGCCATCGTTCCCTCCTCTTCGACTCAACGAACGTAACTCAATTACGTGTAACTAAACTCAATGTATCACCTCTGCCATGCCTAGTCAAGCCTGGGCGGTTGTCTCCCTCGGTCCAGCCCTTCCTCTGTACGGCGATTCGCGGCGCGCTGCGGGAGCTTTCGCGGTGCTGGCGCCGATGCCGTACACTGACGAGGTGATGTCAGGCCTAACCTTCCATTCGGGGCAGCGCACCACGGCACCAATCTCCCTGGCCGTCGCCGGGCAGCCGGAAGCGCACGTGACAGTCGTGGCGCAAGTCGCGGCCATCGGTGTGCGGGCGGCGGGAGGCCGGCTTGCCGGCGGTGTGGCCTGGGCCGCTCCGGTGAGCGTCCTGGTGACTCACGCAGTTGGCCCGGACGAGGTGTTTCCCATCTCGATGCTCGCTCGCTGGAAGTGGCCGGGACCGCTGTTGGCGATGGCGCGTGTCGGGGCGGCGCTCACCGGGGCCGGCGAATATATCGAGGCGAAGGCGAAAGGAAAGCAAGCGATGAGCGATATGGGCAATGATGGCACTGGGACGTCAGCACCGGATGGTGGTCAGGCGGCCGTTTTGGCGGCCCATGATCGGCTAGTCGGTCGCATCGAGGGGATGTTCGACCGGCTGTTAGCAGCGGCCCGCGCCGAAGCGTGCGTTGGGCCGGTCCAGGCGCAGGGTGACCGCACGGTGATTCCGCTTGCTGAGGTCTTCGCGGCCGGTGGCTGTGGCAGTGGTTTTGGCTCCGGTCAAGCCGGCGCTGAAACCGAAGCTGGAAGCGAAGGCGGCGGGGGTGGCGGGGGTGGTGGCGGCACCTCACGCTCGCGCCCAGTCGCTCTCATTGAGATTGGGCCGGAAGGCGTCCATGTCCGCCCTGTCGTGGATTGGACGGCCATTGCGCTGGCCGCCGTCACCGCCTGGGGCGCCATGTCGCTGGCGCTGGGCCGGATGCGTAAAGCGCAGCGCCACTAGACCCTCATGTCTCCAGCGACCGCCCCACCCCGCCGCACCTGTATCGTCGCCACCATCGGTCCCGCCTGCGAGGACGAGGCCGCGCTGCGGGCGATGATCGGCGCCGGCATGGACGTGGCCCGGCTGAACTTCTCGCACGGCACGCATCCCACTCACGCCCTAGTGATCGAGCGGCTACGGCGGATCGCCGGCGAGTCGGACCGGCCGCTGGCCATCCTCCAGGACTTGCAAGGCCCCAAGATGCGTCTGGGACCCGTACCCGGCGCCGTTCGTCCCATCGCCCCCGGCGACACGCTGTTGCTCACCGTTGATCCGGCCGCCACCGATACCGACGCGCTGCCGGTGCAATATGCGCCGCTGGCCCGTGAAGTCCGGCCGGGCGGGACGATTCTGATTGACGACGGCCGGATCGAGGTGCGGGTTCGCGCTACCGAAGATCCCATCATCACCTGTGAAGTCGTTCGCGGTGGCATCCTTCGCAGCTTCAAGGGCCTCAACCTGCCCGGAGCTACCCTGTCCGCCCCGACGCTGACTGCAAAGGACCGCGCCGACGCGGCCTGGGGCGTTGCACACGGCGTTGACGCAATTGCCCTCAGCTTCGTCCGCAGCCCCAACGACATTGCCGCGCTCCGGGCGCTGGTCCGTTCGCAGCCGGCCCCCGGCGGGCCGCCCCTCATCCTCGCCAAGCTCGAAAAGCACGAAGCGGTCGAAACCTTTGCGGACATCTTGGCGACGGCCGACGGCATCATGGTGGCTCGCGGCGACCTCGGCGTCGAGTTGCCGGCCCCGCAGGTACCACTCCTACAAAAGCGCTTCATCGCCGCTGCCAACGCTGCCGGCAAGCCGGTCATCACCGCCACGCAGATGCTCGAATCCATGACCGAGCAACCGCAGCCCACGCGGGCCGAGGTCAGCGACGTAGCCAACGCCGTCTTTGACGGCACCGACGCGATCATGCTCAGTGGCGAAACTGCCGTCGGGCGCTACCCGGTGGAGGCCGTCCGCATGATGGATGCCATTGCCCGTACCGCCGAGCAGCCCCGCAGCGGCCGGGCACGGCGCCGCTGGTCCACACCGGGTGTGACCGACGCGATTGCCGGGGTCAGCGTGGAGCTGGCCGAGGAGCTGGCGGCCAGCGCGATCATTTGCGCGACCACCTCGGGGCACACGGCCCGCATGGTGGCCCGCTACCGGCCGGCAACGCGAATTGTTGCTGCCACGCACGACGCAACCGTGTGGCGCCAGCTCGCGTTCACCTGGGGCGTGACTCAACTGCTGGGCGCAGAGATCGATTCGACCGACGAGCTTATCGAGGCGCGGATCGCGTTAGCGCAGCAGGCCGGCGTCGTGACCACCGGCGATCTGGTGGTCATCGTCGCCGGCGTGCCGGTCAGCCAGCCGGGCACGACCAACATGGTCAAGGTCCACCGCGTCGGCGATCCGGTCCGCCTCGGCTGATGGAGTAGGTTTTCGTATTTTTTCGTATGGAGAGACGCACCTACCCCCAGCCACCCTCCCTAAAGGGAAGGAGCTACAGGCCGGGGTGCAGGTCAGCTTCCCTGGAAGGAAACGGCAAGCGCTCGCCACCATGACGCCCCTTCCCTCCAGGGAAGGGGCCGGGGGGTAGGTCTCACTCACTCACCCACCCAATTCGTCCGGGCGGTCAACGATCACGAACCGGATTTCGCCCTCGGCCAGCAACTCGCCGTCGCTAGTGGCCTTGCAGCGCCCGATACCGAACCGGCCGCGCATCCGCACCAGCTCCGCTTCGAGGCGCACCGACATGCCCGGCCGGGCCGGGCTGCGGAAACGCCAGCTGTCCAAGCCCGCGAGAAAGGCGAGCTTGCCTTGGTGCGCGCCCTGCCCCAGCGCCGCTACGCCGCCGACCTCGGCCAGCGCCTCGACGAGCAGTGCCCCCGGCATGATCGGATAGCCGGGAAAGTGTCCCTGGAACCGGTCGGCGTAGTCCGCCACGTCGTCAATCACGCCCACGGCTCGCTGCCCGTACTCAACTTCCTCAATGCGGTCGAGGAAGAGGAACGGCTTGCGGTGTGGCAGGATGGCTTGAATGGCATCCTGATCTAGCGTACTCACTGCTTCTCAATCCTCCTCCGCCAAGGCAGTCCGGCTACGGGATCAACTCGCCGACACGGCAGACAAAGCCGGGGAGCACCTCAGCGCCGGTCAGTTCGTCAGCGGCCGCGAGCGGAGTCCCGTCGTGTGCAGAGCGATAGACGGTAATCGTCCGCTGGGCCGGATCAATCTCCCACACGAGGCGTGTCCCGGCAGCAAAGTAGTCCCGCATCTTCTCGCGGCGCGCGCCCGGCCGCTCGGACGGTGAGAGCACCTCGACGGCGAGGTCCGGCGCCAGCGTGGGGTAGGCATGCGGAAACTCGCTCGGCGGCAGCCGCGCCGCGGAGATAAACGAGACATCGGGCGCCCGTACCGTGTCCGGCTCCCATTCCAGGTGATAACCACTCTCGGCGAGCACTATGCCCAATTGCTTCTCGTCAACGAATCGATCCAATCGACTCGCTACGCGAACGACGGCCCGCCCGTGGCGCCATCCTGGTGGTGGCATCCGAATCAGCTTTCCCCTCACCAGCTCGTAGCGGTAGTCATCGTCCGGCAACGCCAGCAGCTCTGCCGCCGTCAGCAGCAGAGCGGGAGCCGTGGGTGCCGCCGGCTGTGTCGTCACCATCGTCGGTCTCTCGTCCCAAGCCTATCTCCGCTCCGCAGGGCCAGGGAGCGGCTTCCCTCCCCTGGAAGCTCAATCCGGGGGAGGGCTAGGTTGGGGATAGGTCCGCCTCCCACCACCTACGTCGCCGGCTCTTCGTACTCGGCCTCTTCATCAGGGGCAAAGGAGCTGGCCCAGTCCTCATAGCGCCGCCACAGCATCCCCAGCGGAAAGAGCATCGCCACTGCCCCCGCGACCAGCCCAAAGCCGGCCACCGCCGACGGCATGAGCGTGAAGAGAGGGCCAAGCGCGAGGACGCCCAAGGCGACAAACCCCGCCTCCCACAGGATGCCCCATCGCTGCTCGCGCAGGGACGGCAAGATGCCCAGCGCCATCCCCAGCACCAGCAACTCGATAACTATGACGTACAACCCGGTCGGCACGTACAGCGCGAATGCTTCTAATGTCTCCATGTGCGGCAGCCTCTACCGTTTCCTCACTCTGCCTGCTTCTGCCCTGAAGTATACGCATCCCCGACGTATCGTGGCCCCCCAAGCGGCGCACGCCTCATCCCGGTCGCTGCCAGGACTCCCCTTCCCTGCAGGGAAGGGGCCGGGGGTTAGGTCCACACCCCTACTCCGGCCGGAGGACCAGGCCCCGGTTGCCGTCTACGGTCACGAACTGGCCTTCTTCCAGCACGGTCGTTGCTTCCTTGGTTTGAAGCACCCCCGGAATCCCGTATTCGCGCGCTGCTCCCATCGCGTGCTGGAAAAGCGCCCCCTCGTCCAGCACGATGGCCGCCACCGTCGGAAAGACCGGCGTCCAGAGCGGCCCGGCATTGTTGCTCACTAGAATCTCGCCCGGCGCCACGTCCGGCACGGCGACGGTCCGTGGGATCAGGCGCACGCGGCCCGTGGCGACTCCCGCCGAGCCGGCCTGTCCACGCACCAGCAGTCGCGCCTCGTCTTCGCTCGTCAATGCCGGTGACTCGGCCTCGTCTGGCTGCTCCGGCCGCCTTTCCTGCTTATCTTCTGCCGACGGCGGTGCTCCGATGGTCGGTGGCGGGCGCAATGCCTGCTGCCGCCGGTGCTCTGCCCGGCGTGCCGCGATCAGCGCCGGCCAATCGCGCCGCTCGGCGGGTGACCACGGCAGCTCGCGCAGGGCCGTCCCGACCTCGACGAGGTGTAGCATCCAGATGTCCTGCGAATCAGCGAGTGCGCCGCCGGTGGTCAGGCGCTCGCCACAGGCCACTACGGCGAGATGCACCAGCGCATATGAGACCGAGTCGATGTCGTAGTTGTGGTCCTCGAAGTTGCGAGCCGCCCGCTGCGCCGCCGTATACCAGAATGTGAACCGCTCTCGCCGCGCCGGGTCCGCGCCGATAGCGTCCATGGTCTTGGCGAGCAGCGCCGCCCGCTCGTCGGCGGTACGCCGTTGCGGCGCCGTGATGCGCTCCAGGTCCTGCCCGACGTAGCGCCGCAGAATGGCGATCACCAGCCCCGGGTCCTCGCGCCAGCAGACCAGGTCCGGCGAACGATTCGTACCGAAGCCCATGCCGGAGCGCAGCCCCCAGCGAGCCAGGAATGCGTCGAGCTGCTCCCGGAAGCGGTCACCGCCCTGGAGCGCCGGCAGCCGGGCGACTTTCTCGCCCGGCTGCTCGGCCTCAATCGCCTGCCGCAGTGCGGGTGCGTCTTGCAGCGTGCGGGCCAATGCGATCAGCCCATCCACCGTCTCCGTGAACTTGTTCGGGATACCCGCCAGCAGTTTCTTGGGGATGTCCTCCCCCTCGTCGCCCGTCAGCTCCTTGTAGGCTGCCTCGAACCGCTCCCGCGGCCCGCCGCGTCCCCAGAGCCAGTGCAGCGTCCAGTGCCGTTCCAGCATCGCCGCCGTTTTGGCCAGGTGGTCGGCCAGCTCCGCTGGCGCCAACGCGGCGAGGTTTACGGCATCAAGCGCGGCGTTGCGGGCCAGCACTTCCGGCTCCACGACGGCCTGATAGTAGTTCTCTCCCCGTTCCGTGCAGGCATCCACCGCCGCCTGAAACTCCCGTTCGCGGCGGGTGCGCTCCTCCTGGCTCTGCGTGTTTTTCACCACGCGCGAGTAGCGATAGCCCTGCACCCAGATCGTTTCCTCGTGGATCTCCTCACCTTTGATCCGGGCGGAGTGCAACCGTCCGCGCCCGAACCTCGACGAGATGTCCTGCTCCAAGGGCCGCCAGGCTTCGGGCGGCCCCTGCCGTTGCGAGAGCTTCCAGTGATAGCGAGCTGCCTCCGGGGTTGGCCAGACGACCTCGAAGGGCGGCGCCTCGTCACCCGCTGCGGTGCCCTGCTGCGTCCCCGTTGGCGCGGCGCCGGTAATGCCGGTCGCCGGGCGGGACTGGAGCAGCCAGACTTGCCCATCGGCCAGCGCCCACTCGACATCCACCGGCTGCTCCCACAGCGCCTCGGCTCGCAGCGCGAGTTCCGCAATGGCGATGATCGTCGGATCGTCCAGCGTGGGCTGCCGCCGCTGCTCGGCCGGCACGGCCTCGCGCGGGGCGGTGGGCGTGGCGCTGGCGCGAGTGGCTTTGTCGCCAATCGTCCGGCTCACGATCCTGAGATCGTTCCGCTCCACGACGAACGTGTCCGGCTCGACCAGCCCATCCACCACCGAGGCGCCCAACCCCCAGGCCGCATTGAGCACGACGCGATCACGCTGACCGCTGACCGGGTCTACCGTAAAGGCCACGCCAGCGACCTCCGCCGGTATCAGGCGTTGCACGATGACGGCCATCGCGGCGCCCGCCTCGGCGAAGCCGTGCTCGCGGCGATAGGCCACCGCGGCCGGGCCGTAGAGCGATGCCCAGCAGTGCCGCACCCACCGCAGCACTTCCTCCACGCCACGAATACCGGTGCCCGTCGCGTAGAGGCCGGCAAAGGCCGCGTCCGGCAAGTCTTCAAGCGTGGCGGAGGAGCGGACGGCGACCGCCGGTTGGTCCGCGCCGCTCGGCTCGACCAAGCGTTCGTAGGCCGTCGCAATGGCGCCGACCAACGCCGGCGGCAGCGGCCAGGCGTCGGCGCTATCCCGCCGGTCGGCCGCGACGGCTCCGGCCACGCAGCGATACGCCGCGGTGGTGACGATGAACCCCGGCGGCACGCGCAAGCCGTCACGCATCAGCCGCTGCAAGCCCGCCGCCTTGCTCCCGATGAGATCGGCGGCCTCCTGTTGGTCCAGCCGGACAATGAGCGGACGCGCGGACATAGGAAACAACCTCCGGCATTGCCGACTCCGGGCCGGGTTGCCGTCGAGACGTGTATCTACCGCAGCGCCGGATGCTCCCACATCCGGCGCCTAGCTTACCTAGATTAAAAGAAACGCGCTATCTGGTTCGGGTGCGTCTGGCATTCCCCACGCCTCCTCGTGCGGATACAGGGCTGGGCCATCTTCCGACCTATCCGTCTCATACCGGACGCACCGGGGACAGTTGGCCCGGAAGCAGGTCGGACACTTGCGTATCCAGATGGCGCAGCCGGCCACGCCGCAATTCTGGCCGCAACACGGGCAGGGCATGACGTACACGTATTGCGTGAACTGATAGGCCGGGTCTATCCGCTCCGGGTTACCCAGGCCGATGGTCACTAAGCCATTGCCGTTGATGTAACCCGGCTCCGTCCCAGATGCACGTCGGTGGCAGTGGCATCGGTCGTCCGCAAGACGTTCCAGCGCAACCACATGGGGCCAACGTGCAGGAGCCGGTCACGCTCCATGCTCCGCCCGGCATACGTCAGACAGAGCACGCCCAACTGACCGCCACTCCCTATTGCCGCTGGTGGACAATACGGACATCGGCGTGACGGGATATGGATACGCCAGGCGATATGGTTGCCGTGGCATTGTGTACAGCGCAAGATGTAGTAGTGCCCGGTGTGTTCTGTCAAGGCGTGGGTCAACGCTGGCGGGATAGCCCGGACCGTCTCCTGGCTGTACTGATTGACGCCATCCGTACTCAACTGGTCGGCTGCCATCTGGCCCCCTTGTCTCCCGTGGTGCCGACGGGCGCTGGGTTTGTAGTGTAGCGTACCGCCGCCGGCTGGCGCTTGGTGTCCACGCCGTCACCACTAGCGAGTTATCCCCTTGCTTTGGCCGTCCGGTCTGCGCTATCGTCTGGATAGACTCCGCAACAAGTCCATCGTCATCTCGGCAGCCGCGCATGTCCA
>JAJDZR010000325.1 GCA_022824545.1 Chloroflexota bacterium
TTCCCTCCCCCGTCGGGACGGGGGAGGGCTAGGGAGGGGGCCAGCACACCCCTGAGCCAGGAGCTAGGCCGGGACGGGGACTTCCGTCTGGGCTTCGGTCTCGGCCGCGCTCGGCGCGTGCGTGTGGCCGCACGCGGCGCAGGTCAGCTTATCGCGGCTCGACTGCGTCTGTAGGCCGCCGCACTGCGGGCAGGGCGCGGCAACGGGCCGCTGCCAGCTCGCGAAATCGCAGTCGGGGTAGCCGCTGCACCCGTAGAAGGTGCGCCCACGCCGGCTGCGGCGGACAACAAGGTCCTTGCCGCACGTGGGGCAAGGCACGCCCAGCTTGGTGAGCAGCGGCTGCGTATGCCGGCATTCCGGAAAACCGGTGCAGGCCAGGAACTTCCCATAGCGCCCGTGCTTGATGACCATGGGTTTGCCACACTCCGGGCAGACCTCATCGGTCGGCTCGTCCTCGATCTGCACCTTTTCCAGCGTCGCTTCGGCCGCTGCGACCGCCTTTGCGAACGGCTCCCAGAACTCGCGGACGACCGGCACCCACGTCGTGTCGCCCTCTGCTACCCGGTCGAGATCGTCTTCCATCTTGGCCGTAAAGCTGGCGTCTACCACGTCCGGGAACTGCTCCACGAGCAAGTCGTTGACGACGTTGCCCAAGTCGGTGGGGTGCAGGCGCCGCTCGCGTCGTTCGACGTAGCCGCGCTCTTGGATGATGGAGACGGTGGGGGCGTAAGTGCTCGGCCGACCGATGCCGACATCTTCCATCGCCCGGATCAGGCTCGCCTCGGTATAGCGCGGCGGCGGCTGGGTGAAATGCTGCTCCGGCTTGAGATCGTGCAGCGTGAGCGGATCGCCGGCCGCGAGGGGCGGCAGGATTGACTGCTTGGCTGGCGCCGCCTTGGCCTGCGTCGAACTGCGCGCGCCTGACGTGCCGGTAGCCCTGGCCTTGCCTGCCTTGCCGTTCTCGTCGCGGCTCTCCTCGTAGAGTCGCAGGAAGCCGGGAAAGCGCACGATGCTCCCACGGGCACGCAGTAGATAGTCGTCGGGGCGGGTGCTACCGCCGCTTTGCGGCGCGGCAGGGACGGGATAGACCTGCCCCGGGGCCGCACTGCCGTTTGTGCTGGCCGAATCCAGCGGCGTCGCGCGAATGTCAATGCGCGTCGTATCGAGGACAGCGGCGGCCATCTGGCTAGCTACAAAGCGCTTCCAGATGAGCGTGTAGAGCCGATACTGGTCTTGGGTGAGATGGCCGCGCACCGCTTCGGGCAGGCGCGCGGCCGAGGTCGGCCTGATAGCCTCGTGGGCTTCCTGCGCGGCCTTGGCTTTGGTGCGAAAGCGCCGCGGCTTGTCGGGTACGAACTCTTGCCCAAACTGCTCCCCGATGACCTGCCGCGCCTCAGCCAGCGCCTCGGCAGCGACATTGGTCGAGTCGGTACGCATGTAGGTGATGAGGCCCACCGGCCCTTCCTGTCCCATGTCCAGCCCTTCATAGAGTTGCTGGGCAACGCGCATGGTGCGGCGGGGCGCAAAGCGGAGCCGTCGCCCGGCCTCTTGCTGCAACGTGCTGGTGGTGAAGGGCGCTGCCGGCTGGCGTCGCTGTTCGCGCTTCCGCACTTCCTGGACGGCAAAGCTCATCCCACGCAAGGCATTGACCGTGGCCTGCGCGTGGGCCTCCGTCGCAATGGACAGCTTCTCACCGCGATGTTGGATTACCTCCGCCCAGAACGAGGTTTCTTGTGTCCCGTTGGCGCTGGCTGGAGCTAGGAGCGCCTCAATGGTCCAGTATTCCTCGCTCACAAACTGCTCGATCTCGCGCTCCCGCTCGACCACCATCCGCAGGGCGGGCGACTGCACGCGGCCCGCCGACAGGCCCCGCCGCACCTTGGCCCCCAGCAACGGACTCAGCTTGTAGCCGATCAGCCGATCCATCACGCGCCGCGCCTGCTGGGCCTGCACGAGATCGTCGTCTATGTCCCGCGCGTGCCGAAAGGCATCCTGCACCGCGCTCTTGGTGACCTCGTGGAAGACGATTCGCTGCACGTTGAGGGGCGCTCTCGTGGCGCGGGACTTGGCGCTGCGTCGCTTCTCGATGGCCGCCAGGAGATGCCAAGCAATGGCTTCGCCCTCGCGGTCCGGGTCGGTGGCGAGGTAGACGCCGGAGGCCTCACGCGCGGCCCGCGCCAACTCGGTCACGGTCTTACTTTTGTCCTTGGGGATGACGTACTTGGGCGCAAAGTCGTGCTCGACATCCACGCCCAGTTGACGCTTCGGTAAGTCCCGGACGTGCCCCAGTGACGCCTGCACGCTGTAATGGCGCTTGCCCAGATACCGCTCTAGCGTGCGGGCCTTCGCCGGTGACTCGACAATCACCAGCCGCTTTGCGGCGCGCTTGGTTGGCCGTTTCGCCGGCCGCTTGGTTGGTCGCTTGGTTGCCCCTGCCATCGTTGCCTCTGTTTCTACCCTATCGTTTCTGTGCGCGTTTTGGAAAGGTCGCCGGCTGCTCAACGGGGATCAACTCCCCACCTAATCCCCGGCCCTTTCCCTTGAGGGAGGGAGGTTGGGAGTAGGTGGGCCTCCCCAATACCGCTTTTCTACTTCTACGTGTCTCCCCGCCGAGCGCCGGCGTGTAGCTCCGAGAAGAGACTCGACCGCTCAGTGGTTAATGAACGCGCATCCAAGGTTGTAGTCTCTTTTGCCGGGCCGTCCTCGCCCCGGCGTCCGACGGCTCGGAGCAGTTGGAGCAACTGGAGGAGATCGGCCTGCCACTCCGCCGCGGCCGGGCGACGGGGAATGGTAATCACGCCTCGGCGGACCTGCGCTTGTCGTCCGAAAGCCTTGTAGAGCGCCAGGCGATCCGTCACGACAAAGGGGCTAGTACGGACGATCAACTCGCGGTCGGTGGCCTCGACGGCGCGCAGCATCCGCGAGCGGGCCAGGGCGCGGATACGCAGGCCGAAGAGCAGGTCCACGACCGGCGGCGGCGGCGGACCGAACCTATCGGCGAACTCCTGCTCCATCGCCTCAACCTCATCGAGACTGACCACGGATGCCAAACGCCGATACAGGCGTATCTTGAGATCGGGGTCGCCGATGTAGTCGTCCGGCAGCCGCGATCCGAGCGGCAAGTCTATCACCAGCTCTTGCTCCGGCAGGCGGCGCTTGCCGCGCAACTCCTCAACCGCCTCGGCCAGCAGGCGCACGTAGAGATCGAAACCAACCGCATTCATGAAGCCGCTCTGCTCGGCGCCCAAGAGATTTCCGGCGCCTCTGATCTCCAGGTCCTTCAACGCGATGCGGAAGCCGGCGCCCAAGTCGGTCGTCTCGTAGATCGTGCGGAGGCGCGCCTCCGCCTGCGCCGTCAAGGGCCGGTGCTGCCGGTACAGGAAATAGGCGTAGGCTTGCGCCGCGCCGCGTCCGACCCGCCCTCGCAGCTGGTAGAGCTGCGCCAGCCCGAAATGCGCGGCATCGTTGACGATGATCGTGTTCACGTTCGGGATGTCCAGACCGTTCTCGATGATGGTGCTGCAGACGAGTACGTCGTGCTGCCCGTTGGCGAACTCCACCATCACCTGCTCCAGATCGTCTTCGGGCATCTGACCGTGGCCGACCACCAGATCGGCTTCCGGCACAAGCTGCGCCAAGCGCCGCGCCGCCGTGTAGATCGTCCGGACGCGGTTATGGACGAAGTAGCATTGCCCGCCCCGGTCCAGCTCCCGCAGAATGGCGTGCCGCACCACGTCGTCATTGGTCTGCGTCACGTAGGTCTTGATCGGCAGCCGCGCCGCCGGTGGTGTTTCGATGACACTCATCGGCCGCATCCCGGCCAGCGACATGTGCAGGGTGCGCGGAATCGGCGTGGCCGTCAGGGTCAGCACGTCTACGTGGTGGCGGAGCCGCTTGAGGCGCTCCTTCTGCTCGACACCGAACCGCTGCTCTTCGTCAATGACGATCAAGCCCAGGTCCTTGAACTGCACGTCGCGTTGGATGAGTCGGTGGGTGCCGACTACTACGTCCACCGTGCCCTGCCGCAGGCCGTCGAGGACCGCGGCTTGCTCCTTCGGCGTGCGAAAGCGGCTCAACAGCTCGACGTTGACCGGATACGCTTGCATCCGCTCGCGGAACGTCTGAAAGTGCTGGAGGGCCAGCACCGTCGTCGAGGCCAGGACCGCCGCCTGCTTGCCGTCCATGAGCACCTTGAAGACCGCCCGCACCGCCACCTCGGTCTTGCCGAAGCCGACGTCGCCACAGACGAGCCGATCCATCGGCTTTTCCCGCTCCAGGGCCTCTTTGACCGCTTGGATCGCTGCG
>JAJDZR010000213.1 GCA_022824545.1 Chloroflexota bacterium
ACTTGCAGCGATTTGCCGGAGCGAGCAGCCCTGGGCGTGTAGACGGGCCAATTCACACCGGTCTTCAATACCAAGCTGCGTGTATGCTTGTCCCATGGCAACACCTTACTCTGGTGTTGCACTTCGTTTGTGAGTCTAGGAAATCCACGTCCCCCCGCCGCAGCGGGGGGACCATTAGGAGGACTACACCTGTCAGGATCGGCTGCTACCACTGTTGCAAGCTGACTGCTGACGGCTAAAAGCTGGTAGCTGATAGCTAACCGCTACGCATGGCGATAAAGGCCGGAATGCCCAATGGCCCCCGATACGGCGGCCGGATGGTCACTTCTCGCGCGAAGCCCGCGCTCTCGTAGAGGTGCAGCGCCGAAGCATTGGAGGCAGCGACGTGGAGTGAGAGCCGCCGGTACCCGCGCTCCTGTGCCCGCTCTGCGGCGGCAGCCAGCAGCCGGCGACCGATCCCTCGGTTCTGATACTCCGGGGCCACGGCCAGGTTCGCCACGTACAGTTCATCGCTGCGCGGTGGCCGACGCACATACGCGATGGCCAAGGGGAACAGAGCATAGCAAGCCCACAGCAATCCCCTGATGCCTAGCTCCCGCCGCCAGACGGCCAGCGTCCGCAGTCCGTGCCCGGCCGACTCGTGTGCTTCTCCGTGGGCTTCTAAGGCCAGAATCCCGACAACCGGCCCGGCCTCCGGGGCGCCGGGCCGGGATATGCGGGCGACGTGCCAATTGGAGCGCCGGGCAGCGATGAGCGGTGCCCACAGCCGCGCCAAGGCAGCAGTATCGCAGCCGAGAGCCAGCCGATACTCGCCAAAGGCGCGCGCGAACACCTCAGCAATCGCCGGGATGTCCGTGGACGTTGCCGCCTCGATGATCGGGACCGTCGGCGTCATACATGACGATCCCCCGTGCTCAGGCACGGGGGAGGAAGCCACCCGTCCCCCTGCAACAGCGGGGGGGCCATAGGGGGGCCGGTACTTTGCAGACACACCCTACGCTTCCGCGGCCGGCGCGGCCTCGGCCTTCTTCTTGTCGCTCGCCGTGGTTTTCGCCGCCTTTGCCGTCTTGGCCTTGGCCGTGCTGGTCTTGCCGCGCGTACTGGAGCGCCGGCGAGTAGAGCGCCGGCGCGTGGTGGTCTTGGCCTTCTTCTCCTCTGCGGCCGGCGCTTTGGCAGTGCCGTCGGCCTGGGCGGCGGCCGTGGCGCCGTCCTCGGCAGTCGTCCCGTTACTGCTCGGTGGCGTGCCCTCGGCTGCCGGCGGCGCGACTAGCTCGACAGGCGCTGGCTCGGTGGGCGCTTCCGTACTCTCCTCGGCTGGTGCCGGCAAACCCGCGGCGGCCACCGCGGCCGCCGAAGCGTCGTCCTCGGCCGGCGTTTCCGGGGCCGGCTCTGCCGCCGGGGCCGGTCCTTTCAGGCGCGAGAGCGATTCGCCGGGGAGCACCTTCAGTGCCGGCCGGCTTTCCTCGGCTGCGTCTGGTTCGGGCTTGCTGGGCGCCTCGGCGACGGATGCTGCCGCCCCGGCCGGAGCGTCTGCGCTAGGCACTTCCGGCCCCTCGGCAGCGGTTGTGTCGGCATCGTCCGGCGGCGGTGCCACCACCGCCGGGTCCGGTTCGCTCTCCGCCGCTTCCGGAGGGGCTGGCGGCTCCACGCTGGCGGCGGCCGGCGCCGTCGCGGCGCTGGCTGCCGGGGCCGCGCTGCCCGTGCCCCCACCGCGCCGCCGGCGGCCGCGGCGCCGGCGCAGCGTGGCCCGCGACGGACCGGCGGTGCTACCGGTATCGGTGTCGGTAGTGCTACTTTCGGCACTTTTGGCCGTAGGCGTCGCCAGCATTGAGCGTGCCGGCGTCAGCCGCGGCGCCCGCGCAAAGCGGCCCGGTGGTACCTCCATCGGCCGCACCGGCGGGGTCGTGACCGCCTCGCCTTCCTGCTCCAGCAGCGTGCGGTACGTCACGTAGTCGTCGGACTGATCGCGCAGCGCGCCGGCCGTCCGGTCCGAGCCGACGACGAATACGCGCAGGCCACGACGCTGGGCAAACCGCAGGATCGGGATGAGGTCCTTATCGCTGGAGACGATGACCAGGGTGGCGATTTCGGGAATGAGGTGCAGGAAGTCTACACAGTCCACCGCCATTTCCGTATCGGCCAGGCTCTTGCCACCGTTGGGACGTGCCGCGGCGCTGGCTAACGGGAGCACCGGCGCGTAGACCACCTCGACGCCAGCGCTATAAATGGCCAGCCGCTCGGCGGCATCACGCCATTCGCCATACGCGCGGCAGACGGCAACCGGCCCGAGCTGGCGCACCCAGCGTAAGACCGGGCCGAGGTCCGGCGGCCGGTCCGGCATCTCTTCCCGCAGGCCGATGGCAAAGTTGTCCCAGTCAATGAAGACGGCGACGGATCCGTGGGAGGCTGCGTGTACGGACAGGTTGGGCATGGACTCGGGGCGACGATACTGAGCATTCATACGATTCGGGCGCGCTGCGCCATCCTTCCCGGCCGGATCGCCGTAGCAGCAGCCCGGGGAGGGAGTTGACCAAACAAGCGAGGAAAACAGGCCACTGGAGTTGTGAGGAGCGGCGACCGGGCCGTATTGCTGTTATTCCTACCACTGATTATAACGAACGGCTGCGCCGATGCGAACGGGAAGCGCCGGCCTCGTTTGTTGGTTTAATGGTCCAGGCAGCAGGTGTAGCACTCAGATGGTCGGCATCGGCACCAAAAAATGACACCTATCCGTCATTGCGGCGCAAGCCGCAATCCAGGCCCCCACCCTGACCCTCCCCCGTCCCGACGGGGGAGGGAACATGCCGTCCCCCTGCCGCAGCGGGGGGACCGTAGGGGGGCCATCCCCGGAGCCGCCCCATGACCGCCGCGCCGTCCCCAAGCGCCACCGCCGCCGCCCGGCGCGACCTCGGCCGGCTCGTCGGTTCGGAACGGGTGATTACCGAGCCGGCGGCGCTGTTCGGCTACTCCTACGACAGCACGACCGTCTTGCGCGGTACCCCGCCTTTGGCCGTCGTGCAGCCGGCGGAGACACGCCAAGTCGCGGCCGTCTTGCGGTATGCCAATATCCACGACCTGCCAGTCATTCCGCGCGGCAGCGGCACTGGCCTATCGGGTGGATGTGTGCCCCTGGCCCACGAGCTGGTGCTTGACCTCAGCCGCATCAACCGACTACGCGCCGTCGAGACCACCCGCCGCCGCGCCATTGCCGAGCCGGGGGTACTCACGGGCGATCTCCTCACGGCGGTAACGCCGGCCGGACTGTTCTATCCTCCCGATCCGTCGAGCCTCAAAGTCTCGTCGCTCGGTGGCAACGTGGCCGAGAACGCCGGTGGCCCCCGGGGACTGAAATACGGCGTCACCCAGGATTACGTGCAGGCGCTGGAAGTCGTGCTGCTCGACGGCGAGGTGCTCTCGCTGCGCCGCGAGGAGGATTGGGATGTGCTGGCCCTATTTATCGGCTCGGAAGGCACGCTCGGTGTGGTTACGCTGGTTGAAGTCCGGTTGATCCCCACGCCCCCGGCGCGACGCGCGTTGCTGGCCGTGTTCCCAGAGCTTGCAGCCGCCACGCGCACCGTCTCCATCATCCTCCGCGAGGGGATTACACCCGCGCTGATCGAGTTGATGGACGACATCGCCATCCGCTGCGTGGAGGCCTACCGCGGCCTGGGCCTGCCACTCGACGTGGAGGCCATCCTACTCATCGAAACCGACGGCGACCGGCACGCGGCCGACCGCGACGCGGCACGGGTCCGCGACCTCTGCCTGGCCGCCGGCGCCCGCGAGGTCCGCCTAGCCGCTACGGCAGACGAGGCGGAGGCGCTCTGGACGGCGCGGCGCTCGATTACCGGCGCCCTTGGCCGCGTGCGGCCGGACAAGATCGGCGAGGACATCTGTGTGCCGCGCCCGGCGATCCCGACGATGGCACGGCGGGTCAAGGAGATCGGGCAGGAATACGGCGTGCCGGTGGTGTTATTCGGTCACGCTGGCGACGGCAACTTGCACCCCAACGTATTGTTCAGCAGCCTCGATGCCGACGAGCGGCAGCGGGGTGAAGCGGCTGCGGACGCCATTATCGCGGCCGCAACCGAGCTTGGCGGTGTGATCTCCGGTGAGCATGGCGTAGGGATCATGAA
Source organism: Chloroflexota bacterium (assembly GCA_022824545.1). Lineage (GTDB taxonomy): Bacteria > Chloroflexota > UBA11872 > UBA12225 > JAJDUF01 > JAJDUF01. Next base: position 4,137 of record JAJDZR010000213.1, read on the forward strand.
GCGCAAGTTCATGCCCCTGAACGTAGACCCGGCCACAATGGCCCTGATGCACGCCTTCAAGCGGGCCGTAGACCCCAAAGGGCTGCTCAACCCCGGCAAGCTATTGGCATAGAGCAGCCGTCTCAACCACTCCCTTCCCCGTCATTCCCGCGCCCGCGGCAACCCAACCCCCACCCCCTCTGGGAGCGGGCCGGGGTGAGGGTAGCTCCCCCTCTCTATCGCTCCGCGATGGAGAGGGGGCCGGAGGGTGAGGCCTCTCAAAGGGTGAGGTCCAAACCGCCTCAATCCTCGTGCTCCGCCTCGATTGCCTCACGGTGCTCCAGGTAATCGCCGATCACCTTGAGAATGGCTCCCAAGGCCAGCAGCAGCTCGGCCGTCCGCGAAATGGCCCGTGCCCAATCGAACTGCTTGTCCTCAGAAGCGGCCGCGCCGCCGGAGTCAACGCTGCTCCGCAAGCTCATCACTGCCGCCACGATAGGGCCGGCGGCAATCACCGCTTTGGCAATCCCGCCCGCCCATTGTTGCGCCAGCATCCGATGCTCGAACGGGGTCAGCTCCCGCTTGTCCCAACGCTGCATCAGCCGCCGGCCACTGGTCGAGCCGAGCGCCGCCGCGACGACCCGCTCTAGGACACGGCCCCCCAGAAAGCTCCCCACGGTCCAAACTACGGCACTGTTCATACCCGCCTCCAGCGGCCTAGTTGGCCGGCGTTGCTCCTATTTCAATGCTACGTGATGGCTACCCCCACTGTCAGCGGATGACGGCGCTTCCGCAGTGAGTGTTTTGTCGCCGTCGTGGCTGGTCCATGTCTCTCTTGCTTCACCACTCATCCCGAAAGAGTCAATGTATGATGACAGGCATGTGTTGGTACACTGATTCCTAGCCTGTGCCGATAGGAGTGGCCTCGCGCTGCGTGCTTCCGAATGGAAGGGGCACCCTGATGCCTTTCACCCGCCGGCGCTTCCTGAATCGGTCGGCCGCCGCGTTGGGCGGCATACTCGCCGCGGCCTGCTCCCTCACCGAATCGCTCTGGCCGGGCACCGGGTCGCCGCTCCCCCGAGCGGCCCCGGTCGCCCTCCGCGTGCTGTACGGGCCGTGGATCAGGGAGGCCATGTACACTGCAGTCCCCGTGGTGTATACGGGTCCCGATGGAGGACCATTTACACCTGACCGGGAGTGGTTCCACACGACCGTTGCCCCCGCCTTCAGGGAGCGCTACCCGGATAGCACGGTCACCTTCGAGTCCCATCACGATCCGCTGCACTGGGCCCTAGAGTTGCACCAGGCCGGCACCGCTCCGGACATCTTCCAGACCGACGATCTGCGTCACGCCGACTTGATCCGGCGGCGGCTGGCCCACCGCCTCGATGGGTGGGTCAAGCAGTGGCGCCAGACCGATGATTTTGTCCAGCCGGCTTGGCTCGCCGGACAGACCGCGGGCGTGCAGTGGGGACTACCGCTCTTCTCCCGGGTCTACACGCTCTATTTCAATCGGTACGTCTTGCGGGCTGCGGGGATGAGCCAGCCGCCGCCGACCTGGGGTGATTTGCTCGATACGGCCTATCGGTCCACCTTGGTGAGGGATGGCGAGCTGGTCCGGGCGGGACTGTCCGCGCCGCATAGTCGCTGGTTCTGGTGGCTGCTGCAGCTAACGGGCGTCACGCTGTACGACGGTGGGCAGGTCCCGGCGCTAGAGAACGAGGCGGAGGTGGTGCTGGACTGGCTCCGCGACCTCGCCACCGCCGTGCAGCCGGCCGGCGTGCCCCCCCTTGAGCGGTCCAAGTACTTCCCGTCGGTTGAAGATTCCGCCAACTGGCACCTTGGGAAGGTGTCCCATGCATGGGTGCCGTTCTTCTTGCCGCCGCAGAGTACGGAGGTGGAGCAGCGCCGGGGGACGCTTTCCGGCCCACCGCCAGCAGCGGCCGGGCGGCCCACGCCGGAGTCCACCTTGATCGGCGTGCCGCCGGTGCCGGGCAGCACGCGCTACGCGCTCCCGGGTGGACGCTCGGTGCCGCCGCTGGTGCATGCCCATACCGCCGTCCTGCACCTGAGCACGCAATCGGCCGCTCCCGCTGATGCCTGGGAGTTGCTAACGATGCTCTTGGAGCCGGAGATGCTCTACTCCTATACACATCTGCGTTGGGCAGTGCCGCCCCGCAAGTCCATGCTCGGCCGGGGCTATCTGCAGAGCGCAAACACTCAGCAGATAATTGCGCTCTGGCTGCGCTACGGCCGGCCGCCGTTCGATCCCCCACGCTACGCTGCGGTCAGCCAGGCTATCGAGGCCAAGTTCCAGGCCGTGGTGGTGAGCAAAGAGCAGGCGCCGGGTGACGGAGCGCGGAAGCTGGTCGCGCAGCTAGAGAAGATCGCGCAGGAAATCACCCCAGCCTACACCGGCACGACCCGCCGGTGAGCGGGCCGCGGGGAACGACGATGGGCAACGGGAGGGGATAGGGCAGGCGCCCCCCTATGGTCCCCCCGTCGGGACGGGGGGACGGTAGCGTGGATCGCTGCGTAGCGGCGAATCGATAGCATATTCCCTCCCCTGTGCCTCAGCACGGGTGAGGACGAGGGAGGGGGCCAGGATTCCGGCTTCCGCGGGAACGACGATGGGATGGAGAAAAGAGGCCGACATAGTACGGATGAGCCGCCGGCACTTCTTACGTAGTGCGGCCACCGCCCTGGGCAGCCTCCTCGCAGCCGCATGTGACCTACGGTCACCCAGCACGACACCGGAGGAGACATCAGGCCCGGCTACCCCAGTACCACCTCGTCCGCCGGAGGGCGTGCCCGCGCGAGCCAGCCCGCCGCAGAAAGTTCAAGTGCTGACCTGGTCCGAGTGGTTGGAGGAGCATAAAGACGTGCTCCCCCAGTTGGCTGAGGAGTTCAGCGGCCGGCATCCGTCGCTCACGGTAGACTGGCAGCCCTTTCCGCTGACCTACGACCTGGACTCCCCCAGTGTAGGGCAGCAGATCGAGCAGCTGTACAGCGCGGGCCTCCTCTTCGACGTCATGCAGTTTTTGTTCCCGCACTTTACCTCCCGCCTCTTCGTCGGTGACGCTGCCGTGGACCTGCTCCCATTCATCCGCAGCGACAAGTACGATCTCTCCGACTACTGGCCGGGGGCGATTGAAGCCATGCAGTGGGAACGGAAGCTGTACGGCCTGCACACCGAGGTGCGCCCCTCGCTGCTCCACTGCAATGAGACCCTCTTTACCCAAGCGGGTCTCGGTGTCCCCACGACCGCCTGGACCTGGCCGCAGTTCCGCGCCGCCACCAAGCGGTTGACCGACCGCCAACTGCCCAAGCCTGTCTATGGTTTCGGTCTCGATGTACAGGTGTTCTCTACGCTGCCGTGGCTCTGGGCGAACGGGGGCGCCATGCTCAGTGCGGACCGCAGCGAGAGCCTGGTGGCGCGGCCGGAGTCTCAAGAAGCCCTGCAATGGCTCCGTGAGCTTACCCTGACCCAAGCGGTCACGCTGTGGGAAGCGGACTTCAGTCGAGCCAATGGCATTGATGTCTGGGAACTCTTTCTTGATGGCCGGGTGGCGACGCTCTATGGCCCATGGATCAATGAGAGTGCTCTCGCCCAAGCTCTCGGTCGCGCGCTCGGGTTCAGCATTGCCATGGTAGAGCCACCGCGGGGACCGCGTCAGTCTGCCAGCCTTTTGGGACCATTCATTGGTGCCTCTCACCTGAGCAAGAGCGCGCGGGTGCCGGACGATGCATGGCGCTTCCTCAGCTGGTGGACGAGTGAGGAGACGCAACGCCGGTTCCAAGCCGCCAATCAGAACGGATTCATGGCGCCCCCGGCCCGGCGCTCCCTGGCGAGCGAATTCGTAGACCGGTACGGCGCCGCCACGCTCGCTGCGCTGGCCTATGCACGGCCGCTGCCCTTACACCCGAAATCGAACGAACTGTTGAAAGCCTACGACCAGGGCTTGGTGCCGATGTGGAAGGGGGAGCAGACGGTGGCCGCGGCAACGGCCGCGATTGCCAGCGAGCAAAATGCGATCCTGGAGGAGTGGCGGCGCAGACAGCAGCAGAAACAACAAGGCACACCGTAGGCACATGCTGCCTATCACGTTACGGTGTCGGTTCCAGGCGATGTCCCGCCGCTGCCGGCCGCCGCAGGTATACTTGGCCAGCACGCTCCTTACTCCGGGATCCGGTGATTCGCGGAGCTTCCGGGGCATGGACTGAGTGTGTCACCGTAACCTACGGTCATAGGTGAGGAGGGGTGACGATGCGCTTACGTCTCTGGCCGGTGTTGCTTATGCTTATCGCCTCCGTCGCGCTTGGCGCCTGCGGAGAGCCTGAAAACCCCGATGCGATGGATGGCCCGGTGCTGACCGACGACGAGCAGTTCACCACCACCGCGTCCGGCCTGCGCTACCGCGACCTGCGTGAAGGCGATGGCGCTACCGCGAAAGAGGGGGATGTGGTGGAACTCCACTATACGGGCTGGTTGACCGACGGTAAGCAGTTCGATAGCTCGCGGTCCGAGGGCCGGCAACCTATCAAGTATCCCCTGAGCAAGGACTATTTCATTCTCGGCTGGGTGGAAGGGGTCTCCGGTATGCGGGTTGGGGGTCATCGCAAGCTGGTGATTCCGGGGGAGCTAGGCTACGGCGACCGCGGCTATGTCGAGGCGGATGGCACGGTTTCGATCCCTCCAGGGGCGACGCTGGTGTTTCAGGTCGAGTTGCTGAGTGTGGAGAGCGAATAAGCCAAGGTGAGACCGGCGGCCGCATGCTACCCTTGGGAAGCGTGGTGGCGGCCGGGCTTGGTGAAACCCTTACCTATGCAGCGTCCGTTAAAGAGCTTGGAGCCGGTTTGCAGTACCCATATCGTAACTCTACGGGGAGCAGGCTAAGGAGAGCATCATGGCCACAGAGATACGCCGTATCGTTGTCGCGATCTTCGCTGCGCTGTTTGCTATCGGTGTGACCATACCGGTGGCTGCTGCGGCCGGTCCCCAAGAGAGATCGCCCTGGCCACAGTTCCAGCGCGATCCGCAGCGCACCGGTCGCACCACGGTGAATGGACCGGTAACACTGCGCCAGAAATGGGTCTATTACACTCAGAGATCGATTATCGGCGGTCTGGCGATTGCGGAGGATGGGACGATCTATGCGCCGTCCGAGCACTACCTCACGGCGGTGCGCCCTGATGGGGAGAGGCGGTGGCGGGTTGATGTCCGTGAGTTTGAGGTCAACGGTGAGCCTGCTGACGGTGGTGCCGTCACGGCGCCGGCGATTGACGATGACGACAATATCATCGTCGGCGTTAGGGATGGTCGTATTCTCGGCATTGCTCACGACGATGGCAAGTTGGAGTGGACCTTCTTCGTAGAAGATTCACCATACGCAGACGGCAGTAGCCCGGTCCGTGGCCCGGCGCTCTTGGACGACGAGCATTGCTGCATCTTGCTTGGCGCTGATGACTGGGTGGTCTACCAAGTTAGCGATAGTGGCGATCCCCGCGGTGTGCGCCGTGCCCGTGGCGAAGTGACAGCCGCGCCTGCACGTGGCCCGAGGGGCTCGATCTTCTGGGCCTCGCACGCCAATGAACTCTACAACGGCCATGATTATGGAGGTAATCGTTGGAAGTTTGGACTTGACGGTACGGCGTATGCCGGTCCCGCTATCGGTCCTGACGGCACAGCCTACATCGGCACTGGTAACGGGACCTTGTACGCTATTGACGCCGAGGGTGTGCTCCGGTGGAAGACGGTCCTAAGCGCTGAAACGAAGTTGCGCGCGGCACCCTCGCTCGGAGCCAACGGCACGGTGTATATCGGCTCGGAGAACGGTATTCTCTACGCCGTTGACGGCGGGACGGGTACTGTCAAGTGGGAGTTCGCCACGGGCGGGGGCATTGTGGCGCCGGCGCTCGTAGATGGCCGCGACAGCGTGTACGTTGCTTCGCAGGATGGCAAGGTCTACGTGCTTTCCCCGACCGGTGGGTTGTACAGCACGTTCGCGACCAGAGACGAAATCGTCGCTGCCATGGCGCTCGGCGCCGACGGCACGCTGTATGTTGGCTCGCGAGACCGCGGGCTCTACGCGCTGGAAGAGGGCGATCCGACAGCCGCAGCCGCAGCGGTCACTGCGACCACGTCAGCCGTCACTGTCACCGTGCAGCGCGACTTCACTACCGGACGGGTCTACTTGGTGGGAGCAGGCCGGCGACATTGGGTGCCCGATCCGACGACGGCGGTCATTCTGGACATTGGCCCCCAGACTTGGACCGACGTTCGGCCCGAGCAACTCACCCCCATCCCGGAGGCGCCCCCCGTTCCGGCTTTGCGCGAAGGCAGCCTGATCCGTGATCCGAGTGGGCCGATCTACGTCATTCGCAACGCCAGGCGGGAGTGGATCCCCTCGCCGGCAGCGTTCGCAGCCGGTGGCTATCAGTGGGGTGCCGTGATTAACGTCCCGGCTTTCGTGGTTGCCCGCATTCCGGCGGTATTGCCGGAGGGCACGTTGGTGCGGGAGGCTGGTGGGTCGAGAATCTATGTGATCGAAGGTGGTCGGCGTCACTGGATTTCGACGCTGGAGCTCTTCGTATCGCGTGGCTTCCAGTGGAATCTGGTTACCGAGGCTGACGGGAGTTTCCTCCGTAGCATTCCGGAAGGTCTGCCTTTCGGTATCGGCGAAGGTAGCATTGTCAAGGGCAGCGGTGACAAGGTCTACGTGATTGAGAATGGTTTGCGGCGCTGGATCCCAACGCCCACGACCTTCTTTCTCCGCGGCTATCGGTGGGAGAGCCTGGTGGTCTTGAGCGATGCGGCGCTCAGTACGATCCAGGAAGGGGCACCCCTGCCGCCATCGTGAGCCGCGGTAGATGGATCGTGAGCGGGTGACCGATTTTGCTGCTACCCGCGCGGCGAGCGTGGTGGCGCGGCACCGGTGGCACAGACATGCGATGAGCTTGCTGCTGTGCTACCGGCGCCGGGCCAGTCTCGTAGGTCGGTGCCCGTGAAAGTCGCCCCGGTGCCGCACCGGGTGTGGGACGTGCTGCAACTGCCGCCGCAACCTGCTGGTCCGGCGGTCTTGGTTGTGTTGGCGGGATTACCCGGCACCGGGAAATCGCACCTCGCCGCTGCCGTTGCTGCCCAGCGCGCAGTGGTCATCATACGCACGGATACGGTGCGTAAGGCACTCGTTCCGCAGCCAACGTACTCACCGGTCGAGAGTGGTCGTGTGTACCGGACCTGCCATACCGTGCTCCGTGTACTGCTGACCAAGGGCTATCCTGCGCTGTTCGATGCCACCAATCTGACCGCTCCGGGGCGCCGCACACTACGCTGTATTGCCCGTGCTACCGGCGTGTCATATTTCCTGGTCTGGGTTGAGGCAGCGCCGGCGGTCGTCCGGGAGCGGCTGATGCGCCGGGGTCGAGGGTCGCCAGCGTATGACTCCGATGCCGATTGGTCGGTGTATCGGGCCATGCAAGCAACCGTCGAGCGGCCGCAGCGGCCCGATCTGGTGCCACGAGATATACCGGGCGCCCTCGATGCGGCGGTGACGACCATTGTGGGATTCTTGGACGCTGGCCGTGTGGCTAGCCATAGCATACGAGTTGCGCTGCGGAACAGTCCGCAGCAGGTTGCCTAGATGGGGAGCTTCCGCGCTCGTCTTGCCGAGACTATCGCGCACCGCGACACGATCCTGTGCATCGGTCTGGATTACGATCCACAACTGGTGCCGGCAAGCGTGCGCGCCGGTGCGCGCGATGAAGCCGCTGCGGCCGTGGCCTTCAACCGGGCCATTATTGACGCTACGGCGGATCTCGTCTGCGCCTATAAGCCCAATCTAGCCTTCTACGAGGCACTGGGGCCGCGCGGCATGGCCGCCCTTGGCGACACCGTCCGACATGTGCCGGACGGTGTGCTGGTGATTGCCGATGCCAAGCGAGGTGACATTGGCAATACGATGCAGCGCTACGCGCGAGCGCTCTTCGACGTGTATGCATTCGACGCAGCGACCGTTAGTCCTTTTCTGGGTCGCGACGCGCTGGAGCCGTTCTTGGCGCGTCCGGAACGTGGCGCCTTTATCCTCTGCCGCACCTCCAACCCGGGCGCTACCGAGATACAAGACCTCCCGGTTGATGGAGTACCCTTGTACGAGGTGATCGCTCGCCGCGTAGAATCGTGGGACACCTACCGGAATACCGGGTTGGTGGTCGGTGCCACGCAGCCGCGGGAACTGGCCCGTATCCGGGACCTGTGCCCTGAAACACCGATCCTGGTACCCGGTGTCGGAGCACAGGGAGGGGATGCCGCGACCGCTGCCGCTGCGGCCACGAAGGGCGGCGCCTCGGCCCTGATCAATGTGGCGCGGCAGGTGTTGTATGCGTCTCCCGGGCCGGATTTCGCCACCGCCGCGCGTGGTGCCGCGCTGCGGCTGCGCGATCTCTGTAATCGGGCCAGGACGCGCTAACGCCCGGCCGGCGCGAGCTTGACGGGCGCGGCACCTGATGATGGCGAGAGCGCGTCGGGGGCTACGCGGCCACTCACGCTTGCGGTACCCTCTTTAGGACTGAGAGTAGCGCCCTCGTTGGTATGGTACTTGAGCTTGCGCTCGACGACGTGGTGCAACTCCGCAAGGCGCACCCTTGCGGGGGAGATACGTGGCGCATCGTGCGCCTCGGCGCCGACATTGGGCTGCGCTGCCAGACCTGCGAGCGTCGCGTCCTCCTACCACGCTCGCGGCTGGAGCGCCGCCTCAAACGCTTCCTCCCCCGCAGCCCACAGCGAGCAGGAGTTGATCGCCGGTGAGCGCGTCAACTCCTGCGGCTGAACCATCCTTGGCCGCCGCGCGGGACGGCACGTCTCCCCAGTCACCGCAACCGGAGCGGCCGGGGGGGCGCGGCTACGGCCCGGTGCTGCGCCAACGGCCGTTCCTCTTGCTCTGGGTGGCCCAAATCTGTTCTCAGACTGCCCAGAACGCGCTCAACTACGGCTTGATCGTCGAAGTCGAACGGCTAACCAACTCCAGTACCAGTGTCAGTCTGGTGGTCGCTAGTTTCACGATTCCTGCCTTGCTCCTCGGACCGCCGGCCGGGGCGCTCGTTGACCGTCTCAGCAAACGCTGGGTACTGGTCCTCACCAATCTGAGCCGTGCTCTGCTGGTACTGGCTTTTCTTGCCACCGACCGCTCGGTGCTAGCGATCTATGCGCTGACCATGCTCAACTCGGCGTTCAGTCAGTTCTTCGCCCCGGCGGAGATCGCCACTATCCCCCTCGTCATGCCCCGACGCCACCTCTTAGCCGCCAACTCGCTCTTCAACATGTCGTTTACGTTGACCCAAGTGCTGGGCTTCGTGCTCTTGGGGCCGACGATGCTCAAGCTGGCTGGGCCGCTTGGCCTGTTTGCCGTCATCACGGCCGCCTATGCGCTCGCCGGCCTCGCCGTCGCCCTCATGCCTCGTCTGGAGCAGCACCTCCCACCGCCGCACATAGCGCTGCTCGAAGCTTTGCGGGGCGGTGCCCTCTGGCGCGACTTAGGCATCGGATTCGAGTTCTTGCGTACCAACCGCGCCGTGCGGACGATGCTCGTTCTCTTGAGCGTAACCATTGCCATTGTCTACCTGCTGGCCACCCTAGGGCCGGGCTATGTCTCGCGGGTGCTCGGCTTCAGCCCCGAGGACGCCGGCTACGTGCTCGGTCCGGCGGGACTGGGCATTCTCCTCTCCAGCGCTGCCATTGGTCACTGGGGCCAGCAGTGGAACCGCACGCGGCTCGTGTTCGCGGGCCTGATCGCCATGGCCGTTATGTTGCCGGCACTCACGGTCGTGCGCCCGCTCTTCGAAGAGGCGGCGCCAGCGCTCGCCAGCGGCGGTCCGCTCGCACTCCTGCCGTGGCAGGTTGCGGTCTATGCCGGGCTGGTGGGCCTGGTGGCCTTGCTGATCGGCGGTGCCTTTGCCCTGGTAATGGTGCCCGCGCAGACGGTCTTGGTAGAGGCCACGGCCCCACATCTGCGGGGGAGAATCTTTGCCATCCTGTTTGTGCTAAATAGTGTATGGTCGGTCATTCCTATTCTCTTCGCTGCTGCGCTGGCCGATATCATCGGCATTAGCCCGGTTATCCTGATCGTGGCCGCGCTTGTGCTGCTGGCCGCGCTCCTCAGCCTGCTGCCGCTCCTCCGAGCGGCACGTCCGGCGGCAGCACGCTAGCTGCAAGCCTGAATCTGTCCCTCTGTCGCGGCTGCCTCGTCCGGCGGAGTGCTGAAGATGACGATCATCCGGTACAATCTAGGGATCGTGAGCGGACAACACCGCCGGTTGACGGTGCTACTTGTGCTCCCTTAAACTGGTTAATCAACACTGTCGCCGGGCACTTCCCGTCGGAGACTTGCTGCGGGAGGGCCTCGGCGAGCCGGCATGGGGTTCGGATACGGCGATAGATCGCGTTGTTGCTACCATATTAGGTAAAGAGGACATCATGGCGTGGAGACGCACGACACTGGCGCTGTTCTTGGGAGGATTGGCCCTCATCACTGCTTGTGACGCGCCAACGGTATTCACGCCGCTGCCGCCCACGCCCACGCCACTCAAGCGGACGCGCGTTCAGGAAACTCGTCCGACCACCGAGGTCACACGCGGTACGCTGGTCGAGGCGATCACGAACTTGGGGCGGGTCACGGCGGCCCGGGAATCGCAGCTCTTCTTCAAGAATGATGGCCGCCTACGCAGCGTGAATGTGAAATCCGGGCGGACGGTCAAGCAAGGCGACGTGCTCGCCGAGTTGGAAACTGGTGACCTCCAGCTACGTATTGCCAAAGCCCGTGTCAACTTCGAGCAGGCGGAGGTGCGGTTGCAGGCACGGCTCGCGCAGGAGCCGCAACTCGACACGAGAGTGGAAGAAGAGGCCGTGCTCCAGGCCGATCTAGGGGTCAAGCAAGCCGAGTTGGCCTTGGAGCAGCTGCTGAGTGTCGGGCCGACGGCGAGTGCGATCAAGAGCGCCGAAGCCTCCATCGTCTCGGCGCAAGCAGCGCTCGACCGGGCGCATGCGGACATCGAGGGCAAAAAGGCCGACCTGGCAGCGAAGGAGGCCGATCTCGCAGCGGCGATCGTGCCACCGTCGCAGTTGGCCGTGACCAATGCCCAAGCAGCACTGGAAAGTGCCCAGCTGCGACTGGAGAAGCTGCTCCAAGGTCCGAGCACGGAAGATATCCGCGCCGCGGAGATCGCCTTGGACCGTGCGAACACGCAGTTGGCCCAGTTGCGCGACGCCCCTCGTGTATTGCCTCAGGACCTGGAGAACGCACGCTTGGACGTCGAGAAGGCGGAGATCAACTACGAGAATGCCATCCTGGAATCTACCGGCACACCCCGGTCCGATGCTGCTATCCGGACCGCTCTCATTGCTCTTGAGCGTGCCCGGAACACCTACACCAAGCTCCAGTCGCTTGGGCCGTCGCCGTGGGCAATACGGCAGGCCGAACACAATGTCGAGGCCGCCAAGCTGGGTCTACAGAGACTTGGGACCCTCGATCAGTTCGACATCCAACAGGCCGAGCTGAATATCCGCAAAGCACAAGCACAGCTCGATTCCTTGTTCGTGCCGCCTAGGGCTCAGGACTTTGCCCCGCTCCGCAATCAGATCCGCACCTTGCAGCTTTCCATTGCGAGCGCGGAGGCGGCGATCCCCAGTGTCGAGGCCAATCTCGTCGCGGCGCAGGCCCGGCTCGATGATCTCTTTGTCGGGCCGTCGCAGGTGGCGCTCAAGGACCAGGAGCGCCGCATCGAGTTGGCCAAGATCAGCCTGCAGCGGGCCAAGGACCGGCTCGCCGACCGACATGCCAGCCACGAGCGCACACTGGAGAGTCATGCGTTCGACGTGCAGGCGCTCCAAAAGAGCCTGGAGCAGGCCCGGCTGGACTTAGAGCAGCTTGAAGGTCGGGACTTCGAAGCCAAGCTCATTGCGCCCTTCGATGGACTGATTACCCGCGTAGACATCTTCCCCGGCGACACGATTGCCGCCTACCGGCCGGTCATCTTCATCTCCGATCCGACCAAGCTCATCATCAGTGCCGACATCGGCGAAGGCGATCTGCACCGTCTCGCGGTCGGCCAGCCGGTCGAGATCCGCATGCAGGACCAGTTTCCGGATCAGGTCATCCTCGGCAAGATCACCCTCATCCCGGGCCAGGTCCGTACCCAGACCGGCCTGATTCCCGACCGCTCGACCAAGATTGACGTGCCCTGGCCGGGGGCGGGCGTCGAGATCGGTATGCTGGCCCGCGTCAAGATCATCTTGCAGAGACTAGAGAACGTGCTGCTGGTCCCGCAGGCCGCCGTGCGGACGGTGGGGAAGCGTCAGTTCGTCGAATACAATGACGAGATCAACGGCGTACCGGTCAAACGTTCGCGCAACGTCGTGCCGGGGTTGTCCAGTGGCGGCCAGACCGAGATTAAAGAGGGTGTGGAAGAGGGTATGGTTATCTTGGCCGGGGCCTAGCCGACCGTCTCGGCCAGGCCGCCGGTACCGGTCGGTGTGTTACGAGCGAGAATGACAATGGTGCTCTTCCTGCCGCTGCTGAGGGCCTACTCCACGCTGTGGATGATCCTCAAGCGGATTCTCAACAACCTCAACCTGATGCTGGCGATCATTGCCGGCCAGGTGATTACCGTCACGCTGATTACCAGTATCCCTCTGTACGCCGAGGGGATGAGCGCCGCACTCCTCCATCGGCAGCTTGAAGAGCCGGAGGAGCGCGCGCAGCCCAAGTCCAGCATCATGCTCCGCTGGTTTGCGCCGGACCCCCCAGTCCAAATAACGCAGCAAGCGGTGCAGGCGGCGCAGGGCGGTGGCGGCGGTGGCGGGGGATTAGGTGGTGCCGGCGCCGGTACTGGTGCGACGCCGCTACCCACCCCACCGGTCGTGCCGGACGAGCCGGAGGGTGTCAGTCCCGAGCTATACCGCGAGGCCGATTCCCTGCTGAAGGATCAATCCGAGCAGATGCTCGGCATCCCCCGGCAAATCTACGCCAGCTATGCCCAGACCGACTCCTTACCCATTCTCCTGCGCCTCGACGAAGAGAGCCTCCAGGGCCGGGACTTCGCGGGGTACGGCTACATCGCCTTCATGGAGGATGTCCAGGACCACTCCACCATCATTGACGGTCGGTACCCCGAGATAGCCAAAACACCTGAGGGCGCTATCGAAGGGATGATCACCACCAAGGGGATGGACGAGTTGGGCATTGACGTTGGAGAAACCATCGTCTACGTCTTCGAGCGCAACCGCGAGCGTATCCCGATCAACGTCAAGATCGTCGGACGCTGGTGGCCGAAGGACCCTGAAGAAGACTATTGGTTCTATCAGCTCGACTACTTCAACGCCGTGGTCCTGCTCCCCAAGGAAGCCTATATCCAGCACATGATGGGCGAGTACCCCGATGCCGTCGAGGAGCTGACCTGGTTCCAGGTCTTCGACGTCGAGGCAATCCACGCAGACAACGTCGGCACCATCCTGAGCGGGCTGGTCAACATGCGTACCAGCATGACCAACACATTGGGCGAAGTGCGCATGGAGTTCTCTCCGGAGGACATTCTGCTCGACTTCCAGCGCAGCCTTTTCTTCCTGACAATCCTGCTCTTCGTGCTCGCCGCCCCCATTGTCGGCATCGTCCTCTACTACATCGTGATCTCGGCCAGCATGATCGTGGACCGCCAGCGCAATGAGATCGCCATCATCAAGAGCCGCGGCGGCAGCAACCTGCAAGTCCTCGGTATTTACCTGTCCGAGGGTGGCCTCCTGGGGATTCTCGCCGTCGTCGTTGGGCCACTCCTCGGCGTCGTGCTCGCCCAGTTCATCGGTCGTACCTACACCTTCTTGGTCTTTGCCGACCGCGAGCTACTGCCGATCAACTTGAACACCCAGACCTATCAGTTTGCCGCCCTCGCCGTGGGCCTCTCTATCTTGGCCATGCTACTCCCGGCGATTGCTGCCGCCCGCTTCAGCATCGTCACCTACAAGCAAGACGTTGCCCGGACGTCCCGCCGGGCCGTCTTGCAGCGCTTCTTCTTCGACTTCATCGTCGCCGGCGCTGCGGGCTACGGCTATTACTTGCTGCGCGAGCAGCGCTCGCTTATCACGCTTGGCGAAGAGGGCGGCGTGTTCTCCAACCCGCTGCTCCTGATCGTGCCGGCGCTTTTTGTCTTCGCGTGCGCGCTCCTGTTCCTCCGCATCTTGCCACTGTTCATTGAGATTCTGGCCCGCGTCGGTGGTCGCATTTGGGGCGTTTCGGTCCTGCTCGGCCTCCGCCAGATCGGCCGGATGCCGGGGCAGTATACGCGCCTGGTCATGCTGCTCATCCTCACCCTTGCGCTCGGGACCTATAGCGCCTCCGTCGCCCAAACCCTGGACCGCAACTTCAATGACCGCGTGTACTACACCAACGGCTCGGACCTATTCCTCTCCGAGTCGGGACGTTACGATGAGATTAGCCAAGAGTGGAATTTCATTCCCGTCGAGGAGCACAAACACGTCGCCGGCGTGATAGACGCGACACGGGTCTTCGAGGAGGATGGGCGTGTGCAAATCACGGGACTGGCCCGTGGGCACCGCGATGTTGTTGTGCTCGGCATTGACACGTCCGACTTTGCCCGTGTTTCCTGGTGGCGTGATGACTTCGCCCCGGAGAACTTTGTCGCCCTGCTCAATCGGTTGGGTGCCGACGACCGCGGTGTTATTGTGGACAGCCAGTTATTCTGGGACTTCCAGCTTAAGTTCGGCGACCCCATCCGCTTGCAGGTCAAGAACCAGCAGATGGAGCTTAACCTGGTTGGCGTGACCTACTATTGGCCGCGCCTGTGGCCGGACACGGACAACTTCGTGATCGTCAACCTCGACTACCTGTTCGACAAGACCGGGCGGCTCCCCTACGACGTGTGGGCGAAGACGATCCCGGGTATCCATCCGCAGGAGATTGTCAACGACCTGTCGGAAGGGGGATTCCTGATCCATCGTTTCTTCGATGCCCGCGAGTTGACCGTGCGGCTGCGCGATGATCCGGGGCGCACCGGCATATTCGGCATCCTGACCGCCGGGTTCCTAATTGCCGCACTGCTCACCATCGTCGGCTTCATGCTCTATTCCTATCTCTCCTTCCAGCGTCGCTTCCAGCAGATCGGTATTCTGCGCGCGATTGGCCTCTCCATCGGCCAGTTGATTAACCTGTTCGTGTTCGAGCAGGGCTTCCTGATCGCCGTTGGCGTGCTGACCGGCACGGCGCTCGGCGTCATTACCGGCAAGATTTTCATTCCTTTCCTCCAGCTCAAGGTTGATAGACACGGCGGTATCCCCGAGTTCATCACCATGACGGCCTGGGATGACATCGGCAAGATATACATCCTCTTCGGCGCCGTCCTGGCCGTGGCCGTACCGGCCTTCATCTGGATGCTGACGCGGCTCAAGATTCACGAGGCCATCAAGTTCGGAGAAGAAACCGGATGAAGATGCCAACGATCCTTGGCGCTCGACGCCGACCGCAGCGCGCCACGCTGCCCGCGGAGCGGCCCGGCGGCCGCCGCGGCGGCGATGGGCAGTCCATCCTCAGCGAGGAAGACCGCCGGGCACTCGTCGTGCCTCGCGACACGATGATCGCCTGTGACAACCTCGTGAAGATCTACAAGGTCGCCGACCTCGAAGTCGTGGCCTTGCAGGGCTTGGACCTGATTGTCAAGCGCAGCGAGATGATGGCCATTATCGGCAATAGTGGCAGCGGCAAGAGCACCCTGCTGAATATCCTCGGTGGCCTCGACCGGCCGTCCGCCGGGCGCGTGAGCGTCAACGAATTGGACTTGCTGAAGCTGAACGATCACGGCCTCATGCGCTACAAGCGCGAGACCGTCGGGTTCGTCTGGCAGCAAAGCTCGCGCAACTTGATCCCCTACTTGTCGGCGCTGGAGAACGTCCGCCTGCCCATGACTATCGCCGGCAAGTCGTTCCGCGAGCAGCGCGACTGGTCAAAGGAGATCCTCGATGCCGTCGGCTTGGGCAAACGGATGCGCCATCGCCTCTCGCAGCTCTCCGGCGGTGAGCAGCAGCGCGTCGCCATCGCCATCGCCCTGGCCAACAAACCGCCAATGCTCTTGGCCGATGAGCCGACCGGTGAGGTGGATACGGCCACGGCGAAGAGCATCTATCAGATTTTCCGCCGCCTGCGCGACCAGTATGGGACGACTATCGTCATTGTCAGCCACGACCCGGCCATTGCCTTCCGCGTGGACCGCGTGGTAGCCATCCGCGACGGCCGGACGAGCACCGAGACCGTCCGGCGCGCGGGCAGCACCGATACCGAGCAGACCCATGACGAGTTCGTGGTCATGGACGCCGCCGGCCGCATTCAAATACCGCGTGAGTTCCTGGAGCAGTTGGGGATGAGCGACCGCGTCCATGTGGAAATGGAAGACGGACGAATTGTGGTGCGGCCCGTCGAGCGGCGCCTCTCCGGCTTCAGCGGTGCGCCAGCGGCCGGATCCTAGGGGTCAACGATGAGTGCCGTCAGCCTTGCCGAGACGTTTGGTGCGAAACCGGATGGCGCGGCGACGGAGCCGCCGATTGTCGCCTGTCAGGATGTCAGTCGCGTGTATCGCCTCGGCGGCGAGGAAGTTGTGGCCGTCCGCGACGTCACGCTCGACATAATGCCCGGCCAGCTCGTCGCCTTGCGCGGGCGCTCCGGGTCGGGCAAGACCACGCTCCTCAACCTGCTCAGTGGCCTCGACCGGCCCACCGGCGGCACGACCACGATCAAGGGCCAGAACACGAACAAGCTCTCCGATGGCGCCCTGACCAAGCTGCGGCGCCACGAGATTGGGTTTGTGTTCCAGACGTTTGCCTTGCTGCCGGTACTGTCGGCGTATGAGAACGTGGAGCTACCGCTGCGGATTGCCGGCGTCAAATCGAGCGTGCGCCACGAGCGGACGGTCGAGGTGCTGGGACTGGTCGGCCTGTCGAAGCGCATGGGGCACCGCCCGTTCGAGCTATCGGGCGGCGAGCAGGAGCGCGTCGCCATTGCCCGCGCCCTCGTCAACCGCCCCTCGCTGATCGTAGCCGACGAACCGACCGGCGAGCTTGACAGCGTGACGGGCCTCCAGATCATGCTCCTGTTCCGCCGGATCGTCAACGATGAGGGCGTGACCATCATGATGGCCACCCACGACCCGACCATCAGCGAGATCGCCGACGAGACCTACATCATGGCCGACGGCGCCATCGCGGAGGATGTCCCCGAAGAGCTTCAGGGCATCGGCATCATCGGCGCGCAGGAGCGTAACCTGCCCGGGACCCTGTTCTCCGCCGGCCAAGCCCGGCGTGACGCCCCCTCCTCCTAGCCCTCACTCCCGCCCCCACCATCCCCGCACCGGCGGGAAGCCAGGGCGATGGCGTCCATTGTAGGGGCAACCCTTGTGGTTGCCCTCGCCCCCCGCTGCGGCGGGGGGACGGGTGTGTTCCCTCCCCTGTCGGGACGGGGGAGGGTCAGGGCGGGGGTCAACACACTACCTAATCAAGTGCGCAACCTTCATCAGGGAAGGGGCCGGGGGATAGGTCCATCCTACCCCGCCAGAATGGCGTTCTGCGTCTTGGCAATCGCCGCTGTCGCCACCGCCACCGACTGCGTGCCCTCCCACACTGGCGCCATCCCCGCCTCGAAGGCTTGCAACAGCTGCGCCCGCGCCGGATGCAGCGGCAGATCGCGCGCGTGCTCCAGCGCCGGCACGATTACATCGCCACCAAAATACGGCGCCACCGACTGCGCGACCGAGCGCCGCGCCGGTGGCGGCATACTCGGCAATGGTACCCGGCCCTTGCGGACCGTCCCCTGCTGGAAGGCGCGTTGTGCTTCCTCCCCCGCCCACCAGCTGAGGAAGGTCCAGGACTCGTCCGGCACATTGGTCGCGGCGCCCAGATGAAACGCCGACTGCAAGAAGAGCCAGTTGGCCGGCTTGACCGGGCCATGCGGGGCGGCCGC
>JAJDZR010000138.1 GCA_022824545.1 Chloroflexota bacterium
TGTTAAGCTGCGTGTATGCTTGTCCCATGGCAACACCTTACTTTGGTGTTGCCCTTCGTTTGTGAGTCTAGGGAATCCATCCCACTCATACCCCCCATCCTGTCTATCCTGTCCATCCATGTAAATACCTACCCCTGCGAGTGGGACCCTCCCCGCCCCCCCGCCGCCGGGGGGGCACCACAGGGGGGCCAGCACCCCTCACCCACACCGCATCGCCATGCCTGATACCCAGGCTGGCAGCCGCGCTCCCCTCGCGCACCGCCAACTCCAGAAAGCCGGTGCTGCCCCAGATCACCAACGGCTCACCGACGGCAACGCCGGCATAGCTCTCGACCGGACCGCACAGGCTGTGGGGACCGATGTCCACTCGCAGCGCCCCGCCCGGCACGGATACGTGCTCCCGGCGGATGTTGGTGATGGCGTTCCCGAAGTGGTCCACGTGCAGGATTTCGCCCCGCAGCCGGTCCCCATCCCGCGTCGGCAACGGCAAGGGTGTGCCCGCCAGCGCGCCGACGGGGCTGCCGAGCCGCTCCAGCGCCACGCCCGCCGCGAGGTGCGCCGCAACCGGCGCCATGATGTCCCGCCCGTGAAACGTGTGGCTGACCTCACTCGCTGGCGCCAGCCAATAACGCGGCTCCGTCAGCTGCACCGCTCGCCAGCTGTCCGCAGCCAGCCACTCCACAATCCAGCGCAGCAGTCCGTTATCCGGCCCGACGAAGAAGTGCCCACCGGCCTCCACCGCGATCAGCCGACGGTCCGTGCCCACGCCGGGGTCCACCACCGCCAGATGGACACTGCCCGCCGGAAAGTACGGACAGGCCACGAGCAGCTGAAACGCGCCGGCCCGGATGTCCTGCGGCGCTACCGCATGGGTCAGGTCCACGACGGCAGCCTCAGGACAGATGCCAGCAATCACCCCCTTCAGCACGCCCGCGTAGGTATCCCGGCTACCAAAGTCGGTCAGCAGGGTAATCAGCGGCCGTCGCACTGGCATCGCTCACCTTCTGGACTGTCCCCAGTACAGGGTCTTTTCGGCGAGCGCGCGGCACCAGGTAGGGAAGATGGCCTCAAGCTCATGCATGGGAGAGCCAAAAGTACGTGAATGCTCCGCGGCATGATCTGAGCGCCAAGACTCTATGCATGCGATTAGCACCTCAAGGTATATCTTCAACTCAGGGAAGGTCAGTCCTACCGGGAGACCATCATGCTTTATTACCACTTTATGGTCCGGCACACAATAAAGACTGCCCAAGAGATCGTGCAAAGCATCCCAGTTCGAGGCATAGAAATCAGGTATTTGGCGATTGAGCGCATCGAATATATCCTGCCTACTCTTGATCTTCTTCGCGCGTATCACGGCGACGAGAGCATCGCGGGTCTTCGACCGTAACAGCGCGTCAGAGAACGTCAGCAATTCAATATCGTAACGCATAAACACCCCCTAGGAAAGCAGATAATGGTCACATCCACAGTGAGTGGGGAAAGTCCCAGTCGGAGCTACTACCCCACGTAGCTGATCCGGTAGATCGCGTTCGTGCGGTCATCGGTGACGTACAGGCTGCCGTCGCTCCCCACCACCGGCTCGACCGGCCGGCCCCATGCGTCCGCCGGCCCCCGCGGCCCGGTCAGCCAGCCACGCGCAAAGTCCAGCGGTGGCTGCGCTTGCCCGTTGATAAACCTGATCCGCACCACCTTGTACCCGGTCGCCCGGCTCCGGTTCCACGAGCCGTGGTAGCCCACGAACAGATCGCCCTGGTAGGCCGCCGGAAACTGCTCCCCGTCATAGAACGCCAGCCCCAGCGGCGCCGAATGCGCCTGCACCGGCACCGTCGGCGCCGTCAGCTCGGCGCACGACGGGTTCCGCGCCGGCACCCGGCTATCCACCACCCACGCGCCGTCCCCACCCTGATAGCAGAACGGCCAGCCATAGTTCGCGCTCTCCTGCACGGTCGTCACCATGTCCGGCGGGATGTCGTCGCCGAGCAAATCCCGCTCGTTCACCACCGTCCACAGCTCGCCCGTCGCCGGATCGAACGTCAGACCAATCGGATTACGCAGGCCGGTGGCATACTGCCGCTCGCCCGTCCCATCCGGCCGGTATTGCATCACCCCGCCGCGCCGCCCGTCCCGCTCGATACACACGTTGCACGTCGAGCCTAACGACACGTACAGCATCCCGGCGTCGTCAATGGCCAGCCCGCGATAGTGGTGCGGTTGACACCCCGAATCGGGCAGCCCGTCCACGATCACCTCCGGCGACCCCACCGCCCACTCACCCGGCACGTAGGCGTAGCGCACCACCTGCCCGGACAGCGCCACGTACAGTCTGCCCTCCCGAAAGACCATCCCGTAGGGACAGTCGAGGCCGGACGCCACCGTCTCCACGCTATCCACCACCCCGTCACCGTCGCGGTCGGGCAATGCGACAATCCGCCCTCGCCTCGGCAGCGTGGCGTACAGGTCCCCGTTCGGCGCCACGGCCATCGTCCTTACCCCCGGCAAGTCGGCCGCAAAGACGCTGATCCCAAAACCGGAGACCAGTTGCAACTCACGTGGCCGCGCAAACGCCCCCCGCTGGAACTGTGCCGGCACCTGCAGCTGCGTCGCCACCAGCGTCCGCGTGTCCACCGAGACCGCCGGCCCCCCCGCCGCGGCCGTTGCCGCCGGCGCCACGGCAGCAGTAGGCGCAGCCGCGACCTCCCCCGCCGCCGGCGTAGCCACCGCCCCCGGCGCCGCCGCCTCACCACACCCGACGACAGCAACTCCGGCTACCAGCAGCACGATAGCGAGCACCCGCGACCGGCATGCCGGGAGTGTCCCGGCGGGAATTCCGGGGACTAGCCTGCGCGGGCCGCCCAGGCGCCAGCGCAAGCTCTCCCATACATCGCGCGGTCCACTCCAAGCCATACAAGCGCCCGTTTACGCCAGTTGCGCTATACGCCGTGCGAGCCAGGCGACGGCTGGCCGGCGTACTAAGGGGACGACGATGAGGATGTTCCCTGGCGGTACGTCCACATCAGCAAATGCGCTCGGAGCCGCAATCTCCCAGCCATGCTTTTCCATTGCAGCCACGTAGTCCCGCAGTACCTCTTCCGCATGGAGTAGCGCCTCACTGATGGTGTGTCCCATCGCGACACAGCCCGGCAGATCGGGAAAGACCACGCCATAGGCGCCCTCTTCACCATCAACGAGTGCTGGATAACGCAGCATCGCTCCCTCCTACTTCGTCCAGCCGGCGGACCGCGCAATAGCGTGGGCTACGCCGCTAGATACGGTCCGGTGACGGGGCAGCGCAATCACGACCTGGCGCTCAGGATGCTCGTACAGGTCATGATTGGCGCCGTGTCGTGCCAAGTACCAACCTTCCCGCTCTAGTCGCCGCTGTATCCGCCGCCTACTCGTTTCCGGCATGTATAGAGCATACTACGATATTGCATGTTTATCAAGCACTTCGCGGCGACCCGGCCTCCGTCCCTCCTGCGCCGCTCAAATCCGCCATTCCCGCGCAATCGCAAATCCACGTCCCCCTGCCACGCGGGGGGGCCACAGGGGGGCCAGCAACCCTACTCCGCCAGTTGCGCCAAGTAGCGCCCCACCTCGTAGGCATCCGTATCAATCAGCAGGTGCCCGTCTATCTCGACCACCGGCGCCAGCCACTGCCCCGACTTCGCCACCATCTCGTCGAAGTACCGCGGATTGCTATAAACCTCGCGCTCCTCGTACCCGATCCCGCGACTATCGAGCAGACTGAGCACCTCGTAGCACCAGCCACACCCCCGCTTTGTGTACACGATCACCCGCTCCGGGCCGCTGCGCGGCGCTCCACCACTATCGCGTTCGCCGTTGCTTTCCGTCATTGGCCCACTCACCCATCCACCGGCTCAGACAACTCCAACCGCCCCAGCGTCGTCACCGCCGCCCCGGCCTCCACCATCTCCGCAAGCGCCCGCTCCGCGTCCCCCGCCGCCACGTTCACCCCGCGAATGGCGTCGAGCAGCACCGTCGCGCCAAAGCCGGCCCGCAGCCCGTCCAACACCGTCGAGCGCACGCAATAGTCCGTCGCCAGCCCGCCCACGAACAGGTGCTCAACCCCCAGCTCCCGCAGCGCCTCCGCCGCCCCGGCCCCACCCGCCGCGCGGCCCTGAAAGACCGAGTAGGCGTCCTCGCTCGGATCGTCACCCTTCGTCACGATGATCGCACCGTCCGGCAGCCGCAAGTCCGCGTGAAACGCCGCCCCCGGCGTGTCCTGCACGCAATGTGCCGGCCACAGACCACCGCCCGCCTCAAAATGTACCGTCTGCTCAGGGTGCCAGTCCCGCGAGGCCAACACCGGCAGCCCCGCCGCCCTGAAGCGCGCAATGTACTCGTTCAGTGGCACCACCACCTCATCGCCACTCCCCACCGCCAACGCCCCACCCGGACAGAAATCGTTCTGAACGTCTACCAGCAGCAACGCCCCCCTGACCATCTCCCGGCCCCCTCACCCACACTCTAGCACACCCCCACCAGGGGCAGGCACCGACCAAGCTGTAGGGGCGCAGCACGCTGCGCCCAGCCATCATCCCTTGTAGGGGCGTCCCTTGTCGGCGCCCTGGATTACCGCCCCGTCATTGCGGCTTTCGCCGCAATCTACTCCCCCTCTCCAAATGTTGGAGAGGGGGCCGGGGGGTGAGGTCCGCCGCCCCCGCCGCGCGGATTGCCGCGAGGGCCGCAGCCGGATCATTCAGCACGGTGTCATTCGACAACCGCACAACGCGATAGCCACTGGCATCGAGGACTGCCCGCCGCTCCTCATCCGCTGCCCGCTGCCGGTCATGGATTGATCCATCCACCTCGACAATCAACCGTTGCTCGGCGCAATAGAAATCAACGATGAACCCATCCACCGGATGCTGCCGTCGGAACTTCAGACCATCCAGGCGGCGGCCCCGCAGGGCTTTCCACAACGCAGCCTCGGCAAGCGTCGAAACCCGACGAAAAGAACGCGCCAACCCCACCGCCTCCTGCCTATCCACCCCCCCCCGCCGGGCCCCCGCGCCCGCCCCCACCCCCCCCCCC
>JAJDZR010000278.1 GCA_022824545.1 Chloroflexota bacterium
CGATGCCGGTCTGTATCGGTCGGAGGTCACGCTGCAAGTGGCTGGCCTGGAGCCAAACGGCGCGTACCGCGCCCTGCTGGGCCGCGGTCCCTGTCGCCAGCCAAGCGGGGAGAGCGAGCAGTTCGCCACGTTACGGGCCGATTCAAGCGGCCGAGCCACCGGCACCGGGGCTTTGGGCCGCCCGCTGACCGAGCTTACCGCTGGTGCCTTCCATGTCGCCATCCGCCTCCCGGCCTCTCCCGCTGTGCCGCTCGCCTGCGGCGAGATTACCGGACGGGACCTCGATTACACGATCAACGAGTTTCCGGCGTTCAGTTTTCTGCTGGGCGATTTACACCCGCACGTGCTTGCCCTGCCGTTCACGCTACTGGCGCTCCAGGTCGCGTTCAGCTGGTGGCTGCATCCGCCGGTGCCGCGTTGGTCGGCGTGGCGCCGCGACCGCGCTGAGGTGGGGCGGTTGCTCGTCGGCGCTGGCCTGATCGGGGCGCTCTATAGCCTCAACAGCTGGGATTTCCCGACCTACTTCGTGCTTGCTGCCGTGGCCATGGCCGGCGCCATGGTCCGGCGCACGCCGACCATGCGCGGGGCCGGGGCCGCCCTCGTGAGTGTGGTGATAACGGCGGTGATAGCCGTCGTGCTGTTCTTCCCGTTCTATGTCGATTTCGAGCCGCCGGCCTCCGGCCTGGGCCTCGTACCGATCAGGAGCCGCCTCGACCAGTTCGTTGTGTTCTGGGGCCTGCTGCTGGTGCCAAGTGTCGCGTTTCTGGCCACCGTCTTGCCGTGGCGGAGTCTCGGACTGACGCGCGGTGCGTTCGCGTCGGCCAGGCAAGCAGCCGGGATGGTTCCTGCGACCGGCTGGGGGCGCGCCGCCGGCGCAATCTGGGCCGCGGCCTTTGTGGTGGTGACCGTGCTGGCGGCCCTGCGCGGTAACGGTGTGCTGGCCGTGAGCCTCCTGCTCGGTCTGGCTGCCGCCTGGGCGATCTGGGCACAGCGCGAGCGGCCGGCAGTGGTGTTTGCCCTGGTGCTGCTCGGTCTCGCCGCCGCCCTGATCGGAGCCTGCGAGGTGGTCTACGTCCAAGACTTCTACGGTGCTGCGCTGCGCCGGATGAACACTGTCTTCAAGCTCTACTATCAGGCCTGGACGCTGCTCGCCGTGGTTGGTGCGTTTGGCACCTACGTGGTGGGGAGCAGCCTGTGGCGGGCGGTGCGGGCGAGCCGTCCGGCGGCACCGGGACTTGCTGCCGGCGCGGCGGTGCTGGGTGTCGCGCTGGTCGTGTTGGGGCTTGTCTACCCGGCAGCGACGACGGTGCAGCGCACCGATGGCTTTCGCAAGACGCCAACGCTCGACGGGTTTGCGTTCCTGAAGCAACACCAGCCGGAGGACTATCAGGCGGCCCAGTGGCTCATCGAGAACGTGCCGGGTCGTCCGGTCGTGCTGGAGGCGGTGGGTGGGCCGTACAGCCACTATGCGCGGATTGCCACCCAGACCGGTCTCCCCACGGTGCTGGGGTGGCCCCAGCACGAACGCCTGTGGCGCGGTGCGGCCGCCGAGAGCGCCATCGTGGAGCGCGAGCGCGACATTGATACAATCTATCGTGCGAGCAATCTGGCTGAGGTACGGCATCTCCTGGATCGTTACAATGTGGAGTACATCGTCTACGGCTATCTCGAAGCGAGCAAATACCGGGACTACGGCGCCGCGGCGCGTGCCAAGTTCGAAGCCGGCCTGGAAACGGTATTTCGTGCCGGCAACACCTCGGTCTACAAGGTAGGGACCGGCGGCCTGCTGCCGGGCGGTGCGCCGGCGCAGCTTCCCCGCGGCGGCGCAGTAGGGATGGACGGCCGTTCATCCATTCACGATCTCCTACTATGAAGATATGAAGACAATCATTGTGCTGCCCACCTACAACGAGGTTGGCAATCTTGAGCCGTTCACCAAGGCGGTCCTGGCGCTAGAGCCGCCCGTCAGTATCCTCGTCGTTGACGACAACTCGCCCGATGGCACCGGGGTCCTTGCCGACCGCCTCCAGGCTGCCGCGCCGGGGCGCCTCCACGTGCTGCACCGGGTCAAGAAAGAGGGCTTGGGAACGGCCTATATTGCCGGCTTTCGGCGGGCACTGGCGCTGGGTGCCGAGCGTATTTTCGAGATGGATGCGGATTTCTCGCATCCTGTCGAGGCTATTCCGCGCATGGTGCAGCTCAGTCGGGAGTACGACGTCGTGATCGGGTCGCGCTACGTGGCCGGCGGCGGCGTGGATTCCCGCTGGCACCCGTTGCGTCGCTTCCTCAGCCGGGTCGGGAACGTGTACGCGCGCTGGGTCACCGGTCTCCGCATACGCGATACGACCTCCGGTTTTCGCTGTTTCCGCGCGTCCGCATTGCGGCAACTGCCCCTCGCGGGTATCCGCTCCCAAGGCTACGTCTTTCAGATCGAGCTGCTTCTGGCCTGCCAGCTTGCCGGTTGCCGGATCGTAGAAACACCGATCTTCTTCCGTGAACGGCGCGTGGGTGAATCGAAGATGGACCTCCCGATTGCCTGGGAGGCGCTCTGGCGGGTGTGGAGGCTGCGTCGCGGGACTCCCTGGCAGGCTTATATCAGGGAACAACTCCGGCCCCCCGAGGATGAGCGCTTGTGATCCGTCACTCGTACACTCTCCTCGGGGTCATTATCAGTGTGCTGCTGTTGTGGCTGGCACTGCGGGCGATTGACTTCCGGGAGGTCGGCGCAGCGTTCGGCACAGCCAACTATGCGCTCCTCGTCCCCGCTCTGGCGCTCTATTTCGCTGGGGTCGCCGTGCGGGCAGCGCGTTGGCGCGTCTTGCTCGCACCGCTGCAGGAGGTCGCGGTGGGACGCCTCTTCCCCATCGTCGTGATCGGCTATATGGCGAACGATATCCTCCCGGCGCGACTCGGTGAAGTAGTCCGGGTGGACGTGCTCCGTCGTCGTGAGGGGGGCAGTCGCGCTGCGGCCTTGGCGACGGTGCTGATCGAGCGTATCTTCGACGGCTTGTGCTTACTCATCTTTGCCGCGGTCACCCTGCCGCTGGTAGCACTGACCGGTGATTGGCGGGGCCCGTTGCTGCTCGCTGCTGTCCTGTTTGCCGGCGCTGCCGCCATCCTTGTCGTGATCGCAGCGCGGCCGATGCTTGCCGTGATCCTGGCCGAGCCGATCATCCGAGTGCTGCCACGCACGCTACGTGGGCGAGCGCGTGGCCTCGTAGAGTCTGTGGTGCAGGGGTTGTCGGTGCTCGGTGGGGTCCGGGCCACGCTCTGGGCGCTGGGATTGACGGTAGGGGCCTGGCTATGCGAGGCTGGGTTATATCTCGCGTTACTCTATGCCCTCGCTATCGAGGGTCCGCCACTGGTGCCCCTCGCCATCCTCGCCACGAGCATCGGCAACTTGGGCACGCTGGTGCCGTCGTCACCGGGCTACGTGGGTGTGTTTCACTATCTCGTGCAGCAGGTGCTCACTCAGGCCGGAGTTCCGCTGAGTCAGGCTACCGTGTACGCTGTGCTCGTACATGCCGCCCTCGTTGTGCCGGTGACGTTGCTGGGACTGTACTACGTGTGGCGGCTTGGATTGGGGAGGTCGTGGCTCCGGGCGGTGAGTCGCGCACCGCGGCTGGTCGCCGGCGACCGGAGCGCCTCGACGGTGAGGAACTAAGGCGGCAGGAGCGATACCGTTGATTCGATCATTGTTCACCAACCCTAGAATGTGGCGCTTGGGTCTCGCCCTCGGTGTGATGGGGGGAACGGCCTGGGTAGCGGGACGCTTGATTAGCAAGCGTTTCGGTGACCGCCTCGTCAACTGGGAATGGGCGGCGCAGGTCGCAGCGTCGGCGAGCCGGTCGCGCACACCGGAAGCGCCCTGGGACCGCCAGCAAGCACAGCAGCAGTACGCCGACTTTGTGCGCCGCAGCCACGATCTGGTCGCGGAATATACCGGTGTTACGCTGCCCCAGCCGCTCACGAACGTGCGTACCTTTGACCGCCAGGAGTGGGTAGAGGCCAACATTGCCAACTTCCGTCTCCTATTCGCTTCGCTGGAGCAGGGGTATCAGGCAGCCCTCAAACGCACGTCGGCCGGCGGCGCGCTCAGCGGCTTGAGCCAGGTCGTACTCAGCGCTGAGGTCGGCTTGTTGCTCGGCTACCTCGCCCGGCGTGTACTGGGTCAATATGACATCTCCCTCTTGGGACGCAAGCCGGTCAGTAGTGGGCAGGTGTACTTTGTCGAGCCGAATATCGGCCGGCTTGAACGGCGTTATGCACTGCCATCCGAGGACCTGCGCTTCTGGATTGCGCTGCACGAGGTCACGCATGCGTTCGAGTTCGAGGCGCACCCGTGGCTACGCGAGTACCTGAACGATCTCCTCACGGTCTACCTCGGCAGTTTTGCCCTGGACCTGTTCGGCGGCCGCCAGGACCTCCCGTTGGCCGCGTTTTTGGGGCGCCTGCGGGCCAACCTCGTGCAAAGCCGGCACCCGTTGGAGTTGATGATGTCGGACAAGCAGCGCCGCATCTTCTGGTCCTTGCAGGCGCTGATGGCGCTGATGGAAGGCTACAGTAACCACGTCATGCAGCAGGTGGGGCAGCAATACTTACCGTCCTATCGGCAGCTGCGGCGCCATTTCGAGGAGCGGGCGCGGCGGCGCGGCGCAGCCGAGCAGCTCTTCATCCGGCTGACTGGACTGGACTTGAAGCTGGAGCAATATGTCCTCGGTGAGCATTTTGTCAACACCGTAGTCGAAGCCCGCGGCATCAAGGTCATGAATCGTGTCTGGGAGGGGCCGGAGATGCTGCCGACGCTCGACGAGATCAAACGGCCGCTGCGGTGGTTGGAGCGTATCGAGGCCGGCCCGACCGCGGCAAGCGCGGTCGTAGGCTCGTGACTGGCTATACACGGCCGGGGAGCTACTGCGATCGGTTGCTAGTCTAGACTATGAGGTGGGTACAAGCTGGGCGGAGGGGGAGATTTCGAGGTCCCAGTCGGCGACATGGCCGGCCTGCCAGCGGCGGTAGCCCGCAGCCCCAATCATCGCGGCGTTGTCCGTGCAGAGATCAATGGTGGGCATCTGCACCGGCACGGCCGCTGCGCGCGCTAACGTCTCGCGGAGCGCACCGTTGGCGGCTACCCCGCCGGCGAGGAGGATACACCGGGCGCGAAACTGGTCCGCCGCCTGGCAGGTTTTGCTGACCAGGACATCCACGACCGTCTGCTGGAAGGCTGCGGCGTAGGCGCTGACCATTGCCGGTGTCAGCGCGGCGGTGCCCCCGGCAGCTTCCACATGGCGGAGCATCGCCGTCTTGACGCCGCTGAAGCTGAAGTCGTGGGTGCCACGGAGCCAAGGCCGGGTCAGTGGCGGCTGGTCCTGCTCCGGGGGGGCACGCTGGGCTGCGCGCTCGATGAGCGGCCCACCCGGAAAGCCCAAGCCTAGCAGTCGCGCCACCTTGTCGAAAGCCTCCCCGGCCGCGTCATCGCGAGTACGGCCGAGCAGCCGATACCGCAAATGGTCCTCCATGATGACTAACTCGGTATGCCCCCCCGAGACCACCAAGCACACGGCCGGTAGCTCCGGCGGCTGCGCCGTATCGGCGCTAGGGTGCCGAGTCTTCACGAGCCAGTTCGCGTAGATGTGTCCCTCCAGGTGGTTGACTGCGATCAAGGGCAGGCCGTGGGCCAAGGCGATACCCTTGGCCATGTTCACCCCCACGACGAGTGCGGGGGCCAGGCCCGGACCGTTCGCCACGGCGACCGCCGTCAGGTCGGACCACGTAACCGCGGCGTCGCGTAGCGCCTGCTCGACCACCGGCACGATTCCCCGAATATGCTCGCGGGCCGCGAGCTCGGGCACGACACCGCCAAAACGCCGGTGCAGTACCTCCTGAGTCAGGACGACATTGCTCAGAATGCGGCGACCATCGGCGATGACGGCCGCCGTCGTCTCGTCACACGACGTTTCCAGGGCGAGCAATATGTCCATAGCGTAGTGATAGTAACACTACCGCGTCCGCCGCGGTGATATATCGGGGACAGGCATCGTCATTCTGAGTTACAGGACAACTCATGGGCCGTCAGGGCCGATAGGTGCGTTCCTGGATCTCCGCGCTGCTTTGGAGCAGGCGGGCGCCGGTCAGGGGGTCGAGCTGGACGATCACCGGCTCGCCCCAGCCGGCCCAATCGTTGGCCGGGCCCTGCCGGCCATCCGTCCGCAGGGTGAGCTGCACCTGCTGACCGGCCCAAGGACGCAGATCGGCCACCACGTCTATCCAGCGCCGATGCTCGCCCTGCGCGCGGGGGTGGTTCGGAATGTCGAACAAGGTCGTTTCCGGTCCTGCGGCCGGCGTGATGGTGGCGATAAAGCGGACTCCGTCACCCAAGGGTGCCACCCACATCGCCGGATCCAGCGCGATGCCGGTCTGCAAGTAGGCATTCTCGGGGAGCGTGAGCGTGATGGTGACGGCCGCGGGGGGATGCAGCTTTAGCCAGCGGCGGGCGCGTGGACCCACGTCCCGCAAGGGGCGGTCCTGGGCGAGCACCGACAGGTAGCGCACGTCCAGGAAGCGGTCGGGGCCCAAGGCAGCGCCGGTTGGCGAGTGGACTGTCGCCCGCCCGGCGAGCAAATCTTCAACCACGTTGGTCACGATGATGCGCTGCGGGGGGTGATCCGTTGGCGGTGGCCACAGGGGGAGCACGAGCCGCACGCTGACCACGAGCACGCCGAGGGCAATGATGAGGCTGGCGCCGCGGAGGATGAGCCGGTGGCGGGACGTGGTACTGCGTTGGGCGGCAGTGAGCGCCCAGGCAGCGAGGGCGAGGCAGGCGAGTAAGGAGATGGCAGCACCCGCCAGTCGTGGCCCGCTGGGGCCAAACCGGATGGCAACCCGATGCTCCCCTGGGGGCACGGCGACGAGTAGAAAACCCGGCTGGATGGCCTGGGTCTCGATCCACGGGGCAGGGGCAGCCGGCACGGGGCGATCATCCACCCAGGCCCGCCAGCCGGCAAAGGCAAACTGGTGGAAGGCGAGGATCGCCGGCTCGTCTCCTGCGACGGTGACGGCGGCGCTGGTCCAAAGGGTGCCACCAGCCAACTGCCGGACGGCCACATTGCCGTGCCAGACAGCGACACGGCCACCGAGCCAGGCGGCTTCGGGGAACATGCGCTCGTAGAGCCAGAAGCCGCGGGCTTCATCTTCATGCCAGGTGGTCAAGCGAGCAGTCTTGGGCAAGAACTCCGCGGTGCTGACGTAGAGGCCGCCGGGTGCGAGGCTCACGGTGCGTGACAGTGCCGGGTTGAGTGGCACGCTTCGGCCACCGACTCCGGCAATGCCGAGAGCAGCGACGACAATACAGGTAGCCACCCAGGTCCGGCGGCTCTGGGCTAACCACAGTGTCAAGGCACCGCCGGCTGCCAGGGCCAAGCCGCAGACGACGAAGGTGAGTAGGCGAAAGGGGAACTGGATGGTCCGTAATGGTGGCAATCGTTCCCACAGGGGCAGTGCCCAGTCGAAAGATTGGGAATAGCAGACCAGTGCCAGGAGGAGACCAAAGCCTATCGTCAGAACGCTTAATCGGAGTGCGCGGGGGACGGTAGGCGGCCGACACACCATCGCGGCCCACCGACGGCCGAGAGGGGTGGCGGTCAGGGCCAGTGCAAACAGCGCGCCGAGCAATAAAACGCCCTGCCAAAGACCAAGCGGTGGAGGACCGTGCAACCAATGAGCGTAGACGAGGTGGAGATCAATGGGAAAGCCGCGAGTCCAAGGTGCTCGCTCCTGAAGGCCCCAGTAGGAGGAATGGTAGCCGGGCCAAGTCAGAAACCAGTTGCGATAATTCACACCCCCACTGTGTATCTGGTCGACTTGCACCAGGGCTACTTCCAGTAGGGCCGGCAGCCAGAAGAAGGCCGTCAGCACCGCGGCGCCCACCGCAGCGCCGACGAGCAGGAGCAGCGCCCGACGGTTTGGCCGCCAGAGCCACAGGCAACCGATCCACGCGGGGGTGATGAAGGCCCCCAGGAGAGCTGAGAGGTTGTGGGTAAGGAGCAGCACCACGGCAATGGCTCCCGTGAGCAGCACCCACGGCGTGACGCGGCGGTCTTCAGCGGCAGCAAACCAAAGGCCAGTGCAGGCCACGAGCAGCCAGACGATTGAGCCAGCCGCTACCGTCTCCGGGATAGCCCCGCGCACAAAGAAGTTAATAGCGATTGGATATGGCGCATAGGCGACGATGGCTGCGGCGAAGAAGGCCGCCGGCCCATGGCGCCACAATTTCCAGCCGAGCGCATAGACGCCGGAGATCATGCCTAGCGCCCCAATAACGCCTACGAACTGCATGCCGCCATAGACCCCCTCGCCCGGCAGGAGCCAGGCCAACAGCACCGTCAGGTAGTAGATCGCCGGCGCATAGAAGTTAAGGTATGGGTAGCCATAGCTACCATAATGCTCCGCAAACCAGCGAGGATACCAGTCACCTTGAGCGAGGTGCTGCTGGAATATGTGTGCCCTGGCCAAGTGGACTGGACCATCATGCACCGCCCAGAGATTCAGATCAGGATGGAGCATGGGGAGCCATACCGGCGGCGTGAGCACGAGCGCGAGCAGCAAGCCCGGCAGCCAAGGCGGTGCTGTCGCGGCGAGGGGCGCCGGGGTTCTCCACAGCGATGCTATGCGCTGCCCATGTGGGATAGCCAAGTGGAGGATGGCGCTCATCGGGCTGACTTCTGATGCGGACTAGCCGTGCGTGAAGGCAGTTCGGTGATGCTGACGGCTGATCGCTGACTGCTCGCCGTCATGAGTCCGCGTGCTCCCAGCGCACTCGCGCTCTGAGCGCCCGTGTGGCCGCGTCGAGCCGTTGCCGGGCGTTAGGCGCAGACAGCTTCTCGCTCCACATGATGAGTGCGTCCTCGCCATTGTCCGTGTAGTAGCGGCGACGCACTCCGTGTTGCCGGAAGCCTAGCTCTTCGTACATCTTGATGGCGGTGGCATTGCTCTGGCGGACTTCGAGCGTGACCATGCGCGCGCCCAAGTCGCGCGCGAGGCCCATCATCGCCAGCATCAGGACCTTACCGAGGCCGCGTCCGCGGAAAGCCCGCCGCACCGCAACGGTCGTGATGTGCGCCTCGTCAACCATCAACCACAGGCCGGCGTAACCCACGACGGACGGGCCGGTCGGGTCCGGCTCCCGCACCACCGGGCGAAGCCAGGGCAGCAGCGAGAGCGGGAAGGGGCGCTGCTCCGGACGCACCGGCAGTGGTGCTACGATTTCGCCGGGCGCCGGACGATAGCGTAGCACCAAATACTGCGCCATGCGGTTCGCTTGTATCTCTTTTCGATACGCGCCGGCGGGCCACATCACGGCGAACGACTCGCGCTCGATCTCGACGATCTCCGGAATGTCGTCGGCGTGCATTGGCGCCAGGGTGTAGGTGCCGGCGCCTACCTGCGTTGTCATCATGTCCGTTTGTGTGTGCCTGCTGCGGACCGCCGTCGTGGCGGTGGCACAAAATCGAGGCGGGCTGCCTCGGGGCTGGTGCGGCGGACGTAGAGCGGCTCCAGACCGGCCGGGTCACCGGCGGCGGCCGCGCGCTCCTTGCCCAGCGCCACAAGATACCCTGGCCGGCGCAGCGCAGCCGCCGGGGTGACGACGGTCATGCGATCCGCACGGTCCGCGATCAGGGCGCGGGCCGTCTTCAGGGGCAGCTCGCCTCCCACGAGCATCCGCACGGCGGCAGCGCCGAGCTGCGCTACAAACTCGTCGGGACTCATGACGGCATAGCGTGAGACGCGCCACAACCCCCCGCGGTGTAGGCGATAGCGAGCGGCATAGAGATTGCCCCGACCGGCGTCGGATACGGCGCATACCTCTGTGCCACGGCGCACGCCGACCACTGCCGCCAGCTGATAGGCCAGGGCGTCCAAGCCAGGCACGCCGACCAGCGGCACGCCACGAGCGAGGGCGAGCGCCTTGGCGCACGCCAACCCGGCGCGCAGCCCGGTGAAGGAGCCGGGGCCGGTCGAGGCAACCACCCCGGCCAAAGCAACGCCGCCGTGGTCGGGAAGCAAGGGCGTAGCGGGGTTCTGCCGCAGGCCCACGGCAGCGAGGAGGTCAATCAGTGCCGGCACGACCTGTGCGGTGTGGTTGAGGCCGCCGTGCCAGGTGCGCTCCGCCAGCACTTGGCCGTTGCACCAGAGGGCTACTCCCCCCAGCCGGCTGGCAGTGTCAATGCCTATCCACAGCGCGCCGTCCTCAGCAGCCGGCACCTCCCAGAGCTGCGCGGGCGCTACCAACCGTTCCGGCCACAGGGCCGAACCGGCCTGCTGCGGAGCAGAATCATCTAGCGACATGGATGACTGACGCCTTCGCTCGTCCGGAGCATGATGATGTGTTTTCTACGCTTCAGTTGCCAAGGGCTTGCCGGCGGAACTCTTCGATCAGCCGGCTGCTCTGGTCGCCGGTCGACATCAGGCGGATGCTGCGCTGCGTGTCGCCGGTAACGTGCAGACGTACCTGTAGGTGGTCTGCCGGGAGCAAGGCGTCGGCGCGGTCCGGCCATTCGATGACCACTGCGCCGTCACCATACAGGTAGTCTTCGATCCCGATGGATTCGAGTGCGCTCCCGGGCGCCAGACGATAGAGGTCAATGTGGTACAACGGCAGCCGCCCGGCGTATTCCCGGACGATGGTAAATGAGGGACTGATGACCGGCTCGCTGATCCCCAACCCGCGGGCAATCCCTTGCGCCATGGTCGTCTTCCCGGCGCCGACGGAACCGTCGAGCAAGATGAGATCGCCGGGCGCCAAGAGGCTTCCTAGCTGCGCGCCGAATTGTCCTGTTTGGCGGGCGCTGTGGCTGATAAAGTCGAGCGTGCCCTGCGTGGCCACGTTGCATTCCTCCCCGCCACCGTGAGGCAAGGCGGCGGAGCTTCCTGCGGGCAAGCATAACGAATGCTTCCGACGACATACAAGAACGAGTGATCGGCAGTGGGTTGACGGGCGCCGAGTGCGGCCACTACAATCGCGCCGGTCGGAGCGGGTGTTGCCGTGTTGAGGCGTAGGGGGTCGCGTGCCATATCACATACTCAGCATTGCTCCGACGTCGTTCTTCGCCGACTACGGCTGCCACGTCCGTATCCTGGAGGAGATTCGCGCGCTCCAGCAGCTTGGCCACCAGGTTACGCTCTGCACCTACCACACCGGCGATCCGGTGCCCGGTATCCGCATCGTGCGGATGCCCCGTCTGCCCTGGCAGCGGCGCGTGCGGATCGGCTCGCACTGGCATAAGCCCTACTTCGACCTGCTGCTCACCGCGACCGCGCTTGTGGCCGCCGTCCGGCAGCGGGTGGACGTGGTTCACGCGCACCTGCACGAGGGCGCGCTGATCGGTGCTGTGGTAGCGAGGCTGCTCCGTTGCCCGCTGGTGTTCGATTACCAGGGCAGTCTCAGCGCGGAGATGCTCGATCACGGCTTCCTGTCGGCGCGTAGCCCGCTGCTCCGGCTCTTCACCCGTCTGGAGCGATGGATCAACGGCCTCCCCGACGTCATCATCACCAGCTCGGAGCAGGCACAGGCGCAACTGGCAGCGATGGGCCGCGCGGACAAGCCGCTATTCGCACTCACCGATGCCGTGGACCCGAGCTTTTTTCGGCCCCGGCCCAGGGATGACGCCGAGGTTGCTGCACTGCGAACGGCGCTCGGCATTCCGGCCGACCGCCGTGTCGTCGTCTTCCTGGGGCTGCTTGCGGACTATCAGGGTATCCCGCAGCTGCTGCACGCCGCCGTGCAGGTCGTCCGGCAGTGGCCGGCCACGCACTTCCTCATCATGGGCTATCCGGGGTTGGAGCAATACCGCCGCATGGCCTACGACCTGCAACTGCTCGACCACGTGACGTTTACGGGGCGGGTACCGTACCGCCAGGCGCCGCAGTATCTCAGTTTGGGTGACGTTGCAGTTGCGCCCAAGCTGTCGGAGACGGAAGGGAACGGCAAAATCCTGAACTACATGGCGATGGGGCTGCCGACGGTCGCGTTTGCGACGGCAGTGGCGCGGGAGCTGCTCGGCCCGCACGGGGTGTATGCGCCGCCCGGCAATCCGTTTGCGCTGGCCGACCGGATTGCGGAGCTACTCGCCGATGCCCCGCGCCGCCGGGAGCTTGGCGCGTTGCTGCG
>JAJDZR010000129.1 GCA_022824545.1 Chloroflexota bacterium
TGGACAATGGCGCGATGCCCAAAGTTAGTAGGCCCAGATATATTCCAACATTTCGCGCGGCGATCCCGGTAAAGCTGATGTATACCGCAGTGGAGGACCACGGTGCGGAGACGGGCAGGGTGCCTAGGATGCCGGTCAGCAGGGTAGTGATGCCATAGACGTTGAGGCCACTCTGGATCACCCGGAAATCAAGCGCGGTCGGCTGGCGATAGGAGGCGCGATAAATGACCGAGAGGTCCCCGACCGCTTTCAAGAACGCAGTCAATTTCACGAATAGGAAGGCTGGGAGCAGCGACCAGAAGTGGATACTGAATGTGAGATCGAATCCTGGCCAGGCCCACTCGGGAAAACTGAGCCAGGGGGCCGCAGTCACCTCGCTCGTATCGTACAGACCCATGGGCACGGCGACGGCCAGGCCGGCTGCAACGGTGAGCGGCAAGGTCCAGAGACGCACCACCGGTGAAGATTGCAAGGCGCCCCAGAGGCCGACACCCAGCGCGACGATGCCGGGCACGAGAATGCGCGGCGACGTATCGAATGATTGGCCGATGGTGCGATCGACGATAAACGGCACGGCCGAAACCGCGACCAGCATGATGACGATGCCGCTGACCGTCGGCGTGAATACGCGGCGGAGTGAGGCGAGGCGCACGATTAGCAAGAACTGGAGGAGGGTCGCAGCGACGATGAGACTCGCTAACAGGCTTGGGCCGCCTTTTTCGAGGGCCAATACGGAGATAGCCAGCAGCGGGATATTGAAATTCGTAACAACGAGACGGCCGGACCCGAGGTAGCGAAACGGAAACGCATGCAAGATGATGCTGAGGCCGGAGATCGCCAATGCGGTAAAGACGACCCAGCCCAGGTAACGCTCGGACTGGTCGGACGCACGGACAACGAGCGTGGTGAGCAGGATGATGCTGATCGTATTGGGGACGAATATCTGGAGCGCCGCACCCAGCGCCAAGAGTGGAGGGCACTTCTCCGCCGGTTCGTAACGCATCTTGATTCAAGTGCTAGAAGCGTTCCGTGGGGGGCAAGACGGTTTTGATAGCGATTCCCACCTAGCCTGGCACATGATAGCAACGCAGGTAAACACTAAACTACCACGGAGGCATACCTGTCGCCGATCCTGACCAGCCTGTACACTGCCGTTCAGTTGCACGGCACAAGGGAGGAGAGGAAAGATGACTAGCTCGTCGGCGGCCGCAACGGGGACAGACGCTTGGATGCAGTCGCGCTTTCGGCAAGTGGCGCCGGGAACGCTGGAAATCCACCGCGAGCGAGCGGTGGAGCGCTTTCTGGTGGTCAATGCCGGTGGATATTGGCCGGTGATGAACGTCCTGAGAAACGGCCGGGTGGTCATCGTAGCCCGGACCGATGACTTTCACCTGGGGCAACGGGGACGGCTGGCATCGTTCGTCTCGGACGATGGTGGCGAATCGTGGAGCTACCCGTTTTACATTGACCCGCGTGGTCCGGACGACCGCAATCCGGCCTTTGGGGTGACGCCTGACGGGGTGCTGCTGTGTGCCTACTATCGAGCGGACTGCTATGAGAACGGCGTCTATCGCAGCGATACGAGGCGGCCTTTTCCCGTGGTGCTGAGTCGGTCCGAGGACGGTGGTGATACGTGGTCCAGCGCCGAGCCGATTGCCTCGGTCGTTGGTGAGAGCGGGGGCGTCTTCGGGCGGATCACCATCACCGCCGACGGTGATCTCTTGATGCCCTACTACAAGTATCACCCTACCGAGGCGCCACATCGCGAAACCGGGTTTCTGCAATCGCAAGACAACGGCCGCACTTGGTCCGGATTTCGCTCCATCGCAGTCGAGTACAACGAAAGCTCAATCCTGCCGTTCCCAGACGGCCGGCTGCTGGTGGCCATGCGCTCGAACGACGATGCGCACACGGCCCTCGCGGAGTCGACCGACGGTGGCGCGACATGGACGGCACCGCAGCAAGTCAGCGGACGGAATGAGCATCCACCCGATCTGCTGCTGCTGGCCGATGGCCGGGTGCTGCTCACCTATGGCCGCCGTTTGTCCCCCTGCGGCGTGCGGGGGATGGTCAGCCACGATCAGGGGCGGTCATGGCGCACCGACGAGAAGCTCGTCTTGGTCACCGATAGCGTAACCAGGGATTGCGGGTACCCTAGCTCGGTACAGCTGGCCGACGGCAGCATCCTAACGGCCTACTATGCGGTGGAGAGCCGGAGCTTCTGGCCCGGCAGCTATGGCTGGCATCACGGCGAGGGCACATTGGGGCCGCATTGTGCGGTGGTGAAGTACCACGCCGACGACCTTCCCTGAGGGGGTAAGGGACTGGACGGGCCTCACCCCCCGGCCCCCTCTCCACATGTGGAGAGGGGGCGTCTGCCGCCTGTCATTTCGGTGTAAGGCTAACGGTTCGCTTGCCGACGGCGTAGCTCTGCTTCAAGCTGCCGTATGCGCGCCTCGGCGGCCCGGCGGGCCGCCCGCTCCGCCAGACGGCCCGCCTGCTCGACAGCGACCTGCGCTTCATAGGCGTTGCGCTCCGCCTGGCGATCAGCCCGTTCCTGCCGCCAGTTGGTCAGGTAGGTCTCGGTGACCGGGTCGTAGAGCCGCGGCCAGCCACCAGCCCAGCACAGACTCAGCCCTAGTATCTCACTGTAGCCCTTCAGAATGCCATCCGGCGCTGTGGTCAACTCGAAAGGCTCATACCCCCCGGCCACTAGACGGTCCCCGGCTAGCCGCTGCCCGTGATAATCGCCATCCTGCGGATCGAAGCGCCAGTATTCCGGCACGCCGATGCGGGCATAGAGGTCCCGCTTCCGACTTACATCCTCCCGTCCAGTGCTGGCCGAGGCGATCTCCAGTACCCAATCCGGCGGCTTGCCCACTTCCCAGGGCAGATAGAGCTTGCGTTGTCGGATGGCCGGTGCATCCACGCCGAAGGCCAGGTACACGTCCGGGGAGACGCGCACGTTGAGGTCGTCGGGGTCGTAGCAGATGATCGTGTTGGAGTCGAGGAAGACATCGGGCCTCCGCTGGAAGTCGGTGAACCGACTGGCGAGCAGGCCGAAGATTTCGTGCAACGGGAGATTTTGTTCCATCGCATCAGGCTTCAGGACCGGTTCGTTGGGGTCGAAGTCGAGGCAAGCGTAGTCAATGACGCCCTGCTCTTGGTAAGGCAGGATGGTAGCCGTAGGCGCGGACGCTGTGGTCGTCATGGTGGGTCTCGGAGTAGTGCGTGGGTGTAGGGTGATTATAGTATACGCGCCGCGCGTTGCCGGGAGGCGCGGCCAGCCGTAGCTCCGGCCCCCCTATGGTCCCCCCGCTTCGCAGGGGAACATGGCTTCCCGCGTGCGGGAATGACGGTCGCCCTCTACTCTGTGCGCTCTGTGGCACACTGAGCCTGACAGAACGAGGGCCTACTACGAGCCATGGAGGGCCAGATGGTCAGCGACGGGGTACCGACAGATCGGCCGAACGTGCTGGTGTTTTTTTGCGATCAGTTGCGGCGCGATTTGCTGGACTGTTACGGCGATACACTGGTACGCACGCCACACATTGACGCGCTGGCATCGGAAGCGGTGGTTTTCGATCAATATTACACACCTACGCCGATCTGCTCCCCGGCGCGTGCCAGCCTGATGACCGGTCTGTATCCGCACGAGCACCATATGTTCAACAACTCCTCACCGAGGTACTCGTACTGTGAGCACCTGCGCCCCGGAGTATGGATGCTGCCCGACTGGATCGCCGCCGAGACGAACTACGAATCCGCCTATTTCGGGAAGTGGCACATTGGACCGGCCGAGGACCTGTACAACTCGCGTTTCGAGCACACGCAGCAACCCGATTCCAGCCGGCCGGCCGCGCTGAACAATTCGCACTGGCATCCGAACACATCGCTCGGCCCGCTGGTGAAGAGCGTTGGCGACGGCAAGGCGGGGACGCTCGACGTGCCGATGGAGAGATTTCCCGACGTGGTGGCGGCGCGGATGTCACAGGACTTCCTCCGAACCCGCGACACCAGCCGGCCGTTTGCGCTATTCTGCGCGTTTCCCGGGCCACATTCGCCGTGGATGGTGCCGGACGAGTTCGGCATTCGCTACAAGCCCCAGGACATTCCGATCTGGCCCAACCGCTACGACCGGTTCGAGGGCAAGCCGCTCTATCAGCGCAAGCTGCGGCTGCTCGACGACTTGAAGAATCCCCATACCGTTGCCGAGGCAGACTTGCAGGTATTGCTGGCCTGTTGCTTTTCGTACTTGGAGCTGATTGACGGCATGGTCGGCGAGGTGGTGGCGACGCTCAAGGAGCAAGGACTCTACGACCAAACGGCGATTGTGTTCACGACCGATCATGGGGACATGGCCAAGTCGCATGGTTACATCAGCAAGGGTGGCTACCCGTACCAGGAGATTTACCATCTGCCCATGCTCTTCAAGCCGCCAGGGTCAAGCGCAAGCCGGCCAGCCAGCCACCGGCGGGTGAACGCACCGGCCAACCACATGGATGTGACGGCGACGCTGCTGCACCTGATGGCGGGCGAGGAGCAGGAACGGATGGGTCCGCAGCGGCTGCATGGCAAGTCGCTGCTACCGCTACTCCAAGGCGGCGACTGGTACAAGTCGGTACACTACGCCGAGTTCCATGGCGACTGGTTCGGACACTATTCCTCGCGGTTCGTCACCGACGGCAGGTGGAAAGTGGTCTGGAACTTGGGCGACCTGTGCGAGCTATACGACCTGCAGGAAGACCCGCACGAGCTGAAGAACCGCTTCTATGACCCGGCCTACCGCGCCGTGCGGAACCGGTACTTCGACACGCTGCTCGACGAGGCGCAGCGGTATGGCGACGGACAGGTAGGGATCTTCTCGGCCGCGGTCGAGCAGCAGATCGTTGACTTGATGGGTCAACCACTGCCGCAGTAATCGTGTCGCCGGCCGGTCACGCTGCCGCTACCGTCTGTGCCAACAACTGCAATGCGGCGAGCGCAAAGGCGGTCATGTTGGCGGCCCGGTCGCTCTCGCCGGTAGCGACGGTGGTGGTGGTCTCTTGCCCGGCGGGGTCAACGACCGCCACGCAGGAGTGACCCGGGGGATCACCGTAGCGGTTGCCGGTGGGGCCGGCGGCGCCGGTTTCGCCGATGCCCCAGGTAGCATCCAGCCGGCGGCGCACGGCGCTGGCGAGCACCACGGCATGGGCGGGCGTAGCCGCGCGGGGATCCGTCAGTCGCGCCGGTGCTTCATCAAGCAAGAGTGCCTTGGCATCGCCGGTATACACGACACCGCCACCGCGGAAGTAGGCCGAGGCCCCCGGCACGGCTAACAGGGCCGCGGCAACTAGGCCGCCGGACGATGATTCTGCCACCGCCACCGTTGCTCCGGCGGCTCGTAGTAGCTCCGCCGCTTCATGGGCGGCCGGGAGCAATGCCTCTAGGGAAAGCTGCTGCTTGTGCGCTTGGCCGGACATATCGCCTCCTGTGATGATACTGGCCTCACCCCCCGGCCCCCTCTCCACAAATGTGGAGAGGGGGTGTTCGCCGGAGACAGGGTGGGGTGGGATCAGCAGAGGTCCGCCGATGGTTATGCAGGGTGAACCTTGCTACCCTCGTAGCAGATTGTACAGCCGGAGCCGCGGCGATAGCGGCCCAGTAGTCAGGCATGAAGGAGCAAGCGACGATGGCGAGTGATGAGGCGCTGCGTGATCGGAGCGGGGTTCCCCTCCGCGGGCTGACCGATGACGAGATACGGGAGTTCTTGGCGCATCCGTGGACGTGCCGGTTGGCGACGGTGCAGCCCAACGGAGCGCCCTACGTCGTGCCGCTGTGGTACGAGTATGATCCGGACGAGGGTTGCTTGTACATAGTCGCTCGTGAGCGGTCGGCCTACGTCCAGCACATCAAGCACGAACCGCGGGTGGCAGTATCCATCGCCGACGACTCGGCCGGCAACCGGCGCGTGCAGTTCGAGGGCCGGGCGGAGATCGTGGAGGGACCAACGACCGAGGGTCAGTGGGTGCCGATGGGACGCCGGATGGCCGCGCGCTATCTGGGCGCCGAGGACGGACCCCGGTACCTCATCCCGACGCTCAACCGACCGCGCTACTTGATCCGCATCCGACCGTACAAGATGCAATCCTGGCAGGGCGGCGAGTGGCATCCCCGCTATCGCTAACGGAGACGTCGCCGGCTCCAATCCGGCGCGGAAGGGGGCCTGAGATGATGACGGAAGTGCTGCCGGGCCTGTTTCACTGGTACGTGGTGTGGCCGGAGTACCGGCTGGAGTGCTACTGGCTACGCACCGAGGAGGGAAGCGTCCTAATTGATCCGCTGGAGGGGTTCAGTCTCGATGAGATCGAGCAGGCGGGTGACTGTCGGGCGGTGATTATCACGAGTCACT
The DNA here is from genome assembly GCA_022824545.1 of Chloroflexota bacterium. Lineage (GTDB taxonomy): Bacteria > Chloroflexota > UBA11872 > UBA12225 > JAJDUF01 > JAJDUF01. The sequence continues at coordinate 6,392 of JAJDZR010000129.1, forward strand.
GGCACGAGCGGTCGGCACTGCTGTTTGCGAAGCGGACGGGCGCCCCGATCTACGTGCCGGAGGGCCATACGGATCGCCTGGAACTGGTCGAGACCTACCACACCTATCGCGATGGCGATGCGTTGCCGGGCGGCCTACGGGCTATCTGGGTGTTGGACGAGTGCGCGCTGCTGTCCGAACTGCATGGCGGGACGCTGTTCGTGGGAGATGCGCTGGGGACGACCGGGAAGTGGGTGCCCGGTGGCATTCCGCTGGGCTTGCATCCGCGAGGGTTGCCGCCCAGAACAACGCTGAGTCCCGCCGAGATTCTCGGCCCCCTACTCGACTACGAGTTTCGGAACCTGTTCCCGGCGCACGGACTGGGCTTGATCGGCGACGGCAAGACGAAGGTTGCGGCGCTCATCGGGGCGGCGGGATGAGGGGCTGGCCGGGATCAAAGCTGTTAGATTCCCCGCTCCCTGCATTTTCTCACCAACTCGGCCGAGGTCATCGGAGCGATGTTACGTTCCTTCCTGTTGGCTAAGGTTTGCTCCAGAAGAGCACGGCGTCTTGCTCGTTCGGCCGGAGTGAGACGGCGGCGGTCCAGGTACTTCTTGAGCGCCTCGTAGCTCTCGAACTCCTCGTAGACGCCACCCGGCCCCCTATAGCGGATGGGTGAACGCTTCCGGGGGCGCCGGGGGGCGGCCGGGTTGACGACGACCACGTCCTGCCCATCGTTCTCAACGACGACGCTCTCGCCGGCACTGGCCACGCGCTCGATAATCGCGGTGAGGTTCGCGGCGAAATCGCCGAGCGATACGCGCTTCAACTCCGCAGTCATTGTTTCAGCCCTTTGCTCCGGCTATAGGAATTATACCGGCCGCAGGTGTCGTGGACCGTGGTGGTAAGGAAGATCATGCTGGCGGTGGAAGCCGCGGAGGGTGCCGGCCCCCCTACGGTCCCCCCGCGGTGCAGGGGGACGGGGGTGAGGCGCACTACCGGCGGCGTAGCTGCTCGGTTGTGGGCCAGTCGATGTCGCCGGCGGGGGTGATTGCGACGCCGTAGACGCTGCGGGCACGCTGGCGGGAGACTTTCTCGTTGCGGACATCGGCCAGGACCAGCGCGGGGTCGCGCTCCAAGGGGTTGCCCCAGCCGCCGGCGCCGGCCTCGGCATGGCGAAACACGTCATCGCGCCGGATGGTGAGCGTGGGCTTGCTCGACAGGACTTGGGCGGCACCGTCGGGGTTGAGGATATTTTGCGTCGGGGTGCCGGCTTGTCCACCGGCCAAGCCGTAGGGAAGATGCTTGTGGCGGTCGGTGCGGAGCTGGAGCGTGGCCGTCTCCTCCAACAAGCGGTACTCGCGCACGAGGGACAGCCCGCCGCGGTATTGGCCCGCACCTTCGCTATCGGGGACGTAGCCATACCGCTCCAAACGCAATGGTAGCTCGCTCTCTACGACCTCGACCGGGTTATTGGAGAAGTTCACGACGATGCTGGTCAGGCCATCGGTGCCGTCGCCCCAGGGCCGGCCGCCGGAGGAACCGTACAGGAACTCGAGATAGACAAACGGGGTGCCCGCTGCATCGTAGCCGCCGATGCTGACGCCGGTGTCACCGCCCATCTCGCAGGCGGGAATACGCTCCGGCGCCAACTGTGCCAGCGCCCCCAGCACGGCGTTGGCGATGCGGAAGCCGGTCAGGCCCCGGGCGGCCACCGGGGCCGGCATACGGGGATTGACAATCGTGCCGGGCGGGGCGATGACCTCAATTGGGCGGAAGTAGCCCTCGTTGTTGGGCACCTCTTCGCCTAGCAAGCAGCGCACACAGGCATAGACGGCCGAGCGCGAGAAGGGGATGGGGGAGTTGATGCCGCCGCGAACTTGCGGCGCCGTGCCGGTGAAGTCGGCGGTGATCGAATCGCCATGGACGCGCACCGCGACGGTGATCGGGATGGGGCCCGGATCGAAGCCGTCGTCGTCGAGGTAGTCGGTGAACGTGTATTCGCCGTCCGGGAGGGCCGCAATCGCCTGCCGGGCCAGCCGCTCGGTGTAGTCGAGCAGGGCATCGAACCGCTCCAGCAACTCGGGCAGGCCGTAGCGCTCGAACAGCGTGGTCACGCGCCGCTCGCCCATGTGGCAGGCGGCGAGTTGTGCCCGCAGGTCGCCGAGTACCAGGCGGGGAACACGGACGTTGGCTTCGATGAGGGCAAAGAGGCTTTCGTTCGGCTTGCCGGCGTGGTAGAGCTTCAGCGGCGGGATACGGATACCTTCCTGATAAATCTCGGTGGCATCGCAGCCGTTGCCGCCGGCGACCTTGCCACCGACATCGGCATGGTGGGCGATGGTGACCAAGTAGCACGCCAACGTGTCCTGCCAGAAGATCGGCTTCACGACGTAGATGTCGGGGAGATGGGTGCCGCCGGCGTAGGGGTCGTTGAGAATGAAGACATCGCCGGGGTGGGTGTCGTCGCCGTAGGTGGCGCGAATGGACTGCATGGCGTGGGGGACGGAGCCGAGATGCAATGGGAGGGTCAAGCCCTGAGCGACCAACTCGCCGGAGGGCTGGCAGAGCGCGGTGGAGAAGTCCATGCTGTTCTTGAGGTTGTTGGAGTACGCCGTGCGTAAGACGGTCATCGCCATCTCGTCAACCAGCGACTCCAGGGCGTTCTTGAGAATCTCGGTTCCCAGCGGGTCAAAGCGTCGTTTCATCCTGCTGCTCCCACCTCGAGCACCACGTTCTGCCGCGTATCGCGTCGGGCGGTACAGCCCGGCGGCACGACGATGGTGGTGTCGTACTCCTCCACAATCAGCGGTCCGGCCTGCGCCTGTGCGGTGAGGTCGCGCCGGTCCAGCACCGGCACCAGTAGCTCGCCGACGGACGACCCGAAGTAGGCCGCGCGCGGGGCCGCGCCGTCACGCTGCGCCGACGGCCGTACCGACTGCCCCCAGCGCAGCGTCGCTTCCTGCGGCACCGCGACCTCCACCCGCACGTTAACCAGTTCCACCGGGTCGTGCTCGGCGCGATGACCGTAGGTGCGCTCGTGCTCGGCGGCGAACGCGGCGCTGATCGCGGCCGGGTCCGGCTCGTCCACCGGGATGCTCAAGGCGAAGGACTGCCCCTTGTACCGCACGTCGGCGGACCGATGAATACGGGCCAGCTTGCGATCCACTGCACCGCCGGCCACATCGGGGAGCAAGCGCGCTTCGAGCTGCGCGAAGTGGTCGGTCAGCTCCCGCGACGTGACCTCAGAGAGCGGCAATAGCACCGTGCGGACATCGTGCTGGGTCATATCCACGCAGAGCAGGCCCAGGGAACTGAATAGGCCCGGAAAGGGCGGGATGACCACTTGCCGAATGCCCAGCTCCCGCGCGAGGTCGGCGCCCAAGAGGGGGCCGCTGCCGCCAAAGGCAAAGAGCGTGAAATCGGCCGGCGTGCGCCCGCGCTCGACCGTCACGGCGCGCACGGCGCGGCTCATATGCGAGACCGCCAGGCGGTAGATGCCGTAGGAGGCCTCCCGGAGCGAAACACCCAGCGGCTCGGTGATGCGGTCGGTGATCGCGCGGCGGGCGAGGTCCGCTTTGATCGGGAGGCTGCCGCCGAGGAGGTGCGTGGGATGCAGATAGCCCAACGCCACGTTCGCGTCGGTCAACGTCGGGTCGGCACCGCCGAGAGCGTAGCAGGCGGGACCCGGCTCGGCGCCGGCACTCTGCGGGCCGACGCGGAGCGCGCCGGCGGGATCAATCCAGGCGATGCTGCCGCCGCCGGCGCCCACTTCCGCCAGGTCCACGGCCGGCGCCCGCAGCGCATAGCCGCCGCCGCTCTGCAACCGGGCGCTGTGACTGATGCCGCCGCCGACTTCGTAATCGTGGGTGCGCGTGATACGACCGTCCTCGATTACCGATGCCTTGGCCGTCGTGCCGCCCATGTCGAGGGTAATCACATTGGGCACCTGCATGGTCGCGGCCAGCGACGCAGCGCCCATGACCCCGGCCGCCGGTCCGGACTCGATCACGTGGACCGGCCGCTCGGCGGCTTGCGCGGCGGTCATCATGCCGCCGGCCGACTGCATCACGAATACCGGGGCACCCAACCCACGCTGCTCCAGCGCTTGCTGTAGGGAGGCGAGATAGGTGCGGATCACGGGCGCAATGAACGCATTGATCGCCGTGGTGCTGGTGCGCTCGTACTCGCCGATCTCGGCCAGGACGCGGGAGGACAGCGAGACGGTGACGTGCGGCGCCAGCTCGCGGAGTAGCTCGCCGAGGCGCGTTTCGTGGCGGGGGTTGTGGTAGGAATGCAGCAGCACGACCGCGACGGTCTGCACACCCGCGTCCACCAGCCGGGCGATGGCGCGGCGGGCGCTGGCCTCGTCGAGCGGCCGGATCACCTGTCCCTGTACGTCGAGGCGCTCGTCCACTTCCATCCGCAGCGCCCGCGGCACGAGGGGCGGCGGTGGCTGCCAGCGGAGGTCGTAGAGGCGGGCCATCCGCAGGCGCCGGATTTCGAGCACGTCGCGGAAGCCGGCGGTCGTGATGAGGCCGGTGCGGGCGCCCTTGCCCTCAAGAATAGCGTTCGTGGCAACGGTGGTGGCGTGGACAATGTCGCTCAGGGCCGGGGCGGCCGGTTCCATTGGGGCCAGCAGTGATTCCAAGCCCTGAATGATGCCGCGGGAGTAGTCGGCGGTGGTTGAGGAGACCTTGGTCCAGGCACGTAGCCCGTCCGGCCCCATGAGGACCACGTCGGTGAACGTGCCACCGATGTCTACGCCGACGCGCAGTGGCCCGGCAGTGGTAATGGTCGTCATCCAGCCGCTACGGGTACCACTGTAGGCTGGAACTGGGTCAGCAACTGACCATAGCCCTCGATGGTCCCGGCAAATCCCAGCACGCGCAGGCATTCCCAATAGGTGGCCTGATTACTGGTTACGACGGGGACACCGGTCTCCTGCTCCAAGGCCGCGATCACCGGGAAGGTGGGCAGGTTGGTGCAACTGAGGAACAGGGCATCGGCACGCGGGTCGAAGTGATCCAGCGCGTAGCGCTGCACTTCGGCTGTCGAGACCACGCCAATGTCGAAGGCTTGCTCGATGTTCATGCAGGCGTCGCTGACGATCTCGAAGCCGTAAGTGGTGAGGAACTGCACCTCCAGTTCGTTGAGGTGGGGGTCGTAGGGCGTCGCCATCGAGATACGCCGTGCGCCGACGGCGTGGAGCGCGGCGGCGACGGCTCCGGCGGTGGTGACCGTGGGCACGTTGCTGCCGCCGCGTAGCCGCTCGCCCAAGGCGCGCTCGCCGGCGTCGCCCTCGAAGAAGCTGCCGGAAGTGCAGGCAAAGGCGATGACATCCACGTGGGTGCTCAGTAGCTCGTCAACGCCGCGGTCAATGTGGACGTTCATGCGGGCGAGGTCCTCGGCACCCACTTCCTGGTTACGCATGCGGGTGGCGTAGGTCTCATAGCCCTCCGGCAGGATCAAGCGCCCTTCCGGCTCGACGACCGTGTTGGCGGAGGGCACCAGCAAGCCAATGCGTCCGCGGCTGCCATACATCTCAATCCTCCCTCTTGGTCGCTACTGCTCGTCCGTTATGTGAGGTGCTGTCATTGTACCCTGGATGACCGATGTGTGGAGTGCAGGCTTGCACATGGGCGCGTCCATCCCTAGAATAGTGCCACATCGGTCACGCCCCTTCGAGTGCAGGAACCAAGACTAGTAAAGGCTGGCGATTGAGAGTCTACATCGCTGGACCTATGACGGGATTGCCGAACTACAACTTTCCGGCCTTCCATTGGGCCGAGGAACAGTTGCGCGGCCTGGGCCACGAGCCCCTTAGTCCCGCTCGAACTGACGGCGGGGATACTTCAAAGCCGCGTCCCTACTATCTGCGAAAGGCCATTGCACTCCTACTTGAGGCCGACGCCATAGCACTGCTACCCAGTTGGCACACATCTGCGGGTGCAAGGCTGGAGATGGCCATAGCCCGCGAATTGGAATTACCCGTAGTGCAGTTGGATAGTAATTGCAGCGAGTGAGCATAGGAAGACAACCTGCTTGCCACAGTCCTGTATGAGCGCTGGTGTGGAGCATGATGCGAAGACTGCAGGCGCTCGCTGCTCATGTTCGGACACTCACCGGACACCAGCGGCTGACAGTCATCCTGGCGCTGTTCGGCGCTGGGGCCACATCCATATGGAGGCTACGTGGCGTCGCCGAACCGGGATTTGTCGACGGTCTACTTATGGTGGCTATTCCCCTGGCAACGGCGGCGACATCAGCCATACCGCTTATAGCCAGCAATCTGAAACAGGCAGACTCCCGTACAGACGCAGCGACCGTTCAGGACATCCTCCGCCTCGCCGTGCATTCTCTTTCGACCTGCCCGGAGAGTACCGGAGCACTGCTATATCTCCCCCGAGATGATGAACTACTGGCCCCTAGGCTGACTCATAATAAGGAAGGCAAGCCTGACATTGCCATCAGCTTCAGTACCCGATCAGGCTGCACTGGCCACACCTGGTGGACAGAACGTCAGTCTATAGCAGACTTGACAAAGACCACCGCTGCTGAATTGCGCGATACCTGGAAGCTCGACCCGGCGCAGATAAAGATAACAGAGCATCTGCAAGCCGTGCTCTGCACGCCGATCCGCGCTCCAGATGGGAAGAAAATTGGTGTCCTGACGATTGACTGCGAAGAAGATGGTGAGGTTAGTGGCTTGTTCTCCGACGAATCCCAGAAACTAGCAGAGTTGCACGCGGCGCTACTTGGTAGGACCTTGGTCAGTAGCAATCTACTGTATACTGGGTGATAGAAAACATGTTCTATTGCCCTGCACGGAGGTGCGCTATGAATCTTGAGGAAGTGCAGCCTGGGTTGTACCAGAGTACAGAGCCGTCCCGACGCGTGGTCTTCACTCAGCAGTATGTCGAGCGGCTCCTGTCCCTGGACGATCCCCCGTCAGAGCAGCTAGCACAGGTACTCCGCGATGTAGTGCATGACCAGAAGATAGAGGCGAAGCGCGAGCGGATCGTCCCCACCGTCCGGTTAGCCCTAGTATTCTTGGCGCTAGTCGTGGTCGTCGCTGCTGTCGTTGGCTTCGCAGTTGGCTGGTGGCCAGCAGCAGTCATGGCTGTTCTGATTTGGCTCAGTGCGGCGGCGAACCTGCTAGGAACTGAGCTAGCAAGCCTCCTTATACGGTGAGTTTCTTGGTACTCCCTACAGCAGGCAACTCAAGGCTGCGATACGCCCACTTGGGGTGGAGGGTGGCCCCGGGTGGATTTGAACCACCGACCACGTGTTTATAAGACACGCGCTCTAACCCCTGAGCTACGGGGCCACGTCGGGTCGTTCAACTAAGGTAGCTGCTGACCGCTCAGGACGGCGCCGGTATTGGTCGCGGCTGCTGCTTGGGCTGCTCTTCCGGCTCCGCTTCAGCCTCGGGGGCCTCGTCCACAGACTCATCCGCCTGGTCCGAGACCGGCGCTTCTCCGTCGAACATGGCGTGGAAGGCCTCGGCGTCGAGCGTCTCGACTTCCAGCAGCTTTGCGGCTATATCGTCGAGTCTGTCGCGATGCTCGACGATGATTTCACGGGCGCGCTCGTGGGCCACGTCAATGAGGTCGCTGATCTCCTGATCAATCAGCAGAGCGGTCGCCTCGCTGTAGTTGCGCGTTTCACTGATGTCCCGACCGAGGAAGACCAACTCCTCCTTCTTCCCGAAGGTCCGCGGTCCCAGCTTGCTGCTCATGCCCCATTGGGTGACCATGCGGCGGGCCAACTCGGTCGCTCGCTCGAGGTCGTCTGTGGCGCCGGTGGTCACTTCCCCGAATACGATCTCTTCGGCAGTGCGGCCACCCAGCGAGAAGGCCAACCGCGCCTCGGCTTGCACGCGGCTGGTGAGCATGCGGTCCTCTTCGGGAAGCAGCGCGGTGTAGCCGCCGGCAATACCGCGCGCGACGATCGTGAGCTTGTAGACGGTGTCTTCTTCGGGGAGCATCTTGGCCACGAGCGCATGACCGACCTCGTGGTAGGCCTTCAACTGGCGCTCACGGTCGCTGATGACGCGGCTCTTGCGCTCCGGGCCGAGGATCACGCGATCAATGGCCTCCTCTAGCTCCGACATCATGATGGATTGCTTGTCGCGCCGTGCGGCGAGAATGGCCGCTTCGTTGAGGAGGTTGTTCAGGTCTGCGCCGGAGAATCCGGGCGTCTGCTTGGCCAGCCGGTCGAGGCCGACATCGGGAGCCAGCGGCTTGCCGCGGGCGTGAATCTCCAGAATGGCCTGCCGCCCGCGCACATCGGGGTTATCAATCACTACGCGGCGATCAAACCGTCCAGGACGCAGTAGTGCCGGATCCAACACGTCGGGGCGGTTGGTCGCGGCCAGAACGATCACGTTCGTGTTGGTATCGAACCCATCCATCTCGACCAGGATTTGGTTGAGGGTCTGCTCGCGCTCGTCGTGGCTACCACCGAGGCCGGCGCCGCGCTGGCGCCCGACGGCATCAATCTCGTCTACGAACACGATGGCGGGGGCGTTTCGCTTGGCCTGCTCGAACAGGTCGCGGACGCGACTGGCGCCGACGCCAACAAACATCTCGACAAACTCGGAGCCGCTGATCGAGAAGAACGGCACGCCGGCTTCCCCGGCACAGGCGCGGGAGAGGTAGGTCTTGCCGGTACCGGGTGGGCCGACCAAGAGCACGCCGCGCGGAATACGGGCGCCCAAGGCGGAGAACTTCTCCGGGTACTTCAGGAACTCCACCACCTCGGCCAACTCTTGCTTGGCCTCCTCCACCCCGGCGACATCGGCAAAGGTGATGGTGGGCTTGTCACGCATGAACAGGCGTGCCCGGCTCTTGCCGAAAGAGAGTGCTTGGTTATTGCTGCCCTGGGCTTGACGCATCATGAACAGCAACAGCGCACCGAAGATGATGACGGGGAGGAAGGAACCGATCAGCCCGAGCCACGGGCCGAGCCGGCCGGGCTGACGTACTTCGACGTTGACCTGCTCGTCCTTGATGCCACGCGCTTGCAGCATCTCCATGATGTCGGAGCGCTCCGGCTTGATGGCCGTCTTCTTGCCGTCACTGGTATCGGCAATCAGGGTGTTGCCGTCAACGACGATGGTATCTACGCGGCCATTCCCGGCATCGCGCTGCACAACCGTCATTAGCTCGGTGATGGGAATCTTATCTTCCCGCGGTGAGGGGTTGACCAGCGTGAAGAAGATCGCCAGGACAGCGACCATAATCACGAGATAAACGAAACTATTCCGCAGCCAGCGAGTGTCCATCGAGCCGCCGTCCTTCCGTGGAAAGTACATGCACTACACCGCCGCGGCTGGTCCCGAGCCTACGGCGCAAGCCGGGAACGCGAGCAGTGGTGCAGCACCTAAACATCATTATAGCACCGGACTACTACGGAAGGCTGACCATCCGACAATGGGGAGGTGCCGGCCAAGTCGCAGTGAGCTACAGCATGGTGTGGACCAGCCGCCCGGCGGAGTGGGATCATTGGGAGAGACCGAGCGCCCAATCCACGGCCCGGTCGAAGAGCCGGCTCGCTTCGCCCGTGCTTCGGTGAAACGTGTCGTGATGCCAGAACAAGAAGACGGTCCTGGCCTGTGCCGGTTGCCCACTCAATAACTCGGCTCCCGCCTCCGCTACCATGAGCGCCAAGTCACCACCCGTCAGATGCCTTGCCAGCACACGTACCCCTGGCCCGATGGTTTTATAGGAGACACTAAATGTATCGGCCCAGCGCACCACGCGGAGCGGCCGGCCGGCCGGGAGTCCCTTGGTGATCGGATGCTCCGTGTCGACAATCCGAATCTCGGATTGCCCCGCGCGCGTGCCCCCCTTGCGTGCTAACCGGGTCGCCGCCAGCAGTCGCGGTTCCCAGAAGATCAGTGGCGTCATCATCTGAGCATAGCGCGCCACGGTGTCGAGAACTCGAATGCTGGCGCTGATCAAGAGCAAGTCGTGACTCGCGGCGACCTGTACCGGGTCATGCAGACTGCCGTCATCGGACCCGATCAGGGTAACCTCCGCACCCCGCGCCGTCAGGTGTGCCACGACGGCGGCATCGCCCATCGCCAACTCCGCGGGGTGATGTACTAGGAGGGCAATCCGGATACCTGGTGGCAGTGGCAGCGAGTCGCCCGGCACCGAGGGCAGCGGCGGCAGCGGTGGTGGCGGTGGCGGCGGGTCGTCCGGCACCGAGCGGGGTGGTGGCGGTGGCGGCAGTGGCGGTGGCGGCAGTGATGACAAGTCGCCCGGCACCGGGAGCAACGGGAGCAACTCCCGCTGCGTCTCCAGATCGCTCAACTGGCGCAGCCGCTGGGCATTGGCCTCCAACGAATCCGAAATCCGTTGCATTGCCGCTTCCCACCGTGCCACCGCTGCCGCCGGCTCTCGATCAGGGAGCCAACGAGCCGCCTCCGCTGCCATGGCCGGGCGCAACTCCGCCACGATTGCCACGAGCCGGCGCCGCACGGACTCGGCGGCCAGCGCTCCAACGAGTTGACGCTCGATCCGTGCGGTGAAGTAGGCTTGATACTGTGGATTGGTCAAGAGACTGGCCAAGATCGCTATGAATGGACCACTCGCACCGTTGTCAATCACGGCCTGAATAGAGGAAGTGCCCTTCAAGCCAAGGGTCATCTCAGCATCCCACACGAACAGTCGCCAGCGGGCGTCAGGCCCAACACGCATCCGGGCCGCATACCAATTGCGACCACCCCAATCAATGTCTCCGGCCCACAGGCGGAGGATGATGAAGGAGGTGAAACTCTCGATATCGAGTTGCTGCAAAGCCTGCTCATACTGCGCCGCTGCACTCAGGTCCGCACCAGTAATCCAGTCCACAAACGCATCCCAAGCTCCATGCTTATCCGGGATTCCCTCCTCAGCAGTGTCAGCAGCTACTAGGTACCAGTCGTCATGGTCGAAGTGTGTGGCCAAGAAGTCTTCATCAATGCGTTCAGTGAGGTTGTACAGTCCCCAGTAGGCCCCGTTCAGGTACACCTCTACCCAGCGCCCCCGCGCTGCTACTTGCCCCATCGTCCTGTGCAGATCCCGCATCACCTGGTCCCGCACGTACACCGCCTCGTCCCTGTTACACCATGTCACGTGGCTGCATGGCCAACTGTCGTTGAACCCTCCCCGCAGCACCAGTCGGTCATACGTCTGCCCCGGCTCCATCCCAAACAACGGATACGCCAATTCCCGTGGCCCATACTCCCCCCGGAAGTACAGCCGGAACGACTGCTTGGCCATTTGCCGGCTCACATTCCCGTGGATACGCAACCCGGCCCCCACGTTGAAGCCCACCTCCCCCTCTGGCGACAGCCACTGTACCACTACCGGCCGCTCCCATTCCCGCCCACGCCGCCCCGTGTTAGCGTAGAGACCCCTTTCCTCGTCCCACAGATGGGCTGGCGCTGTCACCAGCGACACCGCCGGCAGGCCAGTATTCGCCCCCACCAGGTATATCGCCGTGATCACGGCACTCACCGGTACGCCATCGGCCAGCGCTACTGCCCGTAGTACCGTCGTCTCCGTCACCGCCACGGGCACCGTGTACTCCATGCCATCCACCGTCGGGTCGGCTCCATCCAGCGTGTAGTACACTGTGCTTCCCGCCACCGGTGCCGCCAGCGACACCGTCACTGGGCCGGCGTAGCGCCCACTGCCCAGGGTGACCGCTACTGGCGGCGCGTCCGGCGCCGCCCGCGGGCCAGTGATATTCGCCGTCCCGGGCGTCGGGATCGGGAAGGCCGTCCACTGGTCGGACCCTGGCAATCGTCCCAGCGAGACATCCGCCGCCTGTTCCCCGAATGTCACCTCGTCCACCAGTTGCCCATCCGGACCGAACAAGCCGATATACTCCCCGCCGCGACTCAACCGGAAGCCCGTGTGCCAACCTTCCGATGCTACCCGGTCCGCACCGGACGCCCACACCACCAGAAAGATCCCGGGCGATAACGTGGCGACTGGCAAGGCCCACTTGGCCGGCTCGTCAGGATCGTCAGTGAGGGTATAGCCGGCGAGGGAGATGGGTGTGTCCGTGGGGTTGTGCAGCTCGATCCAGTCGGAGTAGCCGCCCTGGTCATCGGCTACCGTGCGCGTATTCGCCGCCTGGACCTCGGTGATGATGATGCCCGGCGTGGCAGCGTGTGCGGCCGGTAGGCTGCTAGTCAGCAGGAGCAGCCCCAGCACAAGAGCGGGGCCAAGAGCGATCAGGCGAGGCACGGGGGACATCGTCATCACTTCAGGCACCGTAGCTTGGGCAATACACGCGCTTCGTCTCTAGGGATCAGCACATGATGCTACCAAAGCGACGATCTGGTAGATTCGCCCGTGCGCGGAAATAACGGATATGGGAGCGGGGCGTGCAGTGCCTTCCATCCCAATCCCACCTCGCATACGCCCCGCATCCTGTTCAGCATCACTCGGCGGGTAATGTGTTATCGGCTAGGAGCGCGAGGTGAGGCAGGTTCCGGTACTGCTCCTCGTAGTCCAGCCCATACCCGACAACGAAGCAGTCGGGGATTTCGAACCCCACGTAGGCCAACGCCACATCCACTTTGCGCGCCTTGCGCTTGTTCAGCAGCGTGCAGACGCGCAGGCTTGCAGGCCTACGGGCTTGCAACGTCCGCAGCAAATAGCGCAGCGTTGCGCCGGTGTCAACGATGTCTTCGACGACCAGGACGTGCCGGCCTTCGATACTCACGTCCAGGTCCTTGATAATTCGCACGATGCCGCTGGACTCGGTCCCCGGGCCGTAGCTCGACACGGCCATGAAGTCCATCTCCAGCGGCAAGGCCAGTTCACGGGCGAGGTCTACCATGAAGGTCACCGCCGCTTTGAGCACGCCCACGAGGAGCAAGTCTACGCCCTCGTAATCGGCGCGGACCTGCCGGGCCAACTCGGCCACGCGCTGCCGGATGGCCGCCGCGCTAATCAGCTCACCGGCGAGGGCCGGTGGCTCCTGGCTCACAGCCGTCGCCGCCGTCACGGTGCCGCTCCCTCCACATCTTCAACCGGTGCCTCCGAGACCGCGACGCCGGTACTGCCGTAGCCGCCGCGGCTCGGACGAGCAGTGCGGTCAGATTCAAGCCAGCGGGCGCGTGCAATCCCGACGATAAGCCCCTGCGCTAGGCGGGTACCGCGCGGCACATGCACCGGCTTGGAGCGAAAGTTCAAGAACTGGATGTGAATCTCATCGTCCGGGCCACAGTAGTCTTGATCTATCACCCCGATACCGTGCGGTACCAGCAACCCCCAACGCGCCGGGGTGCTGCTGCGACTGGTGACGAGCAGGGCATAGCCCAGTGGCACCTCCACGACCACGTTCGCCGGGATACGCGCCAACTCGCCGGGCGCAATATCGGCAGCGACCCGCGAGGCCAGATCGAAGCCGACGGCACCGGCGCTCTCGTAGCGCGGCAATGGCAACGACCGGTCAACGCGGCGGATGTGGACGGTGAGCGGCTCCGACACTGGCGCCGGCCGCAGGTCTTCAGTCACGGCACCGTCTCCGTGGTGGGCATCGTTCCTCTGCCACTATCTATGCCGATCTATGCCGATCCAAAGAAGAGATTCAGCCACGCCCCGACGTGCCCGAATCCGGCGCGCGGCAGGGGCGGGGCCACCGCCGGCTGGG
>JAJDZR010000010.1 GCA_022824545.1 Chloroflexota bacterium
GCGGCACTTGCAGGACATCAAGGCACCAGCCGAGGGCCAGCACGGGAACTACCCCAAGATGTGGGCGCTGGTGGCGGCGGAGGACCTGGGGGACGTGTTTGCCTGGGACCCGTCGCACTGGGTGTTCTACAACGCCATCCGGCGCGAGGTGGTGCGGCCGCTGGACGACTTCATGGCCACCGACAAGCTGGACCTGACCCAGTGGTTCGAGCCGTTCATCACCTATCAGCGATGGGAAGGCAAGATTTGGGGGCTGCCGAGCTGGGGCTGGACCGGCCAGGATGGCATCCTCTACAACGAGAGCATGCTGCAGGAAGCCGGGCTGGAGTTCCCGGACGTCACGTCGCCGGATTACAGCATGCAGTCGCTGTACGAGTTGGCAGTCAGTGCCAACCAGTTCCACCAGCGGAACGGGGGCTTTGGGGTCCGCACGACGCTGCCGGGGGCGGCCGGCGTGACGATCATGTGCCGGGCGTTCAACTCGGACAACCTGACACCGGACGGGACGAAGTTCATCGTGCATTCCGATCCCCAGGCGCGCGAGGGGATGCGCTGGGTGTACGACCTCTCGAACCGGGAACGGGCGATGGCGGTGGACGCCGAGCATGCCACCCGACCGTTGCCGGAGGGCGTGAGCTTCAACACCGGCAAGGTGGCGATCCAGCAGGCGGGATCATTGAGTGTGTTTGGCGCCATTCGCACGGTAGAGGGGGGCGATTCGCCGCTGTTCTCGTTCAAGTCGGCACTGTTCCCCCGGCGTCAAGACGGCAAGCGGCCGTCGCAGCTGCGGGGTGGGACGTGGCAGGTGGGTGAGCCGAAGTCGGGGACGAAGCATCCGGAAGAGGGGTATGAGTTCGTCAAGCACCTGAGCAGCCGGTTCGGGTCGCTGACCTTCAACACGGTTGGTGGGAACGGGGCGCTGGTGCGGCCGGACATCATGGACGACCCGTGGTTCTCGGACCCGCGGTTCCGGGTGTTCCTGGAGAACTTCAACAACTCGATGCTCCACGTGGTGCCGGTGAACTTCCGCGGCGCCGACTACGAGGGAGCGGTCAGCACGTCGCTCCGGCCGTGGCTGCGCGGCGAGGTCGGGTTCGAGAACGGGCTGATCTCGGCAGAGGAGCAGGTCAACATCGTCTTGGCGAAGGATCCGCTGTAGCAGAACGACTGGCACAGGCCCTCCCCTGTCGCAACGGGGGAGGGTGCGGGTGGAGGTCTGATCCCTCCCCGAACGAGCAGCGCCATCGAACAATGGAGGCGCTCGGCCGTGTATCGGCCGGGCGCCTTCTGTATACTCGCAGCAATCGAGCGCGGCCAAGGAGGGGGACGTGCGGATCACGGACATCCTGGTGCATCAGCCGCTCGGTCTGGTCCGCATCCGGACCGACGCCGGGATCGAGGGCCTCTGCGACGGTGCCAGCGAGGAAGCGGCGCGGGTCATCCCCGCCATCTACGGACCGGTGCTGATTGGGCGCGATCCGCTCGACCGCGAATGGATTTGGCAGCGGCTCCACAACTTCGACCGCGAGCGTTACGTCACCGAGAACCGTATTCGCGGCCTGATTGACGTGGCGTTGTGGGACCTGGCGGGCAAAGCCGCCGGCGTGCCCGTGTGGCAGTTGATCGGCGGTGCGCGCGACCGTATTCCGTGCTATCGCAGCGGCCACGAGCTACCCAATGTCGAGGACTATGTGAACGACGCGCTGCACCATCAGGCGCAGGGCTTCAAGGGCTACAAGGACCACTGCCATAACGGCCCGGAGTTCATGATGACGGTGGCAAGGGAAGCGCGGTCGGCGGTCGGTCCCGACTTCCACCTGATGCACGACGCGAACGCCATCTACATCTATACCGAAGCCATCCGGGTCGGGCGCGAGCTGGAGCGCCAGGACTACACCTGGTTCGAGGAGCCGCTGTCCGACTACGACTATCATGGCCTCCAACGGCTGGCGGGCGAGCTGGACATTCCCATTCTGGCTACTGAGTACCTACCCGGTAGCATCTGGTCTACGGCGCAGGTCGTCACCATGCAAGCCTGTGACATCATCCGCGCGAGCATTACGTGGCGCGGGGGCATTACCGACGTACTGAAGCTGGCGCGGCTGGCCGAGGCGTTCGGGATGAAGATCGAGATTACGTCCGGGGGCGTGTGCTGGTACTTCGCGCATGCCAACTGCTACGGCGCGATCCACAACACGACCTTTTGCGAGCATTGGGAGCGGACGCCCGACCCGATTGTGACCAACCACCTGCCGGTCGTGGACGGCCACATGCACATGCCGACGCAGCCGGGTCTTGGCTTTGAGCTGGATTGGGACCTCGTGCAGGCGCGTACTGAGCGTGTCGTTTCGGCCGCGGAGGTGGCGTGACGCTGGGGATGCGGCTTTGATGAAGCGGAAACGGCGAGGGGAGGGGGTGTCGTGGCCCCCACCCTCGCCCTCCCCCGTCCCGACGAGGGAGGGAACATACCGTCCCCCCGCTCTGCGGGGGGGACTATAGGGGAGCGGTGTGGTATTCGCCGTCCGAGAAGATGAGGAGAGTGCCATGAAGATCACGGAAATCAAGCTCAGTATCCTGGAGCGACCCGGTGGCGGAGAGCATCGGCTGGTCGAGGTGCCAGGGTTGCGCCGCATCCAGTACACCCACAAGGGGTTCCCCACCTCCCGGCCGGAGTATCATCCCTTCCTCATTGTCCGCACCGACGACGGGATCGAGAGCATTGTCCAGTGTACCCAGGGCCCGGCCCAAGCCAAGGACATGGTTGATCTCTTGCGGGGGATGGCGATTGGCGAGGACCCGTTCCGCCGCGAGCACTTCTTCCAGAAGTTCGAGGTGGCGCGGCGCTGGCTGTATCGTCCCTATGCGTGGGCGGGCGCTTTCGATCATTGCCTGTGGGACATTGCCGGGAAGGCCTCCAACCAGCCGGTCTACAATCTGTTGGGCAAGGTGCGCGATCGCATCGCCGTCTATCTGATGGGCGGTGACACGGACCTCGACGGCTACAAGCGGCACATCGAGGCGGGTCGGGAGAACTCGGGCATCTTCGCCTACAAGATTCACAGCTACAAGGGCGGCAAGGCGGATGTGCCCATCATCCGCGGGCTGCGCGACTACGTTGGGCCGGACTATGACCTCATCAATGATCCGGTCCGCTCGTACACGCTGGAAGAAGCGATCATGATCGGGCGGCTGATGGAGGAGCTGGACTACGTCTGGCTGGAAGAGCCGATCCATGAAGAGAACATCCTCCAGCTCCAGGAACTCTGCGCGGCGTTGGTCATGCCCGTGATGGGTCACGAACCGATGCAAGCCGACATGGAAGGATCGTGTCAGCGGCTGCTGCTGAAGGCGACCGATCTCATCCGCGCGACCGGACTCCATGGTGTGACTCAGACGATGAAGAGCGCCAACTTTGCGCAGTGCTACGGGGCGAACATCGAGCTGAACGGGCACGGGGGCCTATTCGGAGCGGTCAACACCCACATGCAGATGGCGATTACCAACACGACTTTTCACGAGGTCGGCGGTGACGGCCAGGGGGTGGCCAGGCAGGCGGAAGAGTTCGGCGCGATGAATGCGCCGACGGTCAAGGATGGCTACATTGCGCCGCCGGACGGGCCCGGGTTCGGCATCGAGTGGGACATGAAGCAATTCCGGCGCCATCTGGTGGAGGAGTATTGAGCCGGGGCTACAGGGCGTACCTCACCCCCTGTGCGACCGGGCACATAGGTAACACCTAAACCGGGGACATGGGTAACACCTTGGCGGCGGTCGGGAGCACGTGGCCCGTATGGGCATCCAACCGCCCCAGTTGCACGGGACCATACTGGATGGTCCAGTA
>JAJDZR010000038.1 GCA_022824545.1 Chloroflexota bacterium
CGTGGCGGTCACGATTGGTGCTGAACGGCACCTTGGAATCGTTGGCATGGACCAAGCGCAGCCGCGACAGCCCCACCGTCCGGTCGCAGACTTCTACCGTCTCTTCGAGCGAGCCGGTCTGCTGAACGACCTTGTTGCGCGACCTCCCGGGAGGCGGAGCATCGGCCGCCGGCGGCGCTGCGGCCGATTGCTGGGCGCGCGGCGTCAGGCTGTAGCCGGCGGCGTGCATATGGCACGTGTCGAGGCAGATGGTAACCCGCGGGTCGTTGTCGAGGCGCTCCAGTAGCCCAGCCAACTCCTCGAACGAGCGACCGAGTGTAGTGCCTTGACCGGCACACGTCTCCAGCAGCAACTCGACCTCGCCGGCGTCGTCTGCGGTGGCGTCGAGACAATGCCGCAGGGCACCGGCCGCGCGGTCCAGCGCCTCCGGCACCGCTTGACCCTTGGCCGCGCCGGGATGGATCACGATTCCCGCAACGCCCAGACGCGCCGCGACGCGGAACTCGTCCGTCAGTGCATTGAGACTGTTCTGGTAAATCCGCTCGTCGAGAGACGCAAAGTTCATCAAGTAGATGCCGTGGATGAAGGCCGGGCCAAGCTCGCGCTCCGCACACGCGGCGCGGAACTTGCCGACCGCCGCGTCCTTGTGGTTGGGCGTGCGCCAGCCGGAAGGGCTACGGGCAAAGAGTTGAATTGGTCCCGCGCGTAAGCCGATCCGGTCGGCGTGGGCAGTGGCCTTGTTCACGCCACCATTGAGGTGCGCGCCGATCTGGACCTGCTCGCGTGCTGCCATCTCCCGACATCCCCTCCATGCATCGCGGCAGCGGCGCGCTGCCCGCATGGGCAACGGCGCTGCTCAGTTCCGTAACGGGCAATCGGAGCGCTGGTAGCGGGTGAGGCGGGAAACGCACCACTGACGCACAAAAGGTAAGGACAGGCCGTAGCCCGCCCTGACTAACCACCTGTCTGGGGGTCACTGGGAGATCGAGGCGCAACGACGCTATCAGCCGGTAAACAGGTCCAGGACATTACCGAGCGTCGAGGTGTCGCCCCTGTACAGCTCGGTGTAACCGCAGTCCTGACACGATACGGTCATGAACTTCTTGTTCTGTACGTCGAATATCTTGGCCAAGTTGCCGCCCGTGGCCCTGAACTCGTCCGTCTCGTAGTCGTGGCCGCCGCACTTGGCACAGATGTAGGCCGCGTGTCCGGGAGTGCTCATGTGGATTTATCCTCCTATTGGGAGTCTAGCCGATAGGAGACCCCGGCCCAACGGTAGCGCTGGGAGATCGGGAACAACGGCGGTGAAGCGTACCCTGCATGCGTGAGATGATTGAGCACGGATCTTTGTTAGGCAGTAATCCGCAACTGCATCCCCAAAGCACGGGTAATTCGCATCACTGTGGCAAAGGTGGGGTTGCCGTTCTCGGACAACGCTTTGTAGAGGCCCTCGCGGGTCATCCCGATTTCACGAGCCAGGCGGCTCATGTTTTGGGCTCGCGCAATGTCGTTCAGGGCAGCACGAATCAGGCTACCATCTCCTGGGTCTTCCTCCGTACATGCTTCGAGGTACAGGCAAGCATCCTCTTTGGTGCGTAGGTGATCGGTGATCTCCCAACGGGTGAACGTTCCGGGCATATACTACCTCCAGTCCAACACCAATCGCTTGGCGCGTGCGATATCTCGCCGTTGGCTGTCCTTATCGCCGCCGCAGAGCAAGACGATAATGGTTGTTTCCCTGTGCAGGAAATAGAGGCTATAACCTCGTTGAAACGTCGCCCCCGGACGCCTACCAGTTCAGTAGGGCGATGACCGCGCCGGTCATGCAGGTAGCCATGGTCCCCGCCACGATGGACTTCAGCCCCAACTGAGCAATCTCCAGGCGCCGCTCCGGGACGATGGCGCCAATCCCGCCGACCATAATGCCGATGCTGCCGAAGTTGGCGAAACCGCAGATGCTGTAGGCCATAATCAGGGCGCTGCGCTCGCTCAGGCTGCCCGCGGGTAGCGCCGCCATCTGGAGGTACGCCACCAGTTCGTTGAGCACGACCTTGACGCCCAGTAGCTGCCCGGCGGTCGTGGCCTCGGACCAGGGAATACCCAGTGCCCACGCCACCGGCGCCAGCACCCAGCCGAGCATCCTTTGCAGCGTTAGCGGGCCGCCATCCACGTCCGGAATAAGGGCAAGTACGATATTCGCCAGCTCCACGAGGGCGATCAAGACGATCAGCATGCCGATGATATAGGCCAGCAGGCGCAGGCCATCTATAGTGCCGGTGGTGAGCGCGTCCAGCCCGCTGCGGTAGAGCCGCGTAAGCTCGAACCGCCCTTCAACCTCTTCCTCATCGCCTTGCGGCGGCAGCATCACCTGCGCGATGACAACGGCCGCCGGCGCACTGATAATCGAAGCCGTCAGCAAGTGGCCGGCCGGATCGGGAATGATGTCTTTGAGGAACGTGGCATAGAGGGCGAACACTGTGCCCGCGATGGTCGCCATGCCCGCAGTCATCACGACGAATAGCTCGGAGCGGCTCATACTCGCCAGGTAGGGACGCACCAGGAGCGGTGCTTCCACCATGCCCACGAACACATTAGCAGCGGTCGAGAAGCTGGCAGCCCCGCTGATACGTAGGGTCTTGCCCAGCACCCAGGCGAACCCCTGTACCACCCAGGGAAGCACCTTGAAGTGATAGAGGACGGCCGACAGCGCGCTAATCAGGATGACCAGCGGCAGGGAGCGAAACGCGAACACGAAAGAGCCACCCGGTATTTTCTCCTCGAACGGCAGCGGGGCGCCCCCGAGAAACCCGAATACCAGCGACGTCCCCGCCTGCGTCGCCCGCATCAGCGCATCCACTGCGTTTCCGATCCAGGTGAGCGGAGTCTGCGCTACGGGCAGCTTCGTCAGCAGCAGGGCCAGCGCAAACTGGAGTGCCAGCCCGGCCACTACCATCCGCCAGGGAAACCGGCGCCGCTGCTCACTAATCGCCCAGGCAAAGACGACCAGCCCGACCAAGCCCACGATTGGCTGGAATAGCGTCATAGTTCGTTACCCCCCTGCTCGTCTCACTCAATCCGCGACGAGATGAGACGAGTTCACTGCCTATCAAGTGGCGCTTCCGCAACAGAGCGCCGCGCCCGAGTATAACCAATCGGAAGGGCAGGGATAACCGCGACGAACGCGCCACTAGGTTCTGGTGATATTTCCCGGTCATTCCCGTGCAAACGGGAATCCTTGTCCCCCTGTCGCAGCGGGGGGACCATAGGGGGGCCAGCGCGACCCAATGGGGTTGGTGGCAACGCCGCCTGTCTCAAATGTCAACACAACCTAGCCCCGGTTCTCGGCCACGATGATCTCGCTCGGCACGCCCCACTGCACCACCACCTCGCGCCTGGCCAAGCGGAATCCGGCCTGCCGCACCAGGCCAGTCAGTTGCAAGGGGCGGCACCCGCCACAACCTTCCGGACTGATGGCGTAGAGCAGCTTCCAGAGCGCGATCAGCGCCCGGCTGGTGCGATCTACGCCTTCGGTGAGCGTGACCAGCACGAGGCGCCCGCCCGGCACGAGCACGCGCCGGAAGTCGTGCAGGAGGTCCGGCAAGTCCAGCGCCGGTAGCAGGTCGAGCACGTAGGCGGCGTACAGACAGTCAAAGCTGGCGCTGGCGTAGGGCAGCTGGCGGGCATCGCCCAGACAAACCGGTGTCCCGGTGCGGGTACGGGTGAGGCGGAGCATCACCGGCGAAACGTCGAGGCCGACGGCAAGCCCGTCCGGCGCGACGGCCGCTGCGATGTGGGCGTGCTCTTTGCCGGTGCCCACGCCGACGTTCAGCACGCGGCAGCCGGGCGGCGGGGTCAACAGGATCAAGGCCCGGGTCTTGGCGCGACCTTCGAAGCGTCCGGCCCAATCCTGATACGCACCCAAGCGATCATAGTAGCGCCGGGCCGCCTCACGCGAGATGGTCTCCTGGATCATCGCTCTCCACCGGAAGCCGGCCGACCGGCGCACACGTCTGCCGCAGCCACTGCCGATTAGCGGAAGCGGCGTTTGAGTATGCGGACCACTACTTTGTGCTCGTTGGCCGGAATGTGCAGTGTATGTGGCCGGTTGCCCTTGCGCGGCGTCAAGATAATCTGATTACGACGAGTATCGAAGCGGCGGAACTCGCGCCAGAGGCGTGGCGTGGTGTTATTGATCGCCACCCCACGGTCCGTCAGAACATAGCGCATGGGCAACGCGAGGATGAGGAGCGCCCCACCCAGGGCGATGTATTCGGTACCGGGCAGGTAGTAGCCTTGGCCGAGGACGTAGCGCTCGATCTGCCCCAAGGCGACATACGCGGTCAGCAGCAGCAGCAGCCCCCGCAGCACCAGGAGACGGCGCAGCGGCGATAGCCGGGTTTCGTAGAGGATGCTGCCGGACCGACGAGAACCGAAAGGGAACCAGACGCGCAGCAGCATCAATGAGAGCATGAGGCTGACAAAGCTACTACCGAGCAGTTCGAGCCAGTTGTCGGGCACGCGGTTTGCTCCCGTGGCTGGTGCCCGGATGCTACCACACCACGACCGGCACGACAACGGCCGGCAGCCGGGCCCAACCCGCTGCCGGGCAGGGAATGCCGGAGAGTGGCTGCGCCGGTGATATACTCATACGGAGACATCGGACATAGCGAGCCGGAATTGTCGCCGGGGAGGAATTGCGTATGGCTGGTCATTCCAAATGGGCACAGATCAAACGTCAGAAGGCCGGCAACGATGCCAAGCGCGGCCAGATGTTCACCAAACTGGGCCGTGAGATCGAGATTGCCGCCCGCGATGGTGGTGGTGATCCTGCGGCGAACGTCCGGCTGCGTCTCGCCATCCAGCGTGCCCGCAGCTTCAATATGCCGGCCGATAATATCGAGCGGGCCACCAAGCGCGGTATTGGCGAGACCAACGATGCCGTGCAGTACGACGAGATTACCTATGAAGGGTACGCCCCCGGCGGTGCGGCCCTCTACATCGAAGTCGTGACCGACAACCGCAACCGGGCAGTGGCCGAAGTGCGGAGTGTGCTGACGCGGGCCGGTGGCAGCCTCGGCGAGTCCGGGTGTGTGGCGTGGAACTTCGACCAGCGCGGGGTACTGATCGGGGCGCTGACCCCGGAGCAGGATGCCGATGAACTGGCGCTGACAGCGATTGACGCCGGCGCCCTCGACATCATGGAGGATAACCGCACGCTGGAGGTCCACACGACACCAACGGACCTGGAGGCCGGCAAGCAAGCGTTGGAGGCCGAGGGATTAGCGGTATCCGAAGCCGAGGTGACCTTCATCCCCAAGAGCACCGTCAAGCTGGAGGCACGGCAGACCGAGCGGGTGATGCGGCTGATCGAGCAGCTCGAAGAGTTCGACGACGTGCAGCGCGTCCACACCAACCTCGACATTGCCGAAGCCCCGGTCGCCGCAGCAGCCTAGGATGGCTGTGCAACGTACCGGGCGGCCGGGGGCGAGGGCAACCACAAGGGTTGCCCCTACAGCGGCCACTCGGTACCGCTAACCTTGTAGGGGCGTCCCTTATGGACGCCCTGGATTGCGGCTTTCGCGGGAATGACGGGCCGGGGCGAGCACAGCGGTCCGGGCGGCGAGGCCTGGCTATCAGAACATCCGTTCCGGTAGCATGAAGACGATGAACGTAGAGCCGGCGGCAGCCGTTGCACCCCGCGGCGGTGCCGACGACGAGCAGATCACCGTACTCGGCATAGACCCCGGGACGGCCCGCATGGGCTATGGTGCCGTCCGCGGTGACGCCGAGTATGAGTTGCTGGATTTCGGATGTCTGACGACCACCACCGACCAGCCGCCGGAGCAGCGCCTGCTCACCTTGTACCGGGGTTTGCTGGCGCTCGTCGAGCGACACCAACCGCAGGTCGTCGCGGTGGAGCGCCTATTTTTCAGTCGCAACGTGAAGACGGCGCTCGCCGTCGGGCAGGCCCGCGGGGTGGCACTCCTCGCGGCGGCAAGTAAAGCCGTCCCGGTCGCGGAGTACACGCCGTCGGAAGTCAAACAGGCCGTGACAGGCTTTGGGCGCGCGGATAAGGACCAGGTCCAGCGGATGGTGCAGGCCCTGCTGCGGCTGCCGGCGCCGCCCCGACCCGACGACGCGGCCGACGCGCTCGCGGTTGCCGTCTGCCACCTCCACGCGGCGCCCGCCCGGCGCTGGGGGCTACGCTCGTGATTGACTTTGTCCGCGGGACGCTGGAGCGCACCGGGCCGGACTTTGCCGTCGTACACGTCGGCGGGGTCGGTCTCCGGGTCTACGTCCCGGCCGGCACGCTCGCGGCGCTGCCGGCGCCCGGCGGTACCGTGCAGTTGCACACCCACCTCTACGTGCGCGAGGAGGTGCTGTCCCTCTACGGGTTTGCGGAGGCCGGCGAGTTGGCCCTGTTCGAACTGCTACTGACGGTCAGCGGCGTGGGGCCACGCCTCGCTTTGGCCATCCTTTCCACGGCACCGCCGGAGCGACTGGCCCAGGAGATCGCCAATGGCGAGGACACGCTGCTGCTGCGCGTGCCCGGCGTGGGGCGCCGGACGGCCGCCCGGCTCATCCTCGAACTGAAGAACAAGGTGGCCGCGGTACCATTGCCCGTGGGGCCGGACGAGGGTGAGCTACTGGAGGCCTTGGCTGCGCTGGGGTACTCTGCGGTCGAGGCCCAGATGGCGGTGCGCGCGCTTCCGCGCGACGACTCGCTGACGCAAGAGGAGCGGCTGCGCCTCGCCCTGGCCGAGTTGGCGCCGCAAAGTGACTGACCGGCGACGACCACCTGTGAGCCGCTGACTGCGGGCAGACCATGAGCGAGCGCATCATCGCGCCGGATATGCAGACGGGGGATGCGGCGCTGGACCTCAGCCTGCGCCCGCGGCGGTTGGACGACGACGAGTTCGTCAACCAAACGCGGGTGAAGGAGCAGCTCCGCATTGCCATCGAGGCAGCGCGCCAGCGTGGGGAGGCACTCGATCACGTCCTCCTGCACGGGGCGGCGGGACTCGGCAAAACCACGCTCGCAAATATCATCGCCAACGAGCTGGGAGTGCGGATCAGGACCACCGCCGGACCGGCCATCGAGCGACAAGGTGACCTAGCCGCTATCGCGACGAACATGCGCCGCGGCGACGTGTTCTTCATTGACGAGATTCACCGCCTCAATCGGATCGTCGAGGAAGTGCTGTACCCCGTCATGGAGGACTTTACGCTTGATGTGGTGATCGGGAAGGGGCCGGCGGCGAAGACGATGCGGCTGCCGCTGCCCCCATTCACGATCATCGGCGCCACCACCCGCGTGTCGCTGCTGACGGCGCCGCTACGGGATCGTTTCGGGCTGGTCTTCCGGCTGGATTTCTACGACGAGGAAGCGATGGCGCAGATCGTCACCCGCTCGGCCGGCATCCTGGGCGTGCCGATAGCAGCCGGTGGTGCGCTGGAGATTGCTCGCCGCTCCCGCCGCACGCCGCGCGTCGCCAACCGGCTGCTCAAGCGGGTACGCGACTACGCCCAGGTCCGCGCCGACGGCTCGATTACGGTGAGTGTGGCGTGCGATGCGCTGGAGATGCTCGAAGTTGACGCGCAGGGCCTCGATGAGGTGGACCGCCTCATCCTCCAGACCATCCTGACGAAGTTCGGTGGTGGCCCGGTGGGGCTGGACACGATTGCCGCAGCCGTCGGCGAGGAGAGCGAAACGATCCAGGATGTCTACGAGCCGTACTTGATCCAGTTGGGCTACCTGCAACCGACTCGCCAAGGCCGGCTGGCAACGCCGCTGGCGGCCCGGCACCTCGGGCTGCCGCACCCCAACGATGACGCTGCCGAGGCACCGCAGCAAGGCTGGCTGCTGTAACCTGCGATCTACACGCCACCGACGGCAACCTTGCTGCTGGAGCATTGTCCATGCGGACGACCGCCTTTGACTACGCCCTCCCCCCGGCTCTGATTGCCCAAGCGCCAGTCACGCCCCGCGACTCGTCCCGGCTGCTGGTGGCCCACCGGGAAGGCGACGCGCGGCGTTTCGAGCATCGCCGCTTTACCGACATCGGTGACTATCTCCAGGCCGGCGATCTGCTAGTCGCCAACGACACCCGAGTCCTGCCCGGCCGCCTCTGGGCACAGCGACCCAGCGGTGGTGGTGTGGAGCTCCTGCTGCTGCGGCCGGTGCGCGCGGGCTGGTGGGAGGCCCTGGCCCGCCCGGCGCGGCGGTTGCGCGCCGGCACCATCCTCACGCTCGTCGAGCCGCCGGGCCGGGCGGCTGGTGCGCGAGGCCCGGCAGCACCCCCGGACACGCGGCCGGACCCCAGGATCGAGGTCGGCGAGCGCACCGCCAGCGGCGGCGTGCAGGTACGTCCGCTGGCCGCGCTGGCCGCAGTGCTGGCGCACTACGGACAGGTCCCACTGCCCCCCTATATTCAGCGTCCGCTGACCGACGCGGAACGGTATCAGACGATCTACGGCCAGCGCGAGGGATCGGCCGCGGCACCGACCGCCGGCTTACATTTCACGCCGCAGCTACTCGATCAGCTCCGGACTAAACAGGTGCAGTTGGCCTTTGTCACGCTGCACATCGGCCCGGATACCTTCCGGCCCATTCGCACCGAGACGGTCGAGGGCCACCGGATGCACGCCGAGTACGTCTCGCTCAGCGCGGAGACGGCAGCGGCGATCAACGCCGCGCGCGCCGCCGGCCGGCGGGTGATTGCCGTCGGGACAACGGCGGTGCGGACGTTGGAGGCAGCAGCGCTGGCAACAGCCGGTGGTACACCGCTGGCCAATAGCCCGCACGCAGCCCGCACGCTGGCGGCCGAGCCGGCGCCGGCCGGCGCTACGGGAAGCACGGGGCGCGACGCAGGCCTTGACTTGCCGGCTACGAGCGGCTGGACCGCGCTCTACATCACGCCGGGGCATCAATTCCGGGTCGTAGATGCCCTCATCACCAACTTCCACTTGCCGCGCTCGACCCTGCTTGTCCTGGTGGCAGCCTTTGCCGGTCGGTCGCTGCTCTTCGACGCCTACCAGGAAGCACTACGCCTCCGCTACCGCTTTTTCAGCTTTGGCGACGCCATGCTGATCGTCTAGCCGGCCGCCAACTGCACCCTCTCCCACGGGGAGAGGGCCGGGGAGAGGGCAGATTTCCAGCCGCCGGACGCGGCTTAGGGAGTCGTGCGGTAGAGGTAGCGGGTATCCCACAGTCCGTACAGGGTGGGGGTCGTGTTGCCGAAGACGTTGCGGACGGCCGTCAGCCGCTCGCCGTGGGTCGTGTAGATGACCGGCACATTCTCGGCAGCGATCTCCTGAGCGCGGTGGTAGAGCGCTACGCGCTTGGCATGGGCCAGCTCCTGGCTGCCCATGACGTACAGCGCGTCAATCTCCGCTTCCCATTCCGTCGCCGGCTGCGGCTGGTTCGGGTGCCACAAGTGCAGGTCCTCGCTGCTGTGCCAGAAACCGATGCCGCTGTAGGGGTCCGTTCCGCCGCTGAAGCCAATGACCATGGTCTCCCAGTCATAGCTGCTAACCAACTGGTCAACAAGATCGCCGAACTCAATCAGCTTGAAGTCTGCGCGAATACCGATTCCCTGCAAGCCCTGGTGGACAATCATAGTGACCTTTTCGCGGACGCTGTTGTCCGTATTGGTCACCAGCGTGAACGCGATCTCGTTGCCGGCACCGTCCTCGCGGATTCCGTTCCCGTCGGTGTCCACCCAGCCGAGGCCGTCGAGGATGGCGTTCGCCTTGGCGAGATCATATGCGTACCGGCGGACGTTCGGGTTGTGGAAGTCACCCGCAGCCGGGCTGACCGAGGCCCACTGCGGATAGCCGAGTCCGTGCAGGACTTCGTTGATGATCGTGTCCTTGTTGATACTGTGCGCGACGGCTTGCCGGAACTGCGTGTTCCGGAACCACTCCAGCTTCTCCGGCGCGAGATAGAGCTTGCCGG
>JAJDZR010000302.1 GCA_022824545.1 Chloroflexota bacterium
TACACCAGCCGCAAGCCATGCGGATCGTCGGTCTCCGCCTGCCAGACTGCCACCGCCAGGGGCATCTGCTCGACGACCTGCTGATAAAGCCAGGCATCAGTGCGCTGGTCGAACCAACTATCAGCAACCATGATTTCTTTGCCTCTCGTCACCATCATGACCAATGCATGGCACAGGCGACGCTCCTTCCTGCCGCAGTATTGGGCGAGCACCAACCAAACTATGACCGCGGCGCGGCAGGATAGCAGCCAGGACAACTATAGCCGAAACATACTACTGTGTCAACAACTGTTGCGTGAATAACGAATCAACCCCCAGCTCTGACCGTCGTCACTCCAGCGGGAGGAGGAGTCTCGCCAGTGGCCGGAGGACGTGGCTTCCGGCCTGCGCCGGCCAGCCGGGGGTCTTTTTCAGCGCAAGAGCAATGATCGGGTAAGGTCAACAGCGCCTAGCTACCGCCCAGCAGCCGCCGGAGCCAGCCCAGCGGCCCGCCCGACGCCGCGGCGTGCTGTGCTTGATGTTGCTCCACGACCGACAGGAGGTCGGTGGGCAGGGCCTTAAAGCTCTCTAGCCGCTTCACCCGATAGGCCTGAGCGCCAAGCTCCACCGCTTGGGCGCCGAGGATATCCTCCGCAAGTCCGGTCAGTACCACAATCGGGAGGCCAGTGTCCCACTCTAAGACCGTCTCCAATGTGCGTAGCCCGCTACTATCCGGCAGGCCCAAGTCCAGCAGCACAATGTCGAACTCGCGGATCGCAAACTGGTGCTGGGCACGATCCAAGCGTCCTTCAGTCTGGACCTCGAAGTGCGCCTGCGTCGCCTCGCCGAGGCACTCCTTGATGAGGTCCACGTCGGCAGGGCTGTCTTCCACCACGAGTACGCTGATGGTGGGCCGGTCGCTCGTCATCGGTACCTCCCCTTCGTTGGCTGTGCCGGTCTGTGGTTACCGCTATTGGGTGTTATTGGGCAACCGCACCACGTTGAGCCAGAAATCCTCGATCTTGTGAACCATCCGAAAATACGGCTTGAAGCCCACGGGCTTGGTGATATAGCAGTTGGCGTGCAGGTCATAGGCCCGCAGGATATCTTCATCGGCCGAAGAGGTCGTCAGGACAACCACCGGAATACGCCGCAGGTGAGGGTCTTGCTTGATGTCTGCCAGCACCTCACGCCCGCCTTTTTTCGGCAAGTTCAGATCGAGTAGGATGAGGGCGGGCTGGGGTGCCTGTTCATATCCACTCTCACGGTGCAGGAACGACAAGGCTGCCTCGCCATCGTTGACGATGTGTAGACAGTTGGCGATCTGGGCGCCCTCCAGAGCCTCAACCATCAGGTCCACATCACCAGGATTGTCTTCGACCAGCAGGATATCTATGGGAGCCATTCGCTCCATCGCACTCACCCGTCATCATCCCCCACGGTCGGCAGCGTGAAGAAGAAGGTTGCCCCCTGCCCAACCTGCGACTCGACCCAGAGCTGCCCGCCGTGCCGCTCGACGATCTTCTCGCAGATCGCCAACCCGATGCCAGTCCCCGAGTACTCATCCCACGAATGCAGACGCTGAAAGACGAGAAAGATCCGCTCCGAGTACGCCGGGTCAATGCCGATCCCATTATCGCGCACGGCGAACTGCCAGAGCCTACCTTGCCGCTGCACGCCGATATGGATGCGCGGCGGGCGCTCGCCCCGGTACTTCAGGGCGTTGCCAAGCAGGTTCTGGAGGAGCTGCCCCAACTGCGTCGCATCCGCCCGCACCGTGGGGAGCGGGTCCCAAGTGATCTCAGCCGCTGTCTCCCGAATCGTGGTTGCCAGCCCCTCCAGCACGTGGTCCAAGACGTTGGCGGTCTTGGTCGGCACCAAGTCACGGCCGCGCGTGCCGACCCGCGAGTAGGCGAGCAGGTCGTTGATGAGGGTGTACATGCGATCCACCGCTGACACGCTGTGGTTGATGTAGCGGTCGGCACGCGCGTCAATCCGGCTGGCGTAGCGCTCCGCGAGGAGTTGGACATAGCTGCTGACCGTCCGCAGTGGCTCTTGCAAGTCGTGGGAGGCCACGTAGGCGAACTGCTCCAACTCCGCATTCGAACGCTCCAGGGCAGCGGTGCGGTCCTCCAGCTCTTGAAAGAGGCGGGTGTGCTCGATAGCGACCACCGCCTGGTCGGCAAACGTCTCTAGTAGCGCAATCTCCGGCGTCGTGAAAGGCCGAACGCGCTGACGGCGCACCGAAATTGTGCCGAGGGCGGAGTCATCGTGGAGCAAGGGGACTACCAGGATAGTGCGCGTGCCATCCCGCTTCTGAAGTGCCTTCGCCGTGGGGAACTCGTCTTCCGACTCGGCGGCCAGGTCATGGATGTGGAGGGTGCGGCGGTCCACGACCGCGCGGCCATTCACCGACGTGCGATCTACCGGTGTCCGGGCCATGGCCCCGGCCTCACCGGTCCGGGACACCGGCAGTGCCCCATGGTGCGCGGCGAGGCGCAGGCCACCCGCCTCGACACGGGAGACGGCTGCCAGGCGCGCGTGACACAGCCGGGCCGCCTGAGCCGCGATGGCATCCAGCACGGTCTGGAGATCGGTCGCAGGCAAGCGGGTAATAATGCGTAGGATCTCGCTCGTCGCAGCTTGGTGCGCCCGGGACTCCGCAAGCTGCTGCCGGAGCTTGGCCTCTTGCGCCGTGTCCGTGGGTGTCTCGGGCGGCACCAGTATGGTCATGCGTGCGACTCTCTTCTGCTCGCGGACAAGGGTCAACCTGGCCAGTATACGCCTCTCCGAAAATGGCGGCCAGACCAGCGGCGCACGAGGTTACGTCAGAAGGGCGTCCAGCGCGGCGAGCGAGACCTGACGCTCGGCCTGGCGGTGGTGACGGCGGCACCAGGCCGCCGGGAGCGCCCGTAGCCCGGCCCACTGCCCCCGCAATCGTGCCCGCGCTGCCGGCTCACGGCTATGCCAGAGCGCCTCCGCTGCAATCCGCAACTGGGCTGCGAGCAGGCGCCACCAGTAGCGCCGCAGGAACGGCCCCGGCAGGTTCAGCGCCGCCACCAGCAGGAAGTTGCGGCCGCAAAAGTAGCTCGCCAGCGGCCCGCCGCCGGTCGCCGACAACCGATGGCGCACCCGCGCTTGCGGAACGTACAGGCAGCGGTAGCCGCGGAGCTGTAAGCGCCACGCCAAGTCCACGTCCTCACAGTACATGCCGAGCCATTCGTCAAAGCCACCGACGGCAAGTACCACGTCACGACGGTAGGCGGCGGCGGCGGCACAGGCGGCAAACACCCACTCCTGCCGGTCGTAGCGGCCGTCATCGCTGGTCCAGACCCCGCGATTGCTCGGCACGCCGTTGCGCCCATACCCGTCACCGGCCGAGTGGAGCACGTCAGGACGGTCCGCCAGCAAGATTTTCGAGGCGCAGGACGCCAGCGTCCCGTCCTCGTCGGACAGGAGCGGCGCACAGAGCGCCGCCAGCCAGTCCGGCTCCGGCTCGGCGTCGTTGTTCAGGAGCACCGCGACGTCGCCACGAGCGGCGCGCAGTCCGGCATTGACGGCGCGCGCAAAGCCGCCGTTTTCGGCCAGCACCAAGGGCAGCACCCACGGATAGTCGCGGCGCAGCAGTGTCACCGTGTCGTCGGTGGAGCCGTCATCCACCACGATGACTTGCTCCGGGCGGCGGGTCTGACGTGCTACGGCGTCGAGGCAGCTGGGCAAGAGGTGCGCGCCGTTCCAGGACGGGATAATGACTGCGATGCTCTGGGACGCGCTCGCCGGCGGCGCCTCGGCTGCGGACGGCCAGGCAGCACCGGACGGCAATTCAGTGGCAGCCATCGGTCAAGCAGCTTTGTCCCGGCGGGAGCGGGCCAGGATTATTCCCGTATCGCGGCGAGCACGTCCAAGAGCGCCTGATATTGGGCGGGGTCGCGCACGTCATAGCTCTCGTTCTTCCAGCGCACTGTCCCCGCGCGGTCCACGACAAAGAGCGCCCGGCGGGCCACGGCCCCCTGTGGGCTGAGGACGTCGTACTGCTCGATGACCGCGAGCTGCGTATCGGCCAAGAGGGGATAGGACAGGCCGCCGAGCTTGTCGCACCACTGATCGTGGGAAGCGACCGAATCGGCGCTGATACCGAGGATTTCGGCCCCCAAGTCTTGGAAGCGGGCGTATTCTCGCTGAAAGGTGGTCATCTCGATGGTGCAACCGCCGGTGTCGTCCTTGGGGTAGAAGGCCAGGAGCACGTTCCGATCACCGCGGTAGTCGGAGAGCTTGACCGTGGCGCCTCCGGCTGCCGCCAACTCAAAATCCGGGGCCGCTTGTCCCACCTCGACGCTCATGCCGTTCCTCCTTGCAGCCAATCTCGCTCTCAAGATTAGCATTTAAAAGCAGTCCCCGGCCTCGTCGAGCGATGCTCGGCAGTCTCAAGACTCGAAGGGGGGCACCCCTCGTTATACTATTCATGCTGCGAGTAGTGTGACGGCGGGTATCCTCAAGCCGGTGGCAGCCGCAGGCAATCCAGGTTGCGGTAGCCAAATGGATAGCGGTATAGTGTGGCACACTACTCCGTGGGTTTCCTCATCAAAGCAGCTCCAAGAACACATCGCCCGCTCTCACCGTTCCTGAGCCATCTGTCGCTCCGACGAACGCGCGAGCAGCGGGGCATTTCACGCGATGAATAACTCGTCACCGATAGCGTGATACGCGGCCGTCCGCGCAGATCACCGCATCATGTCGCTGCGGCCAGCGGGAGCCGCACGGGCGCGCGGCCTAGCTGCGACAGGCACCATCAGTGGCGCCACCTGTCGTTACCGTAGTCCAGCGAGGACGAGGAGCAGACTACATGCCGGATAATGAGGCCGAGCGGCCGACTACCGCGCCCCCCGAACCCGTCGCTGCCAACGAGTCGCCCGTCGCCGGAGATGCGCCGAGCGATCCGACCACCACCGGCGGCCCCGAAGCAACGGCACGTCCCCACCGCCAGCGCCCCCACCGTTCAGCCCGTACACGACTGGTGCGGCGACGCTCGGCGCGCCGCATGCAGCACAGCGACTCGACCACTCCGTCGCAGCCACGTCCGACCAGACGCCGCCAGCACAGCGAGGCATCATCCACCGGGCCGGGGCCGCGCCGCCGTCCGCGCAGCCAGCGGCTGGCCAACGGCACGAGCGCAACGCAACGTCCCACCAACCGCACCGCGGACACAGCACGCAAGCCGGCGGCGCGCAGCGGCCGCGCCGCGCCGCGCAGCAACGGCAGTGTCAATGGGAGCATCAGACGTTCCCGCCGCAACGCGGAGACCGAGCTGCAGCCGGCGGCGCACACGGGCGGTCGCAAGGCTTCGCGGCTCACCCGCAGCGCCAGCTATCGGGCGCTCGGCAAGGACACACCGACCATCGAGCCGGTCACTTCCAGCTTGGGGCGACCGCTCCAACTGTCGGCGAGACCGTGGTCGTCACTCGGAACGCCCACGTCAACTAGCAATGCACTGGCCAGCGGCGCAACCTACCGGGCGTTGGGACGGAGCGGGGGCGGCGGCGAGCAGACGGCTCCAACCGAGGCTCCCGGCACCGCCGTCTACCGGTCCCTGGGTCGCTCATCGCTGCCGATGCACCGCGCGCAGTCACCGCTGCACCAGAGCACCGCCGCGAAGGACCGCAGCAAGGCCGCTCGACCGGCGACGCGGCCCACGCGCCGGAGCCGCCTGCGCCGCGCTTCCCAGCGGCCCCGCCCCAGTCGCGCCAACGCCGCCTCACGCAGCGACGACTAGGTTCCAGTGACGTTGCCCGTTCGTTCCCCGGCCATCACCCCCGTCATTTCCCCTCCCGCACGGGCGGTCCGGATTGCAGCGCAAGCCGCAATGACAGCTGCTTCTTCCCATTACGCAGCGGGAGATGTCACAATAGTATGAGAAGGCTGCTGCGATATGCGAGGCTCAAGAGTGCGGCGCGCGGCGCATTGGCTGGCGGACCGTCCGCGCGTCATCCTCGCGGCGGCAGTTCTGAACATCGTCGCGCTGCTGGCAACGGTGTGCTTCTGGATACCCACGCCGTACCAAATGCTGCTGCCCGGCCCCGTGACGGATACCAATACCCTGATCGAGCCGCGCCCCCAGGAGACCGAGGGAGCGTTCTATCTCACCTCGATCTATAGCAACCCGGCCAGCGTGGCGGAGTGGCTGTATGCCCAAGCCGACCCGGAGGCCGGACTCATCCCGCGCGAGCAGGCCCGGCCACAGCATCTGTCCCGCAAGGAGTACCGGCAGCTGCTGGACACGATGATGGACAACAGCAAAATGGCGGCGCGGGTGGTGGCCTTCCGCGCTGCCGGTCTGGAGGTGGGCGTAGACGGCCAAGGCGCGCTGATCCGCAATGTCCGGGCCGACAGCCCCGCGCAGGGCATCCTGGCCGTTGGCGATGTCATTGTGGCGGCCGAGGGCCGGCCCGTGACCACAATGGACGATCTGATCGCCGTCATTCGCGCCCACCGCCCCGGTGATCGGCTGCCGCTGGAGGTGCGCCGCGACGACGCCACCCTGGCGCTCACGACCACGCTGGGCGAGCATCCTGAGGAACGGGGACGCGCCCTGATGGGCGTCGAGATCGCCACCTACCGGATCAAATACTCCTTTCCGCAGGAACTGAAGATACAATCCGAAGACCTGGGTGGGCCGTCGGCCGGGCTGATGTTCGCGTTGGCGCTCTACAACACCCTGACGCCCGGTGACCTGACCGGCGGGCACCGCATCGCCGGGACCGGTGCGCTGGCCACGGACGGGCGGGTCCGCAGCGTCGGCGGCATCCCGTACAAGGTCCGCGCCGCCGAGAAAGCCGACGCAGCGTATTTCCTGGTGCCAGCGGAGAACGTCGAGGAAGCGCGCCGGGTCGCCCGTACCGTACAGATCGTCCCGGTCGGCTCTTTCGCCGAGGCGCTGCCTTTCATTCAACAGCTCCCGCCGGTCGGCGGCGCAGCCGTCGCTGCCGCCCAGCAGGCATCGTCGAGCAGCGTCACCCACCCCACCGTCACCCCAACCCCGGCCTAGCCCGTGTCTACAAAGTTACCGGTCGGAAGGGGGTAAGTCCCCTCCCCTGGAGCTTTGCTCCGGGAGAGGGCTAGGGAGGGGGCCAAGCAGGGACGACAAGGCCCCCTATGGTCTCCCCGCTTTCTCCATCACAAACTCACGACAAACCCACCGGGACCAATCACCCCATGAAGAGGCCGCCGTTCACATCAATGCACTGGCCCGTGATAAAGCTGGCGGCGTCGCTCAACAAGAAGTGGATGACCTCCGCAATCTCGTTCGCTGTGGCCAGCCGCCCCGTCGGCAGCGCTGCCATCACCTGCTCGTACTGCTCCGTCGGCAGCGCGGTAATCATCGTTGTCTCGGTCGGACCAGGTGCGACACAGTTGATCCGCACCCCTTCCTTGGCATGGTGCCCGGCCATCGTCATCGTCAGGCCGATCACGCCGGCTTTCGATGCGGCGTAGCTGGGCGCTGCAAGGATGGATTTGGTCCGGCCGGCGAGCGACGACAGGTTTACGATGGCACCGCTGGCGCGCAGCAGGTGCGGCAGAACGGCACGCGACCATAAGAACGTGCCCGTCAGGTTGATCTCCAGCACGAGACGCCAGTCATCCGGGGTAGTCTCCAGCGCCGTACCGGTCCGGAGGATACCGGCCGCGTTCACCAGCGCGTCGAGCCGACCCCAATGCGCCACGACCGCCGCGACCGTCTGCTCGGCAGCGTCCGCGTCCGTCACTTCGGCCGCCGCGGCCCACGCCTCCCCGCCCGCGGCGGATACGGCCGCGGCGGTTGCTTCCGCCGCACCCAAGTCCAGGTCAACCGCCGCGATCCGCGCGCCGGCCTGCGTCAGACGCAAGGCGGTCGCGCGGCCGATGCCGCCCCCGGCGCCCGTGATGAGCGCGACCTGTCCTTGCAGCGTCGGTTGCTCATGTACGGCTTGCCCACTGGCCATCGCTCGCTCCTCCTCATGGTTGGCTACAACCGATTGTACCGCTTTTCAGGATGGCAGCCGTGGCACCCGATCAAGTTGCCCCGGCTGCCATTGCATTGGTACCTTGCTGGCCAAAGGCGGCCGGGCGAAAGCTGCTTCCGGGCGCGCCCGACATCAGCAGCGTTGTCCCGCCGGTTGCCCTTGTCGTGTCCGTGTGCGATAGTCACCTGCCAGGAGCTTCCACGCTCACGCTACGCAGAGTCACCGACAGCACAGGCTTGTCGGCAGAGGGGAGTGACATCCAATGGTCGCAGTTGCAGAGGCACCGACGGCGACGCCCACCGTTGATCTGGCTGAGTTGGACCAAGATCAGCTCGTCGCCATGTACCGCACGATGGTCCGTATTCGCCGCTTTGAGGAGCGGCTGAAGGGACTGTTCATGGAGGCGCGCCTGTACGGTAGCGTCCACCTGTACGTCGGCCAGGAGGCCGTCGCAACTGGCGTCTGCGCCGCCCTCCGGGACGACGACCTCATCACGAGCACGCATCGTGGTCACGGCCACTGCCTCGCCAAAGGCATGGAGATGCGGGGGATGATGGCCGAGCTGATGGGCAAGGCCACCGGCTACTGCAAGGGGAAAGGCGGCTCCATGCATATCGCCGACCTCGACCTCGGTGTGCTCGGAGCCAATGGGATTGTCGGCGCCGGTTTACCCATCGCTACCGGCGCGGCGCTTGGTAATCGGCAACTGGGCAGTGACCGCGTGACCGCGAGCTTCTTCGGCGACGGTGGGGCCAACCAGGGCGCGTTCCATGAAGCCATCAACCTCGCCGCCGTGCTGAAGCTGCCCGTGGTGTTCATCTGTGAAAACAACCAGTTCGCGCAGTTCCAGCGCGTGACGGAAGACACGTCCGTCGAGCATATCGCCACGCGCGCCGACTCCTACAATATCCCCGGTCACATTGTTGACGGCCAGGATGTGCTCGCTGTCTACCGCACGATCAAGGATGCCGTTGCACGGGCACGCAGCGGCGACGGCCCCTCGCTAGTCGAGTGCAAGACCTACCGTTGGGAAGGCCACTTCGTCGGCGATCAGGAGGTCTACCGCACCCGCGAGGAGGTCAGGGCGCAGTACGTCCACGACCCGATCAGACGCTTCCAGGAGCGTCTCGTCGCCGCCGGGATGATGACCGAGGCGGAAGCGGCGCTGATTGACACCGCCGCGCGTGAGGAAGTGGAAGACGCCCTGCAGTACGCCGAAGAAAGTCCGCTGCCCGACGAGTCGTTGATCTTCACGGACATTTTTACGGAGGAGTAGTCGGCCACCGACCACGTAGGTCCGAGCCGGCCAAGGAGTACACACGATGGCAACGATTTCGACAAGCAAGGCGCTCAACGCAGCACTGCGAGAAGAGATGCTCCGGGATGACCGGGTGTTTGTCCTCGGCGAGGACGTGAAGGACTCGGCCTACGCAGTGACCGAGGGGCTGTATGACCAGTTCGGGCCTGGCCGGATCATCGGCACACCGATCTCCGAGGCGGCGATTGCCGGCGCCGCGGTCGGTGCCGCGGCGGTCGGGGCGCGACCGGTCGCCGAGATCATGTACATGACCTTCCTGACCATCGCCATGGATCAACTGGTCAACCAGGCCGCCAAGATGAAATACATGTTCGGCGGCAAGGCCCGGCTACCGCTCGTGATCCGCACGATGGCCGGCGCCGGTCGCGGGAACGCGGCGCAGCACTCGGCCTACCTGGAATCATGGTTCTGCCACGTGCCCGGCATCAAGGTGGTGCTCCCTTCCACCCCGGCCGACGCCAAAGGCCTGCTGAAGACGGCCATCCGCGACGATAATCCGGTGCTCGTCGTCGAGAATAAGGTGCAGTACGCCGAGACGGGCGAGGTTCCCGACGAGGACTACACGATCCCCTTCGGGCAAGCCGCCGTCCGCCGCGAGGGGAGCGACGTGACGGTGGTTGCGCTGCAACGGTGCGTCGGCATGGCCTTGGAGGCTGCCTCGGCAGCCTCCGCGGAGGGGATCGAGGTCGAGGTCATTGATCCCCGCACGCTCGTTCCCCTCGACTTGGAGACGATCTTGCAGTCGGTCCAGAAAACGCACAAGGTCGTGATCGTCCACGAGGCGGCCGAGCGCTGCGGATTTGGCGCCGAGTTGGTCGCGCAGGTGCAGGAGAACGTCTTCGACTATCTCGACGGTCCGGTGCTGCGCGTCGCCAACCCGAACGTCCACATCCCCTTCAGCGCCAACCTGGAGGCGGCGTCCATTCCGAGTCCCGATCAGATTCTCGACGCCATCTACCGCACCATCAGCTAACGGATGAGGCCGCGGAAGCCGCCCAGGGGGCCGAGTGCCAAGAGGTGCGTGCCACTCCGCGCCAGAAATGCTCACTAGAGGAGGAGCCAGGTGCCCGTTCCACTGAAGATGCCGCAGCTCGGTCTGACCATGACCGAAGGCAAGATCACGCGCTGGCTCAAGCAGGAGGGCGATACCGTCGAGGCGGATGAAGCCATCCTGGAGATCGAGACCGACAAGATCAACGCCGAGGTCGAGGCGCCGGCCAGCGGGCGATTGACGCACGTCCAAGCCCAGGCGGGCGATTCGGTCAAAGTGATCGGCCTGCTCGCCCTTATCGCTGCGCCGGAAGACACCGACGCCGATCTCGCTGCCGCGGTGGAGGCGGCGAAGGCGGCCGCCGAGCGCGGCACAGCCGCCAGTCAGGCGGTCGCTACCTCCCAGACCACCAGACGCCCGCCGCCCCGAGCACGGCCCCAACGCCCTGGCCGGCCGGCACCCCCGGCCGCGGCCGGCGGGCGCGTCATGGCCTCGCCGGTTGCCCGCCGCCTGGCACGAGAGCTTCAGGTGGACCTCGGCACCGTCACCGGCACCGGTCCACGGGGCCGGATCGTGGAGAGCGACGTCCGCGCGGCGGCCGAAGCGAGCGCGGCAACTCCGGCGGCGCCCCCGGCACCGGCCGAGGCGACCGGGCTGACCGCCAAGCAGGTCATTCCGGTCAGCGGCATTCGCCAAGTCATTGGCGAGCGGATGAGCACCAGTCTGCGGGACATGGCCCAACTGACGATCTTCACCGAGGCCGACGCTACGGCGTTGCGCGACCGTCGCACTGCTCTGGTCCAGGAGGCCGCGGCCGCGAACGGCCCTCGCCCGACATACAACGACCTCATCGTCCGGCACCTCGCCCGCACCCTTGCCGACCATCCGCTACTCAACGCCAGTATGGTGGGCGAGGAGATTCATTGCTGGGAGGAAGTCAACATCGGCGTGGCCGTGGCCCTCGACAGCGGCCTCATCGTCCCGGTCGTGCGCGCCGCGAACACCAAGTCACTCGCCGCCCTGGCCGGTGAGACGGCCGACCTGGCAGAGCGGTCGCGCACCAATCGCCTCAGCCCGGATGAGCTACTGGGCGGCACTTTCACCATCACCAACCTGGGCACGCTCGACGTAGACGGCTTTACTCCCATCATCAATCCGCCGCAGTCGGCCATTCTGGGCGTGGGACGGATCATGCCGCGGCCGGTTGTCGTGGATGGCGAGATCGCGGTACGGTATACGGTGATCCTGAGCCTGTCCTTCGATCATCGCATTGTGGACGGGGCGCCCGCCGCACAGTTCCTCCAAGCACTCAAGCAGGCCATCGAGCAGGGATAGCGCGAACTGCCTTTCGTCCCCGGCCTCGCTCTAGCTTGGCGTAGGGTTGGCTGGCCGCCGGAGTCTGGCGGGAGTGAGGAGCAGAGTTGATGGCCGACGCCACGCCGTCCGCCGGCCCGCCGGTCGAGTGGCTCGACGCCGAGTCCGGGCGGTGGGTAGCCGACGGGCTGATTACCCGGCCTCAGCGCGCCGCCTTGGGCGCCCGCTACGGCTTTGCCGTCGCTGACGAGCCAGCGGAGACGGCGACACGCATCCCCCTCCCGACGATTGTGCTGGGCGCGGGACTGGGCCTGCTCGCGATTGGATTGCTCCTCGTCGTTGCTGCCAACTGGGGAGTGCTTCCTTACTGGCTGCGGCTGGTCCTGGTCGCCATACCCGGTGCGCTGGCAGCCTACACTGCACCGCGCGTCGAGCGTCCGGGCTGGCGGCACATCGCCGGTCAGTTCGTGGACGCCATCGTGGTAGCCAGCTTGCTCGGCTTCGCGGCGGTAATCTCGCAACATATCCAGCAATCCATCCGCGACTGGATCGAGCTGCTGTTGGTCGCTCTCGTGCCAACGCTCCTCTACCTAGAGCTGCGGCGGAGCACCTTCCTGGCAACCGCCGGCTGGGTCACGGCGGCCGGCTTGGGCGTCTTGTGGCTGCACGACGAGCTAGTCGCCGGGCAATGGGGTGACTTTGGCTTGAACTACTGGGTCCTCTACGCGATGGGATTGGCGCTGGCCCTCCGCACGCGCGGCTACTGGACCCCGCTTTTCGCCCTCCTCAGCGGCCTGGGGCTAGGCAATGGCCTGATTATCCTCGCGCGCGAGTACCCCGGTCCGGTGCTCGAAGCGACCCTAGTCGGAGTGGTGGCCGCCGCCGCCGCCATCGGTATCTGCGCTTGGCGCCTCTGGCAGACACCGGCCCGCACTTGGCTGCTCGCCCAGATATACGTTGTGGCCGTCAGCGTGGCCTTGCTCTGGTTCAACCTCTGGGACCGCTTGATCGCCGTCGAGGGGGAGATCGTCGGGCTCCTCATCTATGAAGGGACGTGGTGGCTGACGGCAGCGGTGACGGCCATCGTGATGGTCTTCTGGCTGTTGCAGCTCCAGCGACAGCACGAGACCGTGGAGCCGCTCTGGTATACGCTGCGCTGGGTCCTGTTGCTCTACGCCATCGCCGGCGCCTTTGCCGGCGTCGGACAGGTCCGCACGGAGGCGAGGCTCGTCGAGGCCACGGTGCAGCCGCTCGCGGATGCCGGCATCCTGCTCGCCGGGCTGCTCACGGTCGCGGTAACTTGGTACCTCATCAACCGTGTACCCCTGCTGTGGCCTGTGCGTGCCATAGCGAGCCAGCCGCAGCGTTCTTGGCTGCTGACCGCTGGCGCCCCATTTGCGGCGGGAACCGTGGCATGGGTGCTCTGGCTGCCCGTGGCGCGGCTCATCGCCGCCGTCGAGCCGGACGTGCTGGAGGGGTTACTCGTCGCGCTCGCCCAATGGGGCCTGACCGTCCTGAGTGCCGTCTGGATCGTGGTCCTACTCGCCCAGCAGGCCGAGGCGTTGGCAGGACGTGCTGCCCGCATTGCCTGGGCCTTGGTGATCTTTCTGAGCTTGTTGCTCTTGATCGTCGCCTACGTCCAGCAGGTGAGCCTGCTGCTGCGCGGGCTGACCTTCCTGAGCGTGGGCGTCATCCTGCTCTTCAGCACAGTCGGACGCCGGTGGCTGCCGTTCGGCCAGCGAGGGGCAGACCGGAGCACCGCAGATACGGCGGGATGAGGAGCACGGGCATGACACCGGCAACACCCGACGCGGGAACGGCAGCCGGCAACACACCAGTAGAGTGGCTGCGGCTATACGACCGCTGGCGGATCCTGCCACTTATGGTCGTCATCGCCGGGCTTGCCGTCATGGTCGCACTCGCCTACCTGACTGAGGCGCGGTGGGAGGACTACCCCATCGTGACCCTGGACGCCGTGGCCGTGGACCCGGCGGAGCTACTGCGCGGCTCCTACGTTGATCTAGCCGTGGAGCTGCCGACAGAATCAGGAGAAACGGAGCGCCAGGTGGTGCGCTTCTTTGCAGCGGAGGAGGACGCCCGCACGATTGAGGGCGCCCTGCGCCGGCAGGAGGTCAAGTTGGAAGCGCGGCTCTCACCGAACAACGAGTTGCGTCCCCTGGCCGTGATCACGCCGGACGGACGACGATTCGACACACGCTGACCACGCCGCAGCCCATGATTCAGCCGGAGCTGCGGCTGCTGGGAGGAGAGCGACGATGCAGGCGCTCGTCAAGACTGCGCGCGGGCCAGGCCACCTGGCCCTCCAAACCCTTCCCGACCCGGTACCTGGTCCCGGCGAGGTAGTCATCTCCGTCGCCGGGTGCGGTATCTGCGGGACCGATCTGCACATCGAGGCCGACGAGTACACCTCGGTGCCCCCGGTCGTCTTGGGGCACGAGACGGCCGGACACGTGGCAGCGATAGGAGATGGCGTTCACCAAGTCGGCATCGGCGACCGGGTGACGACGCAGCCGTTCTTCTCGATTTGTGGCACCTGCGAACGGTGTCGCGCCGGACGACCGAATCTCTGCACCCAGCGCCGCTCCATCGGCACACACGTCAACGGCGCCTTTGCCGAGTACGTCAAGGTACCGGCCCATCGCGTGCTCCCGTTACCGGAAAACCTCGACACGCTCGCTGCCGCGATGACGGAACCGGTCGCCTGCTGCGCCCACGGCATTCTCGACTATGCTCCACCGGCACCCGGCGACGTGGCCGTGGTGTCCGGGCCGGGGCCGATGGGGCTGGTCGCGGCCCAGATCGCCCGCGCCGCCGGCGCCGAGGTCGTCCTGCTCGGCACGAGCGACGACGAGCGCCGCCTCGACTTGGGCCGGCAGGTGGGCATCCCGCACGTTCACGACATCACCCGTGACGACGTGGACGGCATCATCGCCGACCTGACTGAAGGACAAGGCGCGCCGCTGGTGATCGAGTGCGCGGGCGCCGCGCCCTCCTTCGATCAGTGCGTGCAGCTGGCGCAGCCCGGCGGGACACTGCTCCAGATCGGCCTGTACGGGAAATCGGTACAGGTGGACCTAGATGCGGCCATTATCAAGGAGCTGCGGCTGTTCGGCAGCTTTGGCCAAGTGCCGACGGCCTGGCCACGGGCGCTCGACCTGATGGCGGCGGGCAAAGTGCAGACCGCTCCCCTGATTACCGCCGTGCTCCCCCTCACCCAATGGGCGGACGGATTTGCCGCAGCGCGGGCCAAGAGCGAAGGCAAAGTCGTCCTGATCCCCGCGGGATAGCCTGACTGGGGTAGGTACGGGCCAAGCCGTAGGGGCGCAGCATGCTGCGCCCGTCCCCCCGCTGCGGCGGGGGGACCAT
>JAJDZR010000225.1 GCA_022824545.1 Chloroflexota bacterium
TCAGGCTCGCCGGGACAGCCGGCCGAGAACGAGGTGACCATAACGACGTGGACGCCCGTCCGGGCAGCCCGTCCGAATGCCACGCGCAAGGCCTCGAACAGCTGCGGTTCCTCGCCCATTAGGCAGGTCGAAACGTCGTCAACCTCCACCTCCAGCCCGAGGCGGTCGAGGCCTTTGACGGCGTCGAGAATGACCGGGATGAATGCGTCAGTCATGGGGTAGAGCGAGAAGCGAACGCCGATCATGGGGTACCGGTCTCCTTGCTGCCGGTGCTCCCGTGTTGTGCTGGGGGCTGCACGCGGACCAACAAAAAACGCGCCGGAAACCTTTCCAGGCGCGCTGCGGCTTGCTCGTAGGATAAGCAAGAGCCGGATCACTTTCCTACGCTGGCATGACCCAGATCAGGTTCGAAGGGTTGGCCTCCAACAGGCCTCTCAGCGCCGCAGCGCACCCCTAGCACACGAGAGTAGTTGTAAATGGACGGGCTGCGCCTAGTATAGCAGTTTTTCGGTGGTGTGCAGTACCGGCCCCCCTATGGTCCCCCCGCTGCGCGGGGGGACGTAGATTCCCGCTTGCGCGGGAAAGACGGGAGCATGACAGCCCGGCAAGGGCTGGTGGTGGCTTCTCAGGCCGCCGAGCACGGTGCTATACTGGGCGGTGAGGCCGTAGCGAAGGA
The DNA here is from genome assembly GCA_022824545.1 of Chloroflexota bacterium. GTDB lineage: Bacteria > Chloroflexota > UBA11872 > UBA12225 > JAJDUF01 > JAJDUF01. Next base: position 677 of record JAJDZR010000225.1, read on the forward strand.
GTGGCAGCTTGATCGAACGTAAGGCTCCGGTAACGGAGGAAACGGTGCTGGCCGCCCTGTCGCAGGTCATTGACCCTGATCTCCACCGTGATATTGTCACGTTGGGCATGGTCAAGGACCTGGAGGTAAAGAACAATCGGGTCAGCTTTACGTATGAGCTGACGACTCCGGCGTGTCCGATCAAGGACCAGATGGAAGCGATGGCGCGGGAGGCCGTGGAGGCCATTCCCGGCGTCGAGGTCATCGAGATCGAGATGAGCGCCCGGGTGCAATCCACGGAGGAGGCCGGGCCGCTGCTGCCGACCGTGCGGAACGTGGTGGCTATCGGCAGCGGCAAGGGCGGCGTCGGCAAGTCTACGGTCGCGGCCAATCTGGCTATCGCCTTGGCGCAAAGCGGCGCCACGGTGGGGCTGCTGGATGCCGACATCTACGGTCCGAGCATTCCGGGCTTGATGGGGACGCGGGCGCTGCCCAAAGTCATTCAGCACGACGGCAAGAAGCTCTTCGAGCCGCTCGTGGCCCACGATGTGAAGCTGATGTCCATTGGCTTCCTCCTGGAGCCGGACGCGCCGGTCATCTGGCGCGGTCCGATGGTGCATAGCGCCGTGCGGCAGCTGCTGGGCGATACGCACTGGGGCGATCTGGATTACCTGATTGTGGACCTGCCGCCGGGCACAGGCGACGCGCAGCTGACGCTGGTGCAGTCGCTGCAACTGTCCGGGGCGGTGATCGTGACGCAGCCGCAGGACGTGGCGCTGGACATTGCGATCAAGGCCTTGAAGATGTTCCGGCATCTGAAGGTCCGCATTCTGGGCATCCTGGAGAACATGAGCTACTTTATCTGCGACCACTGCGATACCCGGCACGACATTTTCAGTCACGGCGGAGCGCAACGCGCAGCACAGGAACTGGAAGTGCCGTTCTTGGGCGAGGTGCCGTTGGCACCCGACATTCGGGAGAGCAGCGACGAGGGCCGGCCGGTGACGGCGCTGCGCCCGGACTCGCCGCAGGCCGCGGCCTTCCGCAGCGTGGCCCACTCTTTGGCCGCCCAGGTGAGCATTGCGGCGGCTCGCCGGCGGCGCACGATTTCGCTCCGGGCCGTCTGAGCGCCGTGGGCGAGCAGCAACGCCGGCGCCAATTCCTACGTTACGCTCTGGCGCTGTCCGCTCTTTTGTGGGCGACTGCCTGCGACCAGGAGCGGGTGACTAGCCAGCCGCCTCCCTCGTCCACCCGCCAAGTGCTGCCGTCGCCACCACCCACGCGCACGGCTGACATTACCCCAACCGCGCCGCCGCAACCGACAATCACCGCCGCGCCGCAGCCTGCTACCGGGCCGGAGGTCCGCTTCGACTCGGTGGTCGTGCGGGTGGAGCTGGCGCGGACGGCTGAGGAGCGCACGCGCGGCCTCGGCGGTCATGCGCCGCTGGGGGCGGACGAGGGCATGTTGTTCGTCTTTCCGGAACTGGGCCGGCACTCGTTCTGGATGAAGGGCATGACCTTCGCGCTGGACATCATCTGGATTCGGGATGGACAGGTCGTCTACGTGGTCGCCGACGTGCCCCCGCCGCGACCTGGCACAGCCGATTCTGAACTGCCCATCTATACGCCGCCGGCAACAGCCAACTACGTGCTGGAGGTGCCGGCGGGGTTCGCGGCGCGGTGGAGTATCCAAGCGGGGAGCCGGGTCGGGCTGCACGGGGTTCCGTGACAAGGGTAGGAGGGACTGCGCCTCACCCCCCGGCCCCCTCTCCATTTCGGAGCGATAGAGAGGGGGAGTCTAGTCATGGCTGGCTGGCGGCGACTGCCTCTTCACACCGGTGAGGGCCGCCGGTTAGGAAAGCCTGCTCTATAATGGGGCGGGACGACCCGGCTGAGGTGGATGGCGGGCGGGTGTAGCGTGCCACAGGGAAAGGAGTGCTGAGTATGTCATTCCGCGCCGATGGAGAAGGCTACCTGCACGAGGCGACGCAGGAGCGGCTGGACGTGTTCTTGGACAATGCGCGCGAGATCAATCTCGATGCGGCGGTAGCAATCCATACCTTCGCTCCCGGTCACACTCCGAATGAGGCGCTGGCGGAGTTGATCGCGCCGTATCTGGGCGCGGATAGCACGCCGCGGCTCCTCGGCTGTGTCACGGTCAATCCGCTGCTGGAACATGCCCCTGAGCTAGATGAGATGCACCGGGCCGCCGACGAGTGGGACTTCCGCGCCGTCAAGCTGATGGCTGCCGGCCACCGGTACTATATTGATGACCCGATGGTTGACCCGTTCATGGCGGCCGCTCGTGAGCTAAACCTGGTCGCCACGATCCATTCCGGCGGCGACTATGCCCACGCTGCGCGGATCGTGCGCTTGGCGGAGCGCCATCCCGATGTGCCGATTGTCATGGATCACATGGGCTTTCCCGACGGCGTGGACGAGGCCATTGAGGGCGCGGCACGTCTACCGAGTATCCACCTGATGACGACGATCCTGCGCTTCTTCGCGGACGATCCCGACGGGGCGGCGCCACCGCAAGTGCGGGACGCGGTCGAGCGGGCCGGCGCGGAGAAGGTGGTATTTGGCTCCAACCAGGCCGAATACCGCCCGGCGCAAGTGGCGGCAGCCATCGAGCGGCTGGACCTGGGTGCCGAGGCCGAGGCGCTGATCTTCGGGGAGAACTTTAAGCGAGTCTACGGCTTGTAGGCGGTGCTGCTTTGCCGGTCGGCGGGCTGCCGGGCAGGGCGGGTAGTCCGGGCAGAAGCGACAGCCCGGTCAATAGCCTGATCAATCTCCTCAGCACTATGCTCCTGTGCTTCCTCGCGCACGGGGGCAAAGAGGTCGTAGAGGTCCTTGAACCAGGGGGTGTCCGCAGCGGTCTGCGCCAGCCGCGCGGGTGATATGCAACGAGCCATGTTCTGGTTCCAGAAAGATGTCCTGCACGATGCCCAGTGTCTAGAATCGTACAGCATGGAACTACAGCGGCTACGTCAAGATGCAGCCGGTTGCAGTATGGTTTTATCGGGTGGGGTGGTTGGCCTTGGCTTGGTAGTATGGGCCGCGTTATGATGAGGCCGGGACACCCTTGAAGCTCGGCAATCCGATTGAGGTCGCACCGGGGCTGCATCAGTTGCGGGCGTTCGGGGCGCGTGTGACCGTCCTCTCGGCCGGAGAGGACGCGCTGCTGATAGACGCGGGTAGTAGGGGGAGCGCTGCCCTGATCGTCTCGGGGCTGAAGGCGCTGCGGTTGCGGCTGGAGCAAGTCTCGACTATAGCGCTCACACACCACCACCCGGACCATGCCGGTGGCCTCGCTCAGGTTACCGAATGGACAAACGCCAGGGTTGCGGCCCACCGTCTTGACGCGGGGGTCATTGGCGGCGTAGAGCATTGGCCGGACCCGCGTAAGCGGGGGGTGGTTGCTCGTGTGGCCCGATCCGTCGTGCGGGCACTGTCCAGTCGGCCGGTTACAGTTGATATTCAGCTAGAGGATGGCGACGTGCTGCCATTCGAGGACGAGGTCAGGGTTGTGCATACGCCCGGCCACACGCTGGGTAGCATTTCGCTCTTCATCCCCAGCAAGGGAGCCATCGTCGTCGGCGATGCGCTCCAGTACCGGATGAGGCGGCTCAGCCCACCGGCTGCACGCTTTACCGCGGATATGGGGTTGGCGCATGAGTCGCTGGCCAAGCTGCTTGAGCTGGATTTCGATACGATCTGCTTCAGTCACTTTCCGGCGTTGACGGAGAACGCACACCGCGAGCTGGCGCTACTGGTGGAGCGGCTGTCCACGAGGAGGCTCGAATGGCAGGTGTAAAGGGCGATCAGGTAGAAGCGACACTGGTGGAATTCCTGCGGGGACGGGCGGAGGAGTTTGGCGGCCGGCCGGCGCTGCTGTTCCGCCCGGGGTTCCGCTACCAGCGCTGGAGCTACGCCGACTTGTGGGAGCAGGCGGGGCGGATTGCGACGCTGCTCCAGCAGCGTGGCATGGACAAGGGCGACCGGGCGCTGATCTGGGGGCCGAACTGTCCCCAATGGGTGCTGGCACTCTTTGGCTGCCTGCGGGCCGGCGTGATCGTCGTGCCGCTGGACGTGCGTAGCCCACGGGACTTCGTGGAGCGGGTAGCAGACAAGGTTGAGGCCAAGCTCTCGTTCATCTCGCGGGTGACGCCGGGCTATCACGGCGAATTGGGTGTGCCGGAGATTGACTTTGAAGAGATTGACGGGCTGACGGAGGGACTGCCCGAACCGGAGGAAGTGGAAATAGCCCCCGATGATCTAGCGGAGGTGATGTTCACGTCCGGGACGACGGGAGATCCAAAGGGCGTGATGCTGACCCACCGCAATCTGACGGCGAATCTCGCTTCCGCGACGCAGGTGGCAGCGGGCACGCCGTCCGACCGGCTGATGTCCATCTTGCCGTTGAGCCACATGCTGGAGCAGATGGGCGGGCTGCTGGCGCCCTTGGCCGGAGGGGCAAACGTCACCTATCCGACGGCGCGACAGGCCACCGTGCTCTTCAGGACGATGAAGGAGCGGCGGGTGACGATGTTGATCCTGGTGCCGCAACTGCTCGACCTGTTCATGAAGGGCATCGAGCGCGAGGTGCGGCGGCAGGGCAAGGAGGCAGTGTGGGCCAAGCTGATGAAGGTGGCAGCGCGGGTGCCGTTCGCCGTCCGGCGCGTGCTCTTCCGGCAAGTGCATGGGAAGTTCGGCGGGAAGCTATCGTTCGTGTTTGTTGGCGGCGCGCCTTTGGACCCGGACCTCGGGGCGAAATGGAACCTGCTCGGCGTCCAGGTGGTCCAGGGCTATGGCGCTACCGAAACGTCGCCCATCATCACGTGCCATCCGCGTGCCCAGCCGCGCTATGACTCGCCCGGCCCGCCGATTCCGGGCGTGGAGGTCAAGATCGCTGATGACGGGGAGGTGCTGGTCCGGGGCGAGAACGTGAGCCAGGGCTACTGGGAGGCGCCGGAGGCCACCGCCGCGGCCTTCCAGGACGGCTGGTACCTGACCGGGGACCAGGGCGAGATAGACGATGAGGGTTTCCTGCACCTCAAGGGGCGCAAGAAGGACATGATCGTACTCGGCAGCGGCCTGAACGTCTATCCCGAGGATATCGAAGCGACGTTGGTCAAGCACGACGCCGTGCAGGACGCCGCGGTCGTCGGGCTGGAGCGGACCGGCGGGCCGGAGATTCACGCGGCGCTGCTGCTGACCGACGCCGCTGCGGCTGCGGACGCCGTGGAGTGGGCCAATAGGCAGATGGCCGATCACCAGAGAATTCGAGGACACACGGTGTGGCCGGATGAGGACTTCCCCCGGACGCACACGCTCAAAGTGAAGAAGCGTGTTCTCGCCGATATGCTGCTGGGCGCGGACGGCGAGGCGCCGGCGCCAACGGCTCCGCAAGCCGGCGGGCAGGACGAGCCGACGCTGGAGCGGCTGATCGCCGAGGTGGCCGAAGTGCCGGTGGCGGAGGTGGCTGCTGAAAAGAGCCTGGCCGGTGATCTGGACATGGACTCGTTGAAGCGCGTGGAGCTGCTGTCGGCGATTGAGGAGGAGCTTGGCGTCTACCTCGACGAGGATGCGCTCGACCCGGGGACCACGGTTGGGGCACTTGCCGCGATGGTGGACGAAGGCTCGCGGAACCCGGAGGAGAAGAGCTTTACGAGCTGGGGGCGGAGCTGGTGGTGCCGGCCGTTGCGGGGAATGATCCACTTGGTGCTCATCTTTCCGCTGCTCAGGTGGCTCTACCGCCTCAAGGTCGTCGGTGCGCCGAATATCGCCGGGTTACAGGGGCCGGTGCTGTTTGCCGCCAACCACTGCCTGCGGACGGATAACGGCCTGCTCCTCAAGGCGCTGCCGGTGAACCATCGCCGGCGGCTGGCTATCGCGGCGTGGGAGGAACTGTGGCAGAACCCGCTCTACCGGGTCACGCACCCGCTGCTCGGCAACGGGTTTCCGTTCTCGAAACAAGGCTCGGTGCGCGCGAGCCTGGAGAACCTGGGACGGGTCCTGGATGATCGCTGGTCGGTGCTCATCTACCCGGAGGGCGAGCTGACCGTCGGTGGCCCGATGCAGCCGTTCCGCGGCGGTACCGGCTTGGTCGCGGTCGAGTCGGGTATTCCGGTCGTGCCGCTGAAGCTGCACATCCACTCAATCGGCGCGCCGACATCGTTCCCGATGTTGCGCCGGGGTGACGTGGAGGTGCGGTTTGGTGCGCCGTTGACGTTTCCGCGCGGCACGTCCTACGATGAGGCGACGGAGATGATCGAGCAGGCGGTGCGGACGCTGTAGGCGGACCTAACCCCCGGCCCCTTCCCTGGCAGGGAAGGGGGGTGCGGGTGGTTATCGGGGGACTGCGAGTGGCGCTGGGTTGCGGCGCAAGCCGGAATGACGGTGGGTGGCCCCCCTATGGTCCCCCCGCTGTGCGGGGGGACGGGCGCAACATGTTGCGCCACTATGGCTTGGCCCGTACCTGCCCCAGTCGGACCTCCTACTGGCAGGGAAGGGGCTAACGCTCGCCGGGCGGCTTACGTGTGGCGTCCTGTTCCTGGTCAAGGGCTTCGAGTGCCGCGGCGGCCGCGTAGAAGCCTTGCGCCCGGAGGGTCTTGATGGCCTCAGCCTGCCCTGCGGCCCGCCCTTCAGCCTGTCCTTCGACACGCCCTTCGGCTCGCCCCTCGGTCCGTCCCTCGGCTTTCCCTACGGCCAGCCCTTCCGCAAACCGCTTGGCGCGGTACCACTCCGAAATCATCATGACTAGCTCCGTTCCGATGAGCGCATACGCGGCCGACCCGATAGCGAGGGAGCCGCTCCCTTGCAGGACGTCCAGCGCCGACTTGACCGCTCCATCCGCTGCAGGATCGAGGCAGCATTCGTAGACCGCCTTAAGGATAACACCCGCGCTGAAGATCGTAGCAAAGACGGCGGAATACACCGCTCGCCAACGGGTGCGGATGCTCCACAGAGACCACCACTGCTTGTCATCAGACATAGGACTGGCCGTAGGTCATGCTGCACCAGCCTGCCGCCGCTACGGTCACGATACTATATCATAACATGTATATATTGTAATCCGCAAGTTTGGGCAGCGCCATCCGGCCAACGGTGGTTCTCCGGCAGCACGGTCTAGTCGGGTAGTTGTGCAAGCATGGCCTCAACCGTGGCGCGATCTAGGCCTAGTAGACGCGCCTGATTGAGGTCGCGCCTGGCGCGATGGTATTCGCGCTTTTGCGCGTAGGCACGTCCCCGGTTGTAGAAAGCAATGGCGTCCTTCGGGTCGAGCCGGATAGCTTGGTCGCAGTCTTGAATTGCTTGGTCGTACCGACGTTTGTGCGGGTGGTCAAATCCAACCAACTCCAACAGGGCGAATGCCAGGGAGGACAGCCACGACCCTCGTGAGCCTGCATAGATAGCTCCCCGGTTGGCGTAGGCTTCTGCATGGTTGGGATCAAGGCTGATGACTTGATCGAAGTCGCGTAGAGCATGGTCAACCTCATGGCTGATCATGTGAGCAACTCCCCGGTTATAGTAGGCCTCGACATGGTCGGGTTCCAGGCTAGTGGCTTGGTTATAGTCGGCTACAGCTTGGTCAAGCTCGTCCTTTTGTGCGTAGGCTACTCCCCGGTTGTTGTAAGCCTCGGCCCTGTTGGGATCGAGGCGGATTACCTCGGTAAACGCTTGTATGGCGCCGTCTAAGTCACCCTTGTCCTGGTAAACAAGTCCTCGGTTGTAGTACGTGTCGGCATTGTTGGGGTCGAGGCGGAGTGCCTGGTCAAAGTCACGCAGAGCTTCGTCGTACTCACCTTGCTCCCGGTAGATACCTCCCCGGTTCACGTAGGCAGGGGCATAGTCCGGGTCGAGTCTGATGGATTCGTTGTAGTCGTTAAGGGCTTGATCTTGCTCACCTTTCTTTTCGTAAGTAATGCCCCGGTTGTAGTAGGCTCTGGCGAAACTCGGGTCGATCTGGATCGCTCTGGTGAAGAACCGCAACGCTTTGTCGTAGTCGCCTTCGAGATAATATGTAGTTCCCTGGTCGTGGAAGAAACCCACTGCATGTTCACGGGTCGTGTACACCTCAACCAAATGAGATGAATCCTCGCGACTCATGGTGCTCTGCCTTTCGTGGGAGCCGATGGGGTGCGTGCTAGGAGGCTAGTGCCTGCTGGGCGAGGCGTTGGGTGTTGGCGTAGTTTGTTCGCATGGCGTCGGCGCGGGTGCCGTTGGTCGGGATGTAGTGCGTGGCAACGGCGATCACGATGTCGGTGTGGTCTTGGGCAAAGGTGCGGAACAGGGCGGCGTAGTCGGGATCGCCGGTGCCGATGGGCCGGTATTCGAACTCAATTCCGGGGCCGTCTATCACGTGGACGTCCTTGAGGTGGAGACTGGTGAGGTAGGGTTTGAGGGTCTGGTAGCCGGTCGTGATCGTATCGTGCTCGCCGGCGTTGTAGTTATCCGCCGGTCCCCACTTGCAGCGCAGGCGCGGCGAGCCGACGCGCTCCATGATGCGCTGGAAGTTGCGGCTGGTGTTCGTGTAGTTCCACGGCATCATGCCGATGGCGATGTTGATGTCCTCGCGCTCGGCGAGGTCGGCGACGAGGCCGAACGCCTTGGCGAGCTTGTCGAGGGCGGTTGCCGAAATCTCGCCGCCGCCGGTGGCATACCGCTGGCGCCAGGTGGGGCTGACCCGCGCGCCGTTTTGATACTCGCCCGGCCAAGCAAAGCCTTGGACCAGCACGTGCGGCGAGCCGACGGTCTTGGCGAACGGGATCGAGCGGCGCAGTAGCTCCATGTCGTGGACGAACTCCGGGTGCGTGGGGATGTCCGCCAGCGCGATCTCGTCGAGGTGGATCAGCTTGAGCGGATTGGGCGAGGCGCCGCAGGCGTGGACCTGGAGGCCGGCGGCGTCCAGGAAGCGCCGGCAGCGGGCCGCGTACTTTTCGGTCAGCTCTTCGTGCGACACAAAGAACTCGGCGTAGCCGGCGCCTAGCTCCTGGGCCAGTTCGGCGGCTTGGTCCAGGGGCAAGCCGCACTCGTCGAGGAACATGCCCATCTTGAAGGTGTAGGTGCTTGCCATGCTCTGCCTCCTGTGTAGTTTCCGGCCTCACCCCCCGGCCCCCTCTCCACCATGTGGAGAGGGGGTGGAGCACGTATGCCAACACACCCTCACGACGACCGTTCAGCGTGCTACGCGCTGTGTCTTGCGGGTGCGGGCGGCGGCGTCGAGGGCGTTGCAGATGGCGACCGTCCGTGCGCCGTCGTGGACGTTGCAGAGGGTATCGCCGTCGGTCTCGATGGCCTCCATGAGGTTGAGCAGCATCGAGGCTTGGTTCCGCTCGGACTCGGGTAGCTCTTGCGTCTCCAGGTAGTCAATGTCGCAGCCGCTGAAGTCAACGCGGCTGGTGTGCTTGGAGAAGACGGCGCTGCGCTCGCCGTCCCACATTTGGTGGAACCACTTGGAGACGAACGGGTTGTGGCCCTGATCGGTGCTGATGACCGTGGACAGTCCGCCGCTCTGCCACTGGATCGTGCCGACCAGGGCATCGGGATAGCCGGCGTCGCCTTTGTTGCGGCTATCGAACACCTTGCCCTCGGCGTACACCCGGTCGGCGGCGCCGCCCATCAGATAGGAGAGCAGGTCAATGGTGTGGACCGCGGTGCTGATGAGCAGGCCGCCACCATCGTCCTTGTCCCACAGCCAGCTACTGCTCGTCCCAGGCTCCATCAGCGCGTAGTTGTCCATTGCCAACTGCCCGTGACTCAGCCGCGGGTGGGGGATGAACTCGCGCGCCTTCTGCACGGTGGGCGCGATGCGGAACTTGCAGTTGACGACGAGCTTCACGCCGGCCTTTTCGACGGCCTCGGCCAAATCTACGGCCTGGGCGTGCGTGACGCACATCGGCTTTTCCACCAGCAGGTGCTTGCCGGCTTGCGCCGCGGCGACGGCCAGCGGATGGTGGGCGTCGTGGTGGGTGGCGATGATGACCAGATCAATGCTGTCGTCGCGCATGATCCGCCCGCTGTCGGTGGTGACGTAGCCCGCGCCGATGGTGTCGCGCAACCGCGTGGCGCTGGCCTCGATCTCGTCACAGAAGCCCACCAACTCCAGACCCAAGTCCTTGGCCTTTGTGGCGTGACCACTGCCCATGCCGCCGCACCCGATCACTGCCGCTTTCATGCCTGCCATCGTTCCCTCCTATGTGCCGATACGGACCGTATGCGCCTACTATGCCAGCCGGAAGAAGCTGCCGGCGATGTGGCGGGTGCCACCAAAGCCGTTGCCGTCGTCCTGCATGAAGTAATAGGCGGTGAAGATGCGTCCGTCGTCGAGCTGCGTGGCGACGGGATAGCTCAAGTCGGCGCCACTGCCATCGTCGCGAATGACGGCTTCCGCCGACCAGGTGGCGCCGTCGTCTTCGCTGACGATCAAACCGATGCCGAACGGCGGCTTGCGCCGGCCGAAGATGACGACGATCCGGCCGTCGCGGAGGCGCATGGGCCAGGGCGCGCGGTAATGCACACCGCGCCGGGCGGCGGCGGGGGCGCGGCGGGACACCCACGGCGACTGTCCCCACGCCACGATGGGGCGTGGCTCAGTCCAACTGTAGCCGCCGTCGTCGGAGTAGCACAGCTCGATGGCGTTGCGAATGCCGATGACGTTGAGCATGTAGCACTGCAACCGGCCGCTGGGTAGCAGGATGAGGCTGACGTAGACGCGGCCCTTGCCGCCGGTGTGGTCACTGGGGACTGCGGCGACGTACTCCCAGGTGAGGCCGTTGTCGTCCGAGCCGAAGACTGCCACCGAGCGCGGCTCACCGGTCAGGTAGCCGATAGACCCGTCCGCGAAGGTGCTGTAGAGCGACAGCACGCCCATGAGCGTGCCGTCGGGAAATTGGACGAGGGGGTGAGCGTCGCGCCACAGGCCCCCACCATGCGGATGGCTGACACGGGTGGGAACCGTCTCCCAGGTGCGTCCGCGGTCGGCCGAGCGGAAGACGAAACACTCCTGGACGGGGTTTCCGTCGGGATCCTCCGGCCCTGTCCACGGCCGGGCAAAGTACACGGCGGCGTCGGGGCTGATGAGATCAATCTGCTCGCGGACCACGCCCGGCTCATCGGCGCGGGCGACGATGGCCCGCTTCTCGGCCAGCGGAAGGGACTCGTCCCAGACGACCACATCATGCTCGCGGGGCCAGGTCTCACCATGGTCGAGCGAACGCTGGAGCAGAACCTGAGCGCGGCCCAGATAGCCGGTGGTGAACGAGTGACTGATGTCGTCGGGCGTCCGGTAGCTGCTGGGGGCGTGGCTGTGCAGCACCGCCAACTCGCCACCGCCGTAGTTGAAGATGCCGCTCAGGCGGGGATGCCCGCAATACCGCTGCTTGCTGTAGCACAGCGTGGTATGGCGGACCTCCGTCAGGGCCGGGACGGTGCGCTTCACTGTCGCTCCTCGCTCAGGCTGATGGCTGACAGCCCTTAGCGCGGCACGTCCTGCGGCTTGCCGGTGCGAGCCGCCTCGTCGAGCGCATTGCAGATGGACACGCTCTTCACACCGTCGTGGACGTTGCAAATGGTGTCGCCATCGGTCCGGATGGCTTCCAGCAGGTTGGCGTGGATGGGATACGCTCCCCGCACCTTGGCCATCTCTTCCGCCGACAGTTCGTTGAGATCTATGGTGTCTATGTCGGCGCCACCAAAATCCACGCGCGCCGTATGGCTGGAGAGCACCGCGCTGCGCTCGCCGTCCCAGACCTCGTGGAACCACTTGGAGACGGCGGGGTTGAAGCCCTGATCGGTGCTGATGATGGTGGATAGCCCGCCGCTCTGCCACACGATGGTCCCCACCAGGACATCGGGGTAGCCTGCGGTGCCTTTCCGCTCAGGCTCGAACAAGTGGCTCTCGGCATAGACCCGATCTCCGGCGCTGTCCATCAGGTAGCAGAGCAGGTCAACGGTGTGGACGGCCGTGCTGACTAGCAGGCCGCCGCCGTCGTCTTTGTCCCACAGCCACTTGGCGCCAACCCGGCCCGTATTGTAGTTCTCCATGGCCAGCTGGCCGTGGCTGAGGCGGGGATGGGGGATCAGCTCGCGGATTTTCTGGGACGTGGGCTGGATGCGGAACCAGTGGTCCACGACCGCTTTGACGCCGGCCTTCTCGACCGCCTCGGCCACTTCCACGGCCTGATCGCGCATGATGCACATGGGCTTCTCCAGCATCATGTGCTTACCGGCCTGTGCGCCGGCGATGGCCAGCGGATGGTGGGCGTCGTGGTGGGTGGCGATGTAGAGCAGATCAATGCTGTCGTCGCGCATGATTCGGCCGGCGTCGGTGGTGGCGTAGCGACCACCGAACTCCTCCCGCGCGTGCTCGGCGGCCGACTCGATCACATCGCAGAACGCGACCATCTCGACTCCGAGCGCACGCCCGGCGTTGGCATGGGCGCGCCCCATGCCCCCACACCCAATCAGTGCTGCTTTCATCGCTGCCATGTAAGTCTCCTCTCCTCGCTCCTCCGGGGGTAGAGCCAATTGAACTCTACCAGGCCATGCTCATTCGTCAACGCCTCAGCGACCCGCCACCGTGCCTGTTACGTCTCAGAGGTTTACTAATCGTTTTCCCTCCTCGGCTCCACGAAAAGGCTATCTAGCTCGGTGAGAGGCATAAAGCATACAGCCGCCTTGCGAATAGAACACAACTCCATTCCGCTACGATTCTTCCTGATAGCATCAAGTATCATATATACATATTCACGATAGTCATACCCATTCGACATCTCTCGTAATTCTTCACGAACACCATCCTCATCAAACTTGGATCGGAACACATAACGCTCAACGTTAAGGAAACTCCAAGAGAAGTTAAGGAGGCGAATGAAATCACGATGATTAGTCACATCGAAAAAGCTATCAGCGGTAGGGTTCAAGTGGTCAAGTCCAGTCAATCTATCCCCAATATCAAAGTTATAGTGTGAAATATCCTCGTGCCTTATACTCTTGAACTTATTATAAAGACCACGATACTCTCCATAATAGTGGCGCTTGTGCAAGAACCTGGTACGCTTCTTTTCCCCAGCCCCTTCGTGTGCAGACATCCAACGGGTGATAGCTACTGTAAATATGCAAGAGCCAATATATCGGGAGATATAAAACTGCAAAAAATCGGGCATCTCTTCCGAAGCCACCAAGCGTATGGCGCCTTCTTCATATTGCCTAACAACCTGACATGCGTGTATAGCAGCACGAAGCATTTTCTCAGATACTTCTCTGCACCGGATACCACGACAGTACTCATCCACATCTATCTTTGTCATCGCTTGGCCTCCTCGGCTCGCAGCCGCTACACGTAATCTAGCACGCGATGCCGGGCTGACTGCGCCCTGTGGTGAGTGGCGTAGCGACCACCAAATTCCTCCCGCGCGCGCTCGGCGGCCGACTCGATCACGTCGCAGAACGCGACCACCTCTACTCCGAGCGCCTGCCCGGCGTTGGCATGGCCGCGTCCCATGCCCCCGCAACCGATCAGGGCAGCTTTGAGGCTGGCCACTGTGCCCTCCTTCTGCGGCTCTTGGCCGTCAGTTTTCAGCCGCCAGTGCGCTGCTCGCACGCGCCGTTGGAGGCGCAGCGCCACCGGCTAGCCGCGACCCACTAGCCAGACGTTTCCGGGAGCGATTATAGTAGTCTCGCCGGTGGCAGTCCAGCCTCACAGCGACCCGGTACGTGGTCGGGAGGGAGGCCGAGGTGATTATCAGCACGGACAACTGCCTGATTGTCTCGCAGAACTCGAATCACCCGGCCTGGGAATCCACGCTGTTTCCGGCGTGGGTGGGGTTCAACGCCTTCTACTTGGTGCTGGACCAGAAGACCGGACAGGGGGTGGAGCCACACTACCATGACGGCGACGAGTTTTGGCTGTTCCTCTCCGGACGGGGAGAAGGGTGGCTGGACGGAGAGCGTTTCCCGATTGAGGCCAACACTTTGGTCTATACGCCGATGGGGGTAGTCCATCGGTTTCAGATGTTCACCGACTTTGGGACGGCGACGGTAGCCACGCGATTGGAGGGGCGGCGGCGAGGCCGTCATATCTTAGTGGAGGAAGACGGGCTGCCTGAGCGCACGGTGCCTGGCTTTGTCGTGCCCGGCCGGAGCAACACCGGCCCGGTGCCTCAACGCGGCCCGCGCTGCCCGTTGAGCGAGCTGCGCCTGCTCACCTTCGTTGCCGGCACCAGTCTCGCTGAGGCGCGGCTGCCGGTGAACGAGCACTGGCAGGTCGTCGAGGGAAGGCCGTGCTTGACGATAGATGGCTTGGAGGTCGAGCTGACGCCGGGCGATAGCGCGCTCCTGCGTGCCGGTGCCGTGCGCCGGCTCCACTGTGCGGAGGATAGCCAGGCGGTGCTGGTCCGGGAGTGATGGCCCGGCATAAGATCGGAGGGTACCCATGATGCAACGCGCCAGCCCGGTGCTGACGGATGTGCGTCATACCAAGCTGTGCTACAGCAAAGCGTGCTACTGCGGGCATCCCCGGCAGAGTGGCATCTTCAACTACGGGAACGGCGAGATTGCCGTCCTACACGCCCATGCGCCATCCCGCTATGAGGCGCGGGAGGATATTAGCCATTCCTTCTGGAACGGCTACGCCAGCCGCGCCAGGATACTGCTCCAGCGCTCGTTCGATCACGGCGAGACGTGGCCGCGGGAGCACGACGTGGTGGTGTGGGACGAGTCGTTGCCGTTGGAGGAGAAGCGGGCGATCGTGCAGCGGGCCGATGAGCCGGGGGTGGCCCGCGAGCAGATTGATCTCGCCAGCCCCGACGCCGCCGTGTACTTTGCCCGCCCGGCGACCGGGGCGTCGGGTCCGCGCGGTCAACCTACGCTGGAGTGCTTCGCGTTCCGCTCCGGGGACCGTGGCCGCACGTGGGAGGCGGTGCCGACAAGGGTGACGAGTCCGCATGGCGGGGGGCTGCACCGCGACGCCCATCCGCTGGTGCAGTTTTCCGACGGTACGCTGATGGGTGTGATGACAATGGCGATGACCGCCGACCGGGACAGTGGCGGGATGCCCGGTGGCGTGGGCGTGTTCGGTTCGGATGACAACGGCTTGACGTGGGAGTACGTGGCGGAGGTAGCGCGTGACCCGACTGGCGTGGGGCGGCCGACCTATGCCGGCCTGCTGTTGCTGCCGGGTGGTCGTTTGCAGTGCTACATGCTCAACATTGGCGGCGTTCGCAACGCGATCCAGCTGGCCTACTCCGATGAGGGAGGTACAAGCTGGAGTGACGCCCGGCCGATTGTGGCGTGGGGGCAATCGCCGTGGGCGGCGCGGCGCCCGCCGCAGGTGGCCCGTAGCGGCGTCCACTACCGCTCGCCGTGGCCGATGCGCTTGCGGGACGGCCGGATCGTGGTGCTCTTCGCGCGGCGCAAGCCACCTACGGGCATTGGGCTGATCGTCAGCGAGGACGAGGGCGCGACGTGGTCGGCGGAAGCGATTGTGCGGGACGACGGTAGCGGCAGTGACTTGGGCTATCCGGTCGCAACGCAGCTGGACGACGGGCGCATCTTTACCGCCTACTACTTCATGGAAGACGACGGGAACGGCTTTGGTGGCACGCGCCACATCGCCGGCAGCTGCTTCCGGCTGGCAGGGTAGGGCGTATTGAACCTAACCCCCGGCCCCTTCCCTGCTGAAGATTGCGAACTTGATTAGGGAGTGTATCAGCCCCCACCCGCACCCTCCCCCGTCGGGACGGGGGAGGGAACGAACCGGCCCCCCGCTGCACAGGGGGACGTGGATTCCCGCGCACGCGGGAATGACGGGGGGTAGGGGCAGGCTTCCCCTCTCCATCGCCGAGCGATAGAGAGGGGGCCGGGGGTGGGGAAAGAAAAAAGAAGGTTGCACAGGAACGCGATGGCTCCTGTGCAACCTTTGTATTCGAGCCGCCGAACGGCCCGACGATCCTACCCAAGCCGCCCCGGCAGGCTACTCTAGCCTCAGCTAGTTCTGCGCGTTCCACTGGTCCAGCTTGGCGTTCAGCACACGGACCGCCTCATCCAGCCCGTCTTTGACCGAGGTACCCGGAGTCGTCCAGATCTTCGCGGCCAGATTGCTAAACCCACTGTAGTGGTCGGGGAACATTGGATGGAACGGCCGGAAGGCATAGCTCAACCCCTCGATAAAGGTCTCGAACTGCGGCACACGCTCGCGCACCGCCTGGTACTCGGGGTGCAGGAGCACAGACTTGCGCGGCGCCAGGAACATCGTGACCGCCGCGTAGTGCGCTGCGGCATCGGTGCTGGTGAGCCAGCGCATCACCTGCCAGACAGCTTCCTGCTGCTGGGTGTTGGTCTTGAACATAAAGGTGTTCTGGCCAAAGGTCGCCACAAAAGGCTGCTTCCGCGTGGGCGACGGCGTGACGTACATGTTGTCCAAGCCGCCGATGTCTTGCGCCCATGTGACGAGACGGGAAGCGCTCGTCTCGTAGTTCATGGCGATGCTACCTTTGCGGAAACTCGGACGGTCCTGGCCGCTGGCCTCGAAGTAGCTGCTGTGGGGCACATGCACCTGGTGATCGTGGATCAGGTCTGCGACGTACTGCAGTGCTTCCACGCCTTCCGGACTGTTGTAGATGATCTTGGTGCGGTCTGCGTTGTAAAACTCTCCACCAGCCTGCTTAAGCAGATTGATGAAGTTCACGTTACCCATCATGCCACTCATGGCCCATTTGCCCGACTGCTCACCTGGGCCAAGGGTCTGCTGGATCGTCTTGAGGTACTCGGTCAGATCCTCCCAGGAGTAACCGAGCCTCAGCGGCTCCAGGCCCGCTTGCCGTACCACATCCAGGTTGGTGTAGGGCAGGTCAGCATTGGTTTCCTGGGGCAGGCTCCACAGCTTACCATCCCACATGCTGGACTCCAGCAGATGCGGGAAAAAGTCGCCCATCGTGTCGGCATACGCTTTGTCATGCCGGATGTAGGTCTCCTGCAGATCAGGGAGCATGTCGCGGGTGCCGAAGACGCCCCCGCTCCAGTAGGCGGTGTGTACGAGATCGGGTACCGTCCCTGCAGCGTAGTTGGAGATGATCTTGGCATTGGTGTTGTCGCCCTGGCCAGACACCGGCTGGAGCACGAAGGTGATGTTCAGGTTCTCGGCATTCCAGCGGTTGGTCAGATCGGTCCAGCCGGTCCCGCGGTCGCTCATGTTGCCACCGCGCCAGAAGCCGGTCCACATGACCACCTTGGTGTTGGGTGCCGCCACGATGGTCTTCTCGACGACCTGGGTGACCGGCTTGTCCACCACAATGGTCTGGCCGGCCGCGCCGGCTTGACCCTCGACACCCTGGGCACCGGTCGCGCCGCGCTCACCCGCCGGTCCGGCCGGTCCGGCCGGCCCCGCAGGACCCTGGACGTAGCGGATTTCCACTTCACCGCAGGCGACGGCCAACAGGCCACCAAGCAAGGCGCCAGCGCCACCGATATATCTTCTGCGTGTGATCTCTGCCACGATGTATCCCTCCTGCAAGCTCCTGCTTGCATAGACTCTAGTAGCTGCCCAAAACTACCCCATGAAAGGGATCGAGCAAGCTAGAACAGTGTGCAACCGTGTGCTCGTGACTTGTGCCCATCACCTCCTACAAATGGCGTAGTCACCCGCTTCATTGCATGGGTCGTACCCGACGGAGGGTTCACACCGGCTACGCAGGCATGGCAGCAGGTGTGTATCCTTTGATCGCACGATACGTTATTTACCTTCACACGTCAAGCCGGCACCGGAGGCGCTGGGCAAGCCCCAAGCCCGGCGGCGGGCCTGTTGAGGCACCGCGCCGGCCGCCGGTATGGCCGTTCGCTATCCTGAAACCGACCGGTTGCTGCAAGAGTGCCTCGGACCGGCTGAGGCTGTGCCGCTACAACCGGCTCGTCGCCACGGATCACCGGCTCATGGGCACGATCCCCCCGGTCGGTGAGGAAAGAAAAAAGAAGGTTGCACAGGAACGCGATGGCTCCTGTGCAACCTTTGCGTATGGGCCGGTTGCCGGCCCGACGATCCAACAGAGCAGCCAGGCGCGGCTGCTTCGGCTTGGGCTAGGCGTTATCCGCGGTCCACTTGGCCAGCTTGGCGTTCTCGACGCGCACCATCTCCGCCAGCCCGTCCTTGAGGTTGGCATTCGGGTTCTTGCCAGCCTCGCTGAGCATCCCACCAATGCCGCCGAACATGCTCGGAAGCGTGGGATGGAACGGCCGGAAGCCGTAGCTCAGGCTCTGGACAAACGTCTCGAACTGCGGTACGCGCTCGCGGACGGCCTGATACTCGGGATGGGTAAGCACTGACTGCCGTGGCGCCAGGAACATCGTCACCGCCGCGTAGTGCGCTGCGGCATCGGTGCTGGTCAGCCAGCGCATGACCTGCCAAGCAGCTTCCATCTGCTGCGTATTGGTCTTGAACAGGTAGGTGTTCTGGCCGAAGTTGGCGACGAAGGGCTGCTTCCTGGTCGGCGACGGGGTGACATACATGTTGTCCAAGCCGCCGATGTCCTGTGCCCACGTGACCAAGCGCGAGGCGCTGGTCTCGTAGAACTGCCCGATCTCGCCGTTGCGGAAGCTCGGACGCTCCTTGCCGGTTTCCTCGTAGTAGGAACCGTGGGGCACCGCGACCTGGTGCTTGTGGTGGATGTCGGAGACGAACTGCAGCGCTTCGAGCGCTTCCGGCGAATCGAGCACGAGCTCGGTGCGGTCCTCGTTGAAGATGCTGCCCCCGGCCTGGAAGACCAGGTTCCACCACACCACGGTGTTGAGCATGTGGCCGATGGCCCACTTGCCCGTTTCTTTGCCGTCGCCGAGGCTAGTTTGCATCACCTTCATCCACTCCACCCACTCGTCCCAGGTGAAGCCGAGGGTCAGTGGCTCCAAGCCGGCTTCCCGCACGAAGGCAAGGTTGGTGTAGGGCAGGTCAGCGTTGGTTTCCTGCGGCAGGCTCCACAGCTTGCCCTCCCAGTAGCTCGAATCCAGCAGGTGAGGGAAGAAGTCGTCCATCGAGTCGGCGTACTCTTTGTCATGCCGAATGAACGTCTCCATCAGCTCGGGGAGCATGTCGCGGATGCCGTAGACGCCGCCGCTCCAGTACGCGGTATGCACCAGATCGGGCGGGGTGCCCGCGGCGTAGTTGGAGATGATCTTCTCGTCGGTGTTGTTCCCCTGCCCGGCGACGGGCTGGAGCACGAAGGTGATATTCAGGTTCTCGGCATTCCACCGGTTGGTCAGATCGGTCCAGCCAGTGCCGCGGTCGCTCATGTTGCCACCGCGCCAGAACCCGGTCCACATGACCACCTTGGTGTTGGGTGCCGCCACGATGGTCTTCTCGACCACCTGCGTGACCGGCTTGTCCACCACAATGGTCTGGCCCGCCGCGCCGGATTCACCCTGGACGCCCTGGGCACCGGTGGCACCGCGCTCACCCTGCGCGCCGGCCGGTCCGGCCGGTCCGGCCGGTCCCTGGACATAGCGGATTTCGACTTCGCCGCAGGCGACGGCCAACAGGCCGCCAAGCAAGGCGCCAGCGCCACCGATGTACCTTCTGCGTGTGATCTCTGCCACGATATTTCCCTCCTGCAAGCTCCTGCTTGCACAGATTCTTTGTAGCTGCCCAACGCTATCCCTCGGGGGTGCTTGGGCGAGCCGGAACAGTGTGCCGCCGTGTGCTTGTGCCCGTTGCCCCATCACCTCCTGCAACCGGCGTGGTTACCTGCTTCAATGTACGGGCCGCAAGCGGCCAAGAGACCGCACCGGCTACGCAGGTGTCGTAGCCGGCGTGTATCCTGAGCGAACGATACCCCAATTGCCTAGGCACGTCAAGCCAGCGCCGGGGGAGCGCGGGGACGGTGGGCCAGCGGAGGAAGCATGATGTATCTCAATGCCGACGTTACTCGTTACCTACGCCAGCAGGTCGTGGTGGAGGACGACGCGCTGCATACCATCGGGGCGAAAGCACGAGAGCTGGGCGTACCGGCGATTGCGCCGGAAGCCGGGCGGGTGCTGCAGCTGCTGTGCCGCCTGATCGGCGCGCGGCGTGTGGTGGAGATCGGCACCTGCACCGGCTACTCTGCCATCTGGATCGCCCGTGGTTTGCCCGCCGACGGCCAGCTGGAGACGCTGGAGCTTGATCCGCAGCGCGCGGCGATGGCCCGCACCCACTTCCGGCAGGCCGGGGTGGCCGAGCGAGTGACGGTGACGGTCGGTGACGCCCGCAAGACGCTGGCGGCCCGCGCCGATGGGAGTGTGGATGCGGTGTTTATTGACGCCGACAAGCCGCCGTATCCGGACTACCTGGAGGAGGCGCTGCGGCTGGTGCGGCCGGGTGGATTGATCCTAGCGGACAATGTGCTGACGCTCGGCCCGCGGGTCAAGGTGTACGACGAGGCCACGTCGTCCGAGTCGGTGCGGGCGCTGCGCCGCTACAACCGGCTCGTCGCCACCGATCCCCGGCTGCTGGGCACAATCCTGCCGGTGGGCGAGGGTCTGAGCGTAGCCTGGAAGGTGATGTCCTAGGTTGTGGTGCTGAAATTGAGGGGAGGCCTGGGTCGCGCCTCACCCCCCGGCCCCCTCTCCATCGCCGAGCGATAGAGAGGGGTGTGCAGCCGAGGCGGCAACGGTAGCGATAGAGGCAGAGAGCGGTGTTGGAGGAGAGAGTGCGCCCGCCGCGTCTGGTTGCGCTCACCCGGCGTTGGTCGCCGGCGATGACTACGCTGACCACGACTTCGGTACTGCACATCGTCAACGATGCCTACATCGCGATTGTCTATCCCCTGCTGCCGCTCATCGCCGCCGACTTACAACTGAGTTATGGGCAGATTGGCCTGCTCAAGGCCGCCTTTTCCGGTGTGGCCAGCATATTTCAACTGCCGATGGGGCTGCTGGCCGAGCGCCTGACGGTCGGCGCGGAGCTGGGGCTGCTCGTCGGCGGCAACGCCTGGATGGCCGGTGGGCTGGTAGGGATGGCCCTGGCGCCAACGTACCTGGTCCTACTCGGCGCCGCCGTGGTCGGGGGTATCGGCGGCGGCCCGCAGCACCCGCTGGCGACCGGGCTGGTCTCGCGGGCCTACGAACGGAAGGGACGCAGCTCGGCCGTCGGGACACTCAACTTCGCCGGGGACCTCGGGAAGCTCGCCGGACCGGCGCTGGCCGGCATTCTCGGCGTTGCTTACGGCTGGCGGGCGGCGCTGGGTGCATTGGCGGCAGTCGGGTTGGTCTGCTCGCTGGCGACGCTGGTGGGGCGGACACAGGTGACGCGGTCCGTCACCCAACTGCCCACTCGCCGGGCGGAGCAACCGCGGGCCGGGCGGTCACGTGCGGGCTGGGGGATCGCGCAGCCGCGGTCGTTTGCATTGCTCGCGGCCGTCGGCATGGTAGACGGCGTGGGCCGGGGGGCCGGGCTGGCGCTACTCCCTTTCATTCTCACGGCGCACGGCCTGGATGGCGCCGCGATCAGTGGCCTCTTCGCGCTGATATTTGCCGGCGGGGCAGCGGGCAAGTTCTTCTGTGGCTGGCTCGGGGATCGCATCGGCTCCGTGCGCCTGATCTGGGTGACGGAGGCGCTGACTGCGACGGCGATGGTTCTGTTCATTGTGCTCTCCGGGCCGGTGCTGGCGCCGCTGGCGCTGGTGTTCGGCTTTGCGTTGAACGGCACCTCGTCGGTGCTGTACGCGGCGACGGCGGGGATGGTCGAGCCGGCGCGGCGCGCGCGTGGCTACGGTCTCTTCTACACGGTTGTCCTGGCTGCAGCGGCGTTGGCGCCGGCGATCTTCGGCGTGGCAGCCGATCTGCTGGGCTTGACGCCGGCGTTTGCGCTCCTGGCGGTGGTCGTGCTGACCGGCGTGCCGCTGTCCGCGCCCTTGCGCCGGGTGCTGGCGTAGCGCGGGCCGGCCGTTTGCGGCGACTGCCTGGTAGGCTGCTGCGGGCGCTCGCGCCGGGGGCTGTGGGGGTAGAGCTTGTCAGTCGGGGTTTACGCGGATAGGGGACTTGATAGATGGAGATTGGGAAAACGCTCTACGTCAGCGATAGGGAGCAGTGGCGGGCGTGGTTGGCCGAGTATCACGACAAGGAAAAGGAAATATGGCTGATCTACTACAAGAAAGGGTCCGGCAAGCCGCGCATACCGTATAACGACGCCGTTGAAGAGGCGCTGTGCTACGGCTGGATAGACAGCATCGTCAAGGGTATAGACGACAAGAAATACACCCAGCGGTTTACGCCCCGGAAGCCCAAGAGCAACCTGTCGGCGATGAACCGAGAGCGGGTGCATCGTCTCTTGGAGCAGGGGAAGATGACCGCCGCCGGGCTGGCCGCCATCAAGCACGTCTTCAACCCGGATGAGCAGCCAGCAGAACCGGAGATTGCCCCGGACATCGAGCAGGCATTGCAACAAGACCGGGTGACGTGGCGGAACTTCCAGGCATTTCCCGACTCCTACAAGAGAATCCGTATTGCGTTTATCGAGGGCGCAAGGTCACGCCCGGAGGTGTTCGAGCAGCGCTTGCAGCATTTCTTGAAGATGACGGCGCAGAATAATCGGTTCGGCATGGTGCAGTAGGGACTCACCCGCCGTCCCCTTCCTTCAGGGCAGGGGTGTCATGGCCGCGACCGGCGTCAGCACACCGCGCGGAGACGGCCGGTATGCACGTCGTAGACGTACCCGCTCACGGTAATGTCCTGCGGAATGAGCGGCGACGAACGGATCGTCTCTACGTCCTGCCGCACGCTCTCGTCCAGATCGGTGAAGGGGAGAAACTCGACGGTCGAGGCGTCGGCGCCGAGGTCGCGGCCCAACTGCTCGCGGAGCTGCTCATTGGTGAACGTCTCCATCCCGCAGTCGGTGTGGTGGATTACCACAAACTCGCGCGTGCCGAGCAGCTTGTGGGAGATGGTCAGCGAGCGGATGGCATCCTCGCTGGCGCGCCCGCCGGCATTGCGGATGACATGTGCGTCGCCTTCTTCCAGTCCCAGGAACCTCGCCGGGTCCAGCCGGGCATCCATGCACGTGAGCACGCTCACCCGCCGGCCTGGCGGCGCGGGCAGGTCTCCTTTGGTGAAGCCGGCGGCGTAGCTCTCGTTGGCGGCGAGCAATTCGTCAAGAACGGTCATCGTCACGGCCTCTCATGCTAGTGTCAAGGGAAGTTCTGCCCGGCTCCTCGGGCCTCCTGCCGGAACACCTATCCGTGTCAGGTGGTTGCAGTACCATCGGGTAGAATGCGAGCAGCGGCGCGTGGAACACGGACCATCGTCGGAGCGAGGAAGGAGACCAGCCTATGGTAGCAGTTAACCAACCGGCAGCGGGTATCCTGGCGAGCAGAGGATCGGGGCAACTGGCCGAGTTCTCTTGGGGCGAGATTGAGTGGCTGTTCAATGGCGAGCTGGCGCCAGGTGCGGAGCAGACGCTGGGCTACGTCGAGATCGAGCCAGGACAGAAGAACCCGCTCCATGCCCATCCCAACTGTGAAGAACTGCTCTATCTGATCGAGGGAGAGCTGGACCACAGTCTGGAGGGTGAGGTCTATCGGATGCAGCCGGGGCAGGCGATCCGGGTGCCGGCCGGCGCGCAGCACGACGCCCGCAACGTGGGCGCGACGACGGCGCGCATGGTCATCATCTATTCGGACCCGGCGCGGCAGATGGTCACTTACGAGGGCACGCCGGGCCAAGAGTGGCGGACAACCGGCCCCCACCCTAACCCTCCCCCGTTGTGACAGGGGAGGGAACATGCCGTCCCCCGGCGGAGTGGGGGGATGCAGACGCGGGCTGAAAATGGAGGAGGGGCGGATGACAGCGATGGGCCGGGCGGCGGTAGCGACCAGCGCGGATCGGCCGATAGAGCTGCGCGAGTATCCGGTACCGACGCCGGCAGGCGACGAAATCTTGGTCCGCACGACGGTTGCCGGCCTGTGCGGCTCCGACCTGCACATCTGGCGGGGTGAGGTGCCGCCGCTCCAGCCTTATCCGAGTGTGCCCGGCCACGAGGGCACCGGGCGGGTGGTGGCGCTCGGCAAAGAGCGGCAGCACGATACGCTTGGCCGACCGCTGGCCGTCGGCGACCGGGTAGCGTACTCCTATTTTGTCCCCTGCGGGGAGTGCTGGCTGTGCTTGAGCGGCACCACCGGCTGCCCCAACCGCTATCAGTTCAAGGCGCACGTCCGCGCCGACGATCCGCCGCACTTCCTCGGTACGTATGCCGAGTACATGCTGCTCCATCCCGGGCAGTGGGTGTTCAAGGTGCCGGACGGTATTCCCGATGACCTCTTGGCGCCGGTGAACTGTGCGCTCTCGCAGGTGATCTACGGCTTGCATCGCATCGGCGTCTGGCTCGGCGATACGGTGGTGGTGCAGGGCGCCGGCGGCTTGGGCCTCTATGCCGCGGCCGTCGCGCGCGACATGGGCGCCGGGCAAGTGGTCTCCATTGACGCCATTCCGCAGCGCCTTGAGTTGGCGCGCGACTTCGGCGCCGACCTGACGCTCAACGTCGCGGAGACGACGAAAGAGGATCGTGTCGAGGCGGTGTGGGAGCTGACCGGTGGCATGGGCGCGGACGTGTGCGTGGAGGTCGTCGGCGTGCCGGGGGTAGTGCAAGAGGGGCTGGAGCTGTTGCGGCCCGGCGGGCGCTACCTGATGATGGGCAACATCGTGCCGGACGTAAGCACCGAGATTATCCCCCACGACGCCGTGCGCCGGCCCAAGCAGCTGCTCGGCGTGCTCTCCTATGACCGCTGGGTTCTCCCCCGGGCGCTCACGTGGCTGGCCGGCGCCCAACACCGCTATC
Organism: Chloroflexota bacterium; assembly: GCA_022824545.1. Taxonomy (GTDB): domain Bacteria; phylum Chloroflexota; class UBA11872; order UBA12225; family JAJDUF01; genus JAJDUF01. Next base: position 25,452 of record JAJDZR010000225.1, read on the forward strand.
CGCTCGACCGGCTGGTGTCGCGCCGCTACCCGCTGGAGCAGATCAACGCCGCCTTCACCGACGCGGAGTGGGCCGCGCAACGCGGCGAGGTGGCGCGGATTCTGATTGCGCCGTAGGCCAGAGGCCTCACCCCCCGGCCCCCTCTCCAACATTTGGAGAGGGGGAGTCTGCGATCTGTCGTTCTCGCCGTCTCGACACGCCAAATCACGAGTGACAGGGCATTAGCTCATCGGAGGTGCTAGAATGGCGGCAGTGAGGGCCGGCTGTCCGGAAGCGCGAGCGAGCGTAGAAGCTCAGGCGATGGACAATCAGGGCCGAAACCTGGCGCGGCTTGCTGAACGGTCAGGAATGCTGAAGATGACTACCGACTTCGAGTTTGGCGTCACGCTCAACACGGACGATCAGCTTGATGTCAAGCTGGTTATAGCGACACTCCGTGATGTTGAGAATATCCTCAGTGAAATTGAGCGCAGTATCAGCGCTGACCGTGAGGCGAAGGCCCACTGGACCTGGGGTGAAGAAGCTCACCTGCAATTTGTTGCGTCGCCGAACGGTGTAGCCGGGGATACATTGGGCCGCGTCCTCGAAGTCGTCCATGATGGCTTTGAGGGGGCAATGGACGCTGCACAGTCCAACGGTGGAGTGGAGTGGCCGCCGGAATTCGGTATGAGAGCGCAGCGTAGTGCCCGGCGGATTCTGCAAACGCTTAGGCACCTAGAATCGCTCACTATCGAGACCACCGGGCGTCCTCCGCTAGAGATCAGAGAGGCCAGGATTGAGCAACTCTTCACAGGACAAGCGGTCCGGCGGGTCTATTCCTCCGTGGAGGGAATACTAGAGATGGTCGCCCGTCGGGGCGAGACGGTGAGGGCCGGTCTCCGTGAGAATGGGACTGGGACATACGTGAAATGTCGTCTGGCCGCAGACGAATGGTTCGATGATTTGCGTGACCGTGCGCTATGGGGAAAGCGTGTCCTCGTTGAGGGCCGCGTAGCGTATGACGAAGCGGGTACGCCGCTTTCTATTGTAGATGTAACCTCGGTGCTTGAGCGCGAGAGTGGTCCTCGGATTAGAGATTTCCGGGGTAGTGCCCCAAACCTAACTGGCGGACTATCCACCGAGGAGTTCATCGCAAGGGTGAGGGAAAATGCCTGAGTGGCAACGCCAGTATTGGGACTCCTCGCTCTTCCTCTCCTACCTCACAGGGACGGAAACTGAGCGCGTGGAAGTGATCCAAGGACTCCTTGAGCAGTATGAGCGCAACGGCATCGAAATCATCATCTCATCGTTTGCCATCGCTGAAGTACGAAGTATTCCGGTAGTGGGTGCCACGACACCACCCGATGACGAGGGGGCAGTCGAGACTGTCGCGTATGATCCTCAGCATTTACGGCAGGTTCGGGACATCTTTACATCCCCCCAGTTGGAGATTCGGGTGCTGACCCCGCGGATTGCCGAACGTGCTGCCGAGATAGGCGACACGTTTCCTCGGCTCCTACCTCCCGACTGTGTCCACATTGCCACGGCGATTGAGGCCGGGGCTGACGTGCTGTTCACAGACGATGGAGTGGGTCAGCGGCGCCGAACAGGTGCCATGTTGCGCTATGACCAACGCATCGGTGACGGTCTACGGATCATGGAGCCGTTTGTCCCGACCGGTCCACTCTTCGACCCCTCTTGATGGTTGAGCAGCCGGTTTGTGGCGCCGGCCTAGGGGCGGAGGCCCCAGAGGTGGTCGAGGGTATCGCGGGGCTGCCAGCCGAGCAGGCGCTTGGCCTTCTCGTTCGGGAACTTGCGGTGGGGCAGGTCGGTGGTCATGTTGAAGACCTCGAACGGGCGCGGCAGCGACGGTGCCTCCAGCCCGCGCCGCACGGCGAGGCCGGCGTCGTTCCAGGAGATCGTCAAGCCGCCGACGCCGCCGGACCGCGGCCGGTGGCGAGCGGGGTTCATGAAGCCGCCGAAATATAGCGCCGGGACCTCCAAGTCGTAGGCCTCGGCAAAGATGCGGACCACCTCGTGCCCGAGGTACTTGGAGTGAGCGTAGAGCCAGTGGCCGGGACGCGGGGGTACGTCGGCGCTGATGTCGAAGTCCCAGTTGTAGCCGACGTTGTGTCCGGAGCCGGTCAGGTGCGGCCCGGTATGCACGATGCGCCGGATGCCTTGCGCCACCGCCGCCCGCATCACGTTGTACGCGCCGAGGCAGTTCACGCGGAACGCCTCGACGGGGTGCGGACGGTTGACCGTGCAGTTGACGATGGCGTCCATGCCGTCGCAGGCCGCCAGCACTTGGTCGTAGTCGGTGATGTCTACGACCTGCGCGTCGTGCGGTGGATCGAAAAGGATCGGCAGCGGCGCGCCCGGCGATTGTGGCTCGTTGGCCGCGATGATGTCGGCCAGCGGGAGCAAGTCCGTGAGGCGGACCGTATGCGTCTCGGTGAGCAGCGGCGCTGCGGCTGCGGCCAGTGGCCCGCCGGCGCCGAAGATCACGACCTTGCGGATTGGCCGCGATGGCACGGCCGGCGGCTGCGGAGTCGCCGACGGGTGCTGCCAGTCGTCCGTCCACCAGGCGCGGAAGGCGTGCCGGGGCGCATAGCCCAGGCGGGTGTCGGTCGCGCCCTCTAGCGGAACGCGGGTGCGTGGACCGGCTGCCGTGATGTGGTAGACCCACCAGCCCGTCTGCGGTTCTTCCTCGGTCGGGGTGAGCGCCACAGCGCGCTCGACGGCCTGCACGGCATCGTCCACGTGCAGCCAGCGGCCATCGAACGGTTGGCCCTCGACCTCGGCCCCCGAGACGACCTCGCCGAGACGCAAGCAGACCACGCGCAGGGGTAGTGCGCGGACCAGCTCCCGCGCGCTGCACTCGGCCAGGTAGGGCGCGAGGTGCGCCGGGGTAGGCGCCGGCTGCGGTACCCATTGCTCAGTAACGCGCCAGGCGCCGGGGTAGGCTGCGAACAGGTCGAGCGTGCTGCCGAGTACGACGGTCTGCACGCCGGCGTCGGGAGCAGCGAGCATGAGGTGGTAGGTGCTGCGGGTGGCCACGTCGAGCCGGTCGAGGTCGCTCGTGGTGGCGGGGCCGGCGGGCGCGATGGGCGCGAGGTGGACGAGGACATCGGTGTCGGCGATGGCTTGCCGGGCGAAATCCGAGTCGCGCAGATCGCCGACGCGGTGATCCGGGGACGCGGCGCCGTCGGGGAGGGGAATGGCATCCACGGTGCGGACGTGGTGGGTGTCCTGCCAGTGGGTGGCGAGCGCCTGCCCCAGCCGCCCGGCGCCGCCGGTAATCGTTATACGCATCGT
>JAJDZR010000287.1 GCA_022824545.1 Chloroflexota bacterium
CACTGAAGCCGGCTACCTCATCACGAACAGCCTCATGGAAAGCTCTATCCCCGGCATCTATGCTGCCGGGGACATCCGCGAGCAGCTTGCCAAGCAGGTTACGACGGCCGTCGGGGACGCGACCACGGCCGCGCTGGCGGCAGAGAAGTACATCGAAGCGCAGCGCCACGAGGCAGCACACGCCGCGCCAGCCGCCGCCGGCTAACGGCAGGGCGTTCAGACTCGACACTAACGACGGCTTGGGGATTACAGTGGTGGAGACGGGCATGGCAACTGCGGCAAACATGACCGCTTGGAGCGCACCACTTAGACAGCGGTCTAGCAAAACATGTTAGTTTTCCACTGCTCACACTGGTGAATGTATGGGTAGAGAGCCTCCGTTTCCAACGTGGGTCCCAGTTGATATACCCGAGTCAGTAAGGCCGCACGTAGCTGCCTTATGCACCGATTTACAGAGTGCTTTGGATCCGATACGAATCACGGCGAGGAAACTTAAGTACTCGACCTGCACCACAGACTTCTGTACGGTTTTCAGAGTCTGGTTTGTGGACGCTTTGCACAACTTGGAGTCAGCAACTATACTGCTAATGACCGGCAGGACGAGTAGTGCAATGAATCTGCTTAGAGTTCCTTTAGAATGTTGCATTGTATACGAATATGCTAAGATTAAACCGGACTATATTGATAGGATTAAAGTAGAGGTATACGGCATCCCAAACAAGCAGTCTGCGAAAGATTTGGGCATCAAGAATCGACTTCCTACAGGTCAAATGTTGAACTGTCTGTTGAAGGAAAACAGAGTGGACGGCAGAAGTCACCACCCAAGATTGAAGAACATGTGGGGAAAGTTAAGCGATCGTAGTCACCCGACGTTGAACAAAGCAACCGAATTGGTATCCCCTAATCCAAGAAATGTGCTCTATGAGATAAGACAAGTTCATGATGTATTAGACAAATGCATATCAGATATGCTGGAGAACTGTCGCTCGCCTGGCTGCCTGTGGGCAATGAACAATGCCACCCGATAGTCACCCTTTCTTCGTTTGTCCAGTAAGCAATCAACCAATGTCATCTCGGGGTTGGCCGCCTGCCCTGCCTTATCAATGATCTGTAAAGGTGAGCTCTGGTGTGATTGGCCAGAAACATGTCGACCTATTTCGAGGAAGACCCCTGGGACGAGCCGGACGAAGGGGGCGACGCCGCAGAGCGTTCCACCTGGCGGCGGCCGCTCTTGCAGTGGTTGCTCACGGCCGTCGGGATCATGTCGTTGGGCCTGGGCCTCGTCCTCGTCTTGCCCGGCTTGCCGCTGCCGGGACCACGGCCCATCCTCGCTATCGTGTTGCTCGTCTCGGTAGGAGCGTGGCTGCTGCGTCTAGCATGGCAGCGGTGGGGGTGCGTGCCACGGTGTCCTCTCAGCCGTCTGGCCGGAACAGCAAGAGCAGGATCAGCACGGTCACGCCTACGGTGATGGCGCTGTCGGCCAGGTTGAAGACGCTGAACCCCGGCACCGCGATAAAGTCCACGACGTAACCCAACCGCACGCGGTCGAGCAGGTTGCCGAGGGCGCCGCCCATCTGGAGCGCCAAGGCAGTGCGGAGCAGGAACGCGCGACCACGCAGCGCCCGGTAGTAGAACACTACCGCCGTCATAATGGCGAGGGCTATCGGGATAAAAAAGTCCCCAAGCTCACGGAACAGGCCAAAGGCCATCCCCGTGTTTTCTATATAACGGAGAATTATGAACCCCGGCACGACGACGATCTCCCGACCCGGGTCGGCGCCGGCCGGGCCAATCGTGACGGTGATGATGTATTTGGTCAGCTGGTCCAACAGGCACAGGGTCGCGGCGGCGGCGATCAGAAATCCGTAGCGCCGAGCGGCCGAGTCCCACGCCGGCGCCGCGACCGACGCGCCAGCCTCGCTCACCGCCGGCTGTTGAGTAGAGGGCACCGTATCGCTCATCATGCTACCGAGCCGGCGGCGCTCTCGACCGGGTAGCCCTCCTCATCGAGCAGTGCCTCGATGCGCGTGAGGGCCAGTTGGCACTTGTCATACTCCACGGTAACGCGCTTCCCGGCAACGTCCACCTCTACCGCGGCGATGCCCGGCTGCGGCGTCAACGCCTGCGTGATGGCGCGCGCGCAATGGTCGCACGAAATCTCCGGTACGTTGAGTTCAGTTGTGGTCATTGGTCTTTGCCCTCTCTATCGGCGGACTGCTATGGCATCAACCCATATCCTGTGCTAACTCGACCCAGCGGCGCTCCCGCGACGAAACCCGCACGGCCTCGGCCGCCTCCTGCGCCCGGAGGCCGTCGGCAAACGTCGGAAAGCCGGTGTGCTCACCTTGTAGTGTACGCACGATCCGCGCGAGATGGAAAGTCGGATACTCGTCAAAGCTGACCTCCAGCGCGGGCGGCGGCGGGAGCACCGTGAAGCTGCCGCCCGGCTCGGCAATCCGAACCTCGGATATGCCCTGGCGCTCATCAATCGCCACAACGCTGCCGGCACTGCCGTAGAGCGCAATGTGCCGGTAGGTCTGACGACCGTGGGCCACCTGACTCAGCTGCATCACCCCGGTCACGCCGTTCTGCAAGCGCACCAGACAGGAGGCCGTGTCGTCGGCGGTGACTCGTGCGCGGCCGCCCTGCGGCCCGGCACGCTCGCCGACCACGATGTTGGCCTGGGCACACACGGAGGCGATGTCACCAAACCACCAGCGCAAGAGGTCCAGCATGTGCGTGCCGATATCCAGCACCGTGCCGCCGCCGCGCTCCGCCTGCATCCGCCAGGCGATTGGGAGCGCCGGGTCGGCCCTCACGCCCTGGAGAAACAGAATGCTGAAGTGATAAATCGAGCCTAGCTCCCCGGAAGCGAGAAGTTGGACTATCTGCCGGTAGGTTGTGGTCGAACGGTACGAGAAGTTGACCGCCGTCGGCACGCCGCGTTGGGCGGCCGCCGCGTGCATCTCGCGCGCCTGGGCCACCGTCGGCGCCAGCGGCTTCTCGCACGCCACCGCCAGGCCGCGCTCCAGCGCTGCCATGACCAGCGGGTGATGGGTGTCGTTGGGCGTGGCTACGAACACCGCGTCGAGCGGCGTCTGCGCCATTAGCTCGACATAATCGTCGTAAACGGCACCCACACCGTACTGTGCGGCAATGCGCTCCGTCTTGTCGCGGGTTGGTCCGAAGAGCGCCACCACCTCGGCGTCCGCGCACGCTGCCAAGCCGGGCAGGATGACGCGCTGCGTGAACGAGCCAACTCCGGCGACGGCAATGCGGAGCGGGCGAGTAGTACCGGCCATCAGTCACTCAACGGCGGCCCGGCGGCGGCCGCGGCGGCCAGCGCCGCATCACACTGCGCCCGTAGCTCCGCCCGTGCTGCCACCGGGGTTTCGTCGAGCGGCACGAGCCACGTCCCGTCTTCGGCGCGGCGCTTGAACTCGACGGCCTGCTGCTTCAGATTGCGGGGGCTGACCGTCAGACGGAGGGGTATCCCGAGCAGGTCGGCGTCATTGAACTTGACCCCCGGGCTTTCGGCGCGGTCGTCGTAGAGCACGGCGAGGCCGGCGGCCTGCAAGTCCGCGTAGAGTTGCTCGGCCGCGGCAACCACCGGCTTGCGATTCAGGTTCAGGCCAACCAAATGCACGTCGTAGGGCGCAATCGGCGCCGGCCAGACGATCCCCTTGCCGTCATGGCTCTGTTCGATGGCCGAGGCGATCATCCGCGTGTGGCCAATGCCGTAGCAGCCCATGTATATGGGCCGCTCCACACCGTCCGTGCCCAGGTACCGCGCACCCATCCGCTCGCTGTAGACCAGTCCCAGCTTGAAGACATGGCCCACCTCGATGCCGCGCGCCAAACTCAGCGTGCCGTCGCAATGTACGCAGCGGTCGCCGGGACGAGCGGAGCCGATGTCCACCACGCTGTCGGCCGTGTAGTCGCGGCCATAGCGAACGTTGCGGAGATGCATGTCCGGGCGATTGGCGCCCGCCACCAGATTGCCGGCTTCGGGAACCGAGTTGTCCACGACCACCCGCACGCCCTCTAAGCCGACGGGCGACGCCGACCCGGCCACCAGTCCCGCCTGCTGCACTTCCTCGTCGGTCGCCAGCCATAGGTCTACGCACTTCAGCGCGTTGGTGAGCTTGATCTCGTTGACCGGAATGTCGCCGCGGATCGCCACGAACACCAACTCCGGCTCGGTCACGCCCGTACCATCTCCACGGGCGTGGGTGCAGCTATAGAACACCGCCTTCAGCGTGCCACTTTGGGGGATGTCGAGGAAGGTAGCCAGGTCCTCAATCGTCTTGATACCCGGGGTCTCGACCTCTTCCAGCGGCGCTGGTGGCTCGTCAACCACCTCGCGGACAAACTCCGCCCGCTCCAGGTTGGCGGCGTAGTCGCAGCCGGCGCAACGCACGATTTGGTCTTCGCCACTATCCGCAAGCATGATGAACTCGACGCTCTCCTTACCCCCGATAGCCCCACTATCGGCTTCCACCGGGATCGTGGAGAGGCCGCAGCGAGCAAAGATACGCTGATAGGCCCGGTACATGGCTCGATAGGAGCGGTCCATCGCCACCTCGTCGGTGTCGAACGAATACAAATCCTTCATGGAGAACTCGCGCCCGCGGATCAGGCCCGCGCGCGCGCGCGGCTCGTCGCGGAACTTCGTCTGAATCTGGTAGAGCCGCAGCGGCAAGTCCCGATAGCTACGCACCGTGCGGCGCACGAGATCGGTAATCACCTCCTCGTGCGTCGGCCCGAGGCACAGCAGCCGCTCGCGGCGATCCCGCAGGCGAAACAGGACATCGCCCATGATCGCGTCGCGGCCGCTTTCACGCCACAGCTCAATCGGTTGCACCACCGGCATCAGCAACTCTTGCCCACCGGCGGCATTCATCTCTTCGCGGATGATCTGCCCGATCTTCTGCTCTACCCGCAGCGCCAGCGGGAGCAGGCTGTACACGCCGGCGGCGAACTGCTGAATGAGGCCCGCACGGAGCATCAATTGGTGGCTGATGGTATCGGTATCGGCCGGGACTTCGCGCTGGGTACGGCCGAAAAGACGAGAGAGACGCACTGCTTTCCCCCTGGAGATTCGTTGGGACTAGGTTGAGGCTCCCGCATACCGCCCGGAGCCGTATTGGCCTCGGTACAAGGTTCATCATAGCTCAAGCTCGCCATCATTCACCACTACCCGGCCCGCCGGGCGCACCGGCGGCAGCGCCGGCCAATGCAATCTGCGGAGCGGTACACTGTGGTCGGCCCAACACGAGGGAGGCAACGTGACCATTCCGCTCCTGCTCGATACCGACATTGGCGACGACGTAGACGATGCGTTCGCCTTGCTGCTCGCCGCCCGTCAGCCGGCGATAGAACTGCTGGGCGTGACGACCGTGTACGGTCCGGTCCAGGAGCGCGCGCTGATTGCCCGCAAGCTACTCGACACCGCGGGCCGCAGCGACGTGCCGGTCGCAGTCGGGGAGGGGATCACGCTCGCCGGCCGCGACCCCGGTCGCGTGCTCACCTCCGGCCAGGGCTACGTGGACCTCAGCGAATGGGAACGCCTGTCGGCCGCGCTGCACCCACAGCCCGGCGTGGATTTCCTGATCGAGACGGTGCTGTCAGCCCCGGAGCCGCCGGTGCTCGTCGCCATCGGACCGCTGACCAACGTTGCCGCTACCCTGCGCCGCGCACCGCACCTGGCCGGGCGCCTGCGGTCGCTGATCCTCATGGGTGGACGCCTCGGTGTGTACGCCGACCTGGGTGAGCACAACTTCAACAGCGACGCAGCGGCAACCCAGGTTGTCATCGAGAGCGGCTGCCCATTGCAGATCGGCACCTATGAAGTCACGCGGCAGGCCCGCATCGGTGAGACGGAGCGCGCTCTGCTCCACGCCACCGACGACCCGGCGTGTGTGTCGGTAGCGGCCATGCTCGACCTATATCTGCAAGAGCTGCGGCGTCAAGAGACCTCGATGTACGACCCGGCTACACTGACGCTCGCCTACACCGACGAGTTCGTCACCCTACAGCGCGGGCGCTTCACCCTCAGGCGCACCGACGCTGATCTCACCCAACTCCACTTCGACCCCCAGGGCACACCGAACGGCGCTGCCTCGGTGGCGATCCGCCCTACGGCCTTGGTTGACCATCTCCTCGCGGCCATCACGCCAGGCTAAGACCGGAGTCTCCAGGCGTGCGGCGAGAGATGCCATGCCATGACAGCAGAGGGATGAGACACGCGGAGTATCAAGGCGAAGCAGTACCGGAATCCCGGTCACGTGCAAGTAACCGGGCAATGCCAGCAGCGCCTAGCCGCTGGGCGGTGTGGGAACGATGACCACGCTTTCGTAGACGGACGAGAAAACAGCCGCCAACTGAGGCCCGATCATCCAGATAATCCCGATGACGACCAGCGCGACCACGGCAATAACGAGCGCGTATTCGAGGATGGATTGTCCAAGCTCACTGCGGTCCAGCGCCGGCAACGGCTGGGGAACAGTAGCAGAGCGCGCAGACCTTTCGTGTTCACGGTTGGACCCGGCCCTGAGCCAGCCACCCGCACCTTCACTGGGCATTGTCTTTTCTGCCGCTCCCTTTCCAGTTGTTTCTTTGGCCAGCCCACCCGCAGCAGCCCTGACTAGGATACTTGGCGGCGCGTCACTTTGCCAATGGTCGGACATTGGAAGGACGGACGCCAGCCAAGTGCCGGCGGTCGCCCGGTGTACTCCTACTCGTGCTAGGGCTACAACGCGCCCCGCGAGGCGCGCGTTACGCCGCCACGATCAGCGGTCGGCCTTGGTAAGCATTTCGATGGACACGACATCCAGCATCCGCAGAAACTCCCACTCGTCGAGCGGCTTGCGGAATATCGCGGCGAGCAAACCCACGACGGTGTGGTCAATCCGCGATGGGTACGTCGAGGCGACGATAAACTTGGTCTTCTTCGTATCCCAATGGGTACCCATCTCGCGGAGCACCTCCACGCCGTCGGCGTCCGGCAACGCCACGTCTATGATGACCATGTGGGGCTTCTCTTCCTTGACCAGATCAAACGCCCCTTCACCACTTCGCACGGCGATGGGTTGATACCCACGCATCCGCAGCTCGTAACCCAGATCATCTTGCATGTCCGGGTCTCCGTCAATGACCACGATCTTGTTACTCAGCTCCTCGTCCATCACCACGTCTCCCTATGCCTAACGCCAAGAATGTATAAGAGTAGTGCGGCGGCCGCAACTGCCAGCCCGCACGCGGCAACGGCCCGTTGCCGACGGCTCCCCATTATACCGCCATTGACCTCACCCTCGGCGCTATCGGCACGAGGCTATCGGTCCGCTTGCCGGCGGCGTAGCTCTGCCTCCAGCTGCCGGATGCGCGCCTCGGCAGCCTCACGGGCCGCCTGCTCGCTGGCCACACGGTGTTCGGCGGCCTCACGCGCTGCCCGCTCCCTCAGCCGGCCGGCCTGCTCGCTGGCCACACGATTTTCGGCGGCCTGGCGGGCCGCCCGCTCGGCCAGCCGCTCGGCTTGCTCGATAGCAGCTTGGGCTTCGTAGGCGGCGCGCTCCGCCTGCCGCGCCACCCGCTCCTGCCGCCAGTTGGTCAGGTAGCTGTTCGTCGCCGGGTCGTACAACCGCGGCCAGTTGTTATCCCAGCACAGACTCAGCCCCAACACCTCGCTGTAGCCCTTCAAGATGCCATCCGGCGCCGTGGTCAGCGCAATGGGCCGGTACGCCCCACCCACCAGCCGCTCCCCGGCCAACTGCTCCCCGTGATACTCACCATCCTTGGGGTCGAACCGCCAGTATTCCGGCACGCCGATGCGGGCATAGAGGTCCCGCTTCCGCCCCACGTCCTCCCGGCCGGTGCTGGCGGAGCCGATCTCCAGCACCCAATCCGGCGGCTTGCCCACTTCCCAGGGCAGGTAGAGTTTGCGGGGCCGGATCGCCTCTGCGTCTACCCCAAAGGCCAAGTATACGTCCGGGGAGACACGCACATTGAGGTCACTGGGGTCGTAGCAGAGGATCGTATTGCTGCTGAGGAAGGTATCGGGGCGCTGGCCGAAGTCGGTGAACCGACTGGCGAGCAGGCCGAGGAATTCCTGCATGGGCTGTTCTTGTTCCATCGCTTCGGGCTTCAGGACCGGTTCGTCGGGGTTGTAGTCGAGGCGAGCGTAGTCAATCTCGCCCTGTCGGTGGTAAGGCAAGATGGTAGGGGTGAGCGTGGGAGACGTGGTCGTCATAGCAGGTCTCGGAGCTGGGTGCTGTGTGCAGGGCGATTATAACGCACGCGCCGCACATCACCGGAAGGCGCAGCCAGCCTCAGTCTCCGGCCAGCAACTCCCCATCACTGTCGAACAAGAACGCCTGCCGGGGTGAGCATTGAAGCCCCACCGTCTCGCCTAGCCGCCGAGCGATGCCCAGCGGCTCGCGCACCGTCAGCTCCACCGTGCCCAGGCTCACGGTCACAAGCTGCTGCCGCTCCTCATGTCGCGGCTGCACCGCCTCGACAGTTGCCGTAGCCAGACGGTCCGGATCGTCGGGCGGGAGCAAGGCCAGGTCATCGGCCCGCAGGCCGACGGTGACAGGCCGGCCTCCCTGCACCGCCAGCGCCCGCCCGTGCCCTGGTAGCGCGAACAGCATACCGCCGACCTGTACGCCGTTGCTGCCGGCCACCCCGTCGAGGAGATTCATCGGCGGCACGCCGAAGAAGCCGGCTACGAAGCGGTTGACCGGCGCCGCCATGATCTCCGCCGTCGTACCGACCTGCTCCACGCGGCCGGCACGCATGATCGCGATACGGTCGCTGAGCGCCATCGCCTCGATCTGGTCGTGCGTGACGTACACGGCGGTAATCCCGAAGCGGCGTAGCAGCCGCTTGATCTCGACGCGCGTGCGCCCGCGTCGCTGCGCGTCCAGATTCGAGAGCGGCTCGTCGAACAGGAAGACCCGCGGATCGCGGATGATGCACCGCCCCACCGCTACACGTTGCTGCTCGCCACCGGAGAGCTGGCGGGGCATCCGCCCTAGCAAGTGCCGAATCTCTACGCCAAGCACCTGTGCCACGCGCTGCACGCGCTCGTCAACTTCGGCTTCACGGCCGCGCAACTTGAAGAAGAAGCCAACGTTGTCATAGGCCCGCATGTGTGGGTAGAGCGCATAGTTCTGGAAGACCAGGCCCACGCGCCGCTGCGCCGGTTCCAGGTGGTCAACAGGCTCGCCGTCGAACAGCACGCTGCCGGAGGTCGGTGCCTCCAGGCCGGCAATGACCCGCAGCAACGTCGTCTTGCCACATCCCGACGGCCCCAGCACCGCGAGCGTCTCGCCGTCCGCCAGCGTGAGCTGCACGTCGTCCAACGCGACCGTAGACTTGGCGGCGTCCGGCGGCACTACTGCCGGCTGCGACCGTCTCCAGAGCCACGGCAAGCGGGGGCGCGTCGGGGTAGCGGCCGTGTGGCCAGCTAATGTCGTCGAGTCGCCGGAGAACCGCTTGGAGACACTGACGAGGCGGATGGCAGCCATACACCGCTGCTCACGAGAAGACCCGCCCGGCCTCGCGGTAGCGATCAATCGCCTCGGTGACGGCGCGGTTGTCAATATAAGCCAGCAGGACGGCGAGGAACAGCGGCACGACGATGATGAAGAGCACCCCGGCAACCAGCAGGACAATGCCCCGCACGATCAGCAGGCCAAGGGTCAGGCCGAGGTTGTCCATGACGAGGAAGAAGGCATTGCGCCAGATGCGCCGTACCGGCTGATCGAACTCGACGAGCAGCGGGAACAGGTAGGGCTGGAGCGCAAACCAGACAACCAGCAGGTAGAAGAACACAATGGACAGTAAGCCTACTCCCGGTATGCCGATGGTCAGGTAGAACCAGGCATTGAGCAGCAGCAATGTGCCGGCGGCCACGTTGGTCGCGGCGAGACGCGCACCCGACCAGAAATAGCGCCGAAAGGCGGCGCGGAAACGAGTCGGCTCCAGTAGCTCGCCGCGGACAAACTCATGCGTCACGCTGTAGAGCGCCGCGGTGGCCGGACCGGCGAGGATCATCAGCGCGAGCAGGATCGGGAACGCGAGCACCGCCGGCGTGAGCAGCGCCGCGGCGTCTTCCGAGGCCTCCAAGAGTGTCGCTTCCGTCGTGCTGGCCGTCTGCACCGGCGAAAGCAGAATGAGCAGGATGAGCAGCGCCGGCAATGTGGGCACGAACCACCGCACGTTGATCAGAATTGTGCGGAAAGGATCGTAATACACCTCCGCCACCGCGCTACGAAAATAGCGAAACGCCAGTCCCATGCTACTCGATCCGGTTCCTGCTCAGAACTGCTCCACCATAGCCGATGAGGGCACGGCGGCGTTCATCACGGCGGCGTCACTGGACGACTCGATCCGCACGCCGGGGACGGGGCGCGGCCACAGAATGCGCCGCACATTGGCAGCCCGCAGCGCGTCTACCAGCTCTTCCGGTCTGGGATGGAGCGCGATGATTGTACCGCCTTGACCGGCCCCGGCCAGCTTGGCGCCCAGTGCCCCGGCATCCAGCGCAGCGGCAATCAGCCGCTCGTTCTCCGGTCCCGAGCCGCCGAGGTCGCGCTGTATCTCGTGGTTGTCGTTCATCAGCCGCCCCAGCCACTCCCAGTCGCGCGTGAGGAAGGCGCGTTTCCCCTCGCGCGCCAGCTTGGCGATCTGCTCGTAGCCCTCGACAACGGCCCGGTCCCCTTCCAGCCAGCGGTCGCGAATGGGCTTGTGTACCGCGTGCGACGAGTGCTGAATGCCGGTGTTCGCCAGGATGAAAGGGAGCGCCTCGCCGTTCCAGGCCAGCGGCTCGACCGTAGCGTATGGCTCGGTACCGACGGGACGGTAGAACTCCTTGTCGCGGAAGTCCAGGTAGTTGAGGTGCCCGAACGTGGCCATGTATTGATCCTGGTAGCCACAGACCACGCCCAGGTAGTTCAACTCAATGGAGCGGGCCACCTCCGCGAAATAGTGCGGCTCGTAGTGGATGTCCTGATAGGCAGCCAGCGTCCGGAGCGCCGCGGCGACCATCGCCGTCGAGGACGAGAGTCCCGATGCGAACGGCACGTCGCTCCAACACCGCACGCTCGCCCGTAGCCCATACCAACGCTGGTGGGCAATCACCGATCTCAGAATGTCGCAGTGGTCGCCAGCAAGCTGCAAGTCGGCGCGCTGACGCACGACCACCCGCTCCTGATCCGACTCCAGCGATAGCTCCTCCGCCGGCTCCACGCTGACGTAGGCCCGCTCGCCAAGCGAGCAGGAGATGACGCTCCCACCGTACATATCGGTGGGATTGCCGATGATCCCACAGCGTCCCGGCGCCGAGCCTACCAGCACGGCTTGTCTCACTGCCCCATCCTTCTCCCAGCTTGCACCTACCACCCGGCGGACCTCCGCTGCACTCCCCCTCTCCACATGGTGGAGAGGGGGCCGGGGGGTGAGGTATGCCCACCCCCGCCATCACCTACAACTGCTCGCTCAGGCCCACGAGGTATTGGCGGATCATATAGCCGTACCGCTCATCGGCGAGCGCAAAGTCAATGAACGCCTTGAAGTAGGTCTCGAAATTGCCAATGTCGTAGCGTTTCTCGCCGGCTCCGAGCGGCAAGCACCGCACGCCGTCCCCCTGCCTGAGCAGGATAGCAATCGAGTCGGTGAGCCACAGCTCACCGCCCCGCCCCGGCAATGTGCGGCCAATGGCGTCGAAGATCGCACGGTCGAAGATATAGCGCGGCGTAATCGCCAGCGTGCTGGGCGCCGTAGCCACCTCCGGCTTCTCGATCAGATCGTCAATCTCGAAGGCTGCGGTCGGCTGCGGTGGCGTACCGGCCGTCGGCTGTACGATGCCGTACCGCTGCACCTCCTCGCGCCGCACCGTCTCCACGGCCAGCGTCGCGCGCGCACCACTACGGAGATGGTCTTCCAGCATCCGCTGGATCAGGCTCGGCCGCTGTTGACTGGTGATGATCGTGTCACCATACGCGACAACAAACGGCTCATCGCCCACAAAGTCGGCCGCCAGCCGAATGGCATCGGCCGGCCCGCTCTGCACGCTCTGGCGCGTATAGAAGAGCGCAACGTCCTCCTCGAAGAAGTTCAGCTCCTCGGCCAGATCGTAAGCGCCGGTGCGTACCAAGCGACGCTCAAGCTCCGTCTCCCGATCAAAGTGATCCTCAATCGAGGACTTCTGCCGCCCGGTAATAAGCAGAATCTGGGTAATGCCGGCCTCGACCATCTCCTCGACCACGTATTGGACGGCCGGCTTGCGGCCCACCGGCAGCATCTCCTTTGGTTGCGACTTGGTCGCCGGGAGCAGCCGCGTTCCCAGCCCCGCCACCGGGATGACCGCCTTGCGGATGGGCGCCGCGCGTTCTCCGGCCATGGGTCTCCGCCTCTCTGCGTAGCGATGATGGCGCTCGACGCCACCGCTCCATTGGTCAGGCACGATAGCACAGCCTCCGCCCTAGGGCAACGCCGGCGGCGCGCTGCCTTTGCTACACTCGCTACCGGCCACTAGGTAAGTTAGGTTGGTGCGGACAGAGCAGGCATGACTCGCGCGCTAGGGGCGGTTGAAAGTGGCCGACGCCGTGGACAGTCGCCTGTGTCCGCTGCTCCTCGACGGCAACGCTTGCAGCGCTACTTGGCGCGGGCCGGCATCGCCTCGCGCCGCCGGGCCGAGGCGCTGATCCGTGCCGGTCGCGTGCAGATCAATGGGCAGCCGGCAACCGAGCTAGGCACCACCGTTGACCAGGACCGCGACCGCGTGCTGGTGGACGGACGCCCGGTCGCGGCGCAGTCGGCCGTAGTGTACCTGGCGCTCCACAAGCCGGTGGGGGTCATCACCACGCATAGCGATCCGCACGGACGACCGACGGTCATGGAGCTGCTGCCGGCGTTTCCGGGGCTACTCTTTGTCGGTCGCCTCGATGCCGAGAGCGAGGGCTTGCTGCTCGCCACGACCGACGGGCGCTGGAGTCAGCGTATCCAGCATCCTCGGTACGGTTGCGAGAAGGAATACCTCGTCCACGTTACCGGCCGGCTCGCCCCGCAGACCCTCCGCCGCCTCCGGCGCCCCCTCGACTTGGGTGACGGCGACCGATCAAGCGGGGCGCAAGTCACCGTGGTCGAGCGTTCCGGCGAGGATATGACCTCGACGACGCCCGCCGTCCACCACTTGCGGATCGTCCTCCGTGAAGGACGCAAGCGCCAGATCAGGCGGATGTGTGCGGTCGTCGGGCTGACGGTGCAACGGCTCGTGCGCGTGCGGGTAGGCAGCGTGGAGCTAGGCAGTCTCGCACCCGGCAGCTGGCGGCATCTTACGCCCGCCGAAGTAGAGACAGCAGCGGCGGTGGGGTAGCGGACACCCTGACGAAAATACAGTCAGAAGACGACTCCATGTCCGACTTGGTTATCGCGCTCGACGGTACAGCCGCCTCCGGCAAGAGCACGATTGGCATGCTGGTAGCCCAGCGGTTGGGCTATACGTACTTCGACACGGGCCTGCTGTACCGCGCCGTCACGCTGCTCGCCATCCGCCAGCAGGTCCGCCCGGATGACGAGCCACACCTGGCCAAGCTGGCGGCAGACATGGCCTTCGCGGTGCGAGGTAAGACGGCGCTGCTCGACGACGAGGATGTCACGACGGCCCTGCGATCCCCGGCGGTGAATCGGCACGTCTCGGCGGTGTCCGCGCTGCCCCAGGTGCGTGCCGCGCTTCTGGATGAACAGCGCCGGCTCGCCGCACCCGGCGGCATAGTCATGGTCGGACGCGACATCGGCACCGTGGTCCTGCCGGACGCACACCTGAAGCTCTTTCTCACGGCCAGCGCCGAGGTACGCGCCCAACGACGCTATCGGGAGCAGCGAGCCAGGGGTGAGGACACCACCTACACTGCCGTGTTGGCGGCGCTGCAACGGCGCGACCGGCTCGACAGTAGCCGGAGCACGGCGCCGCTGAAGCCGGCCGCTGATGCTATGATGCTAGACACGACGTGCCTCTCGATACCGGCGGTTGTCGAACTGGTTCTGGCCGCCGTGCGCCGTGTCGCAGCGGAGCACCCCGCCGCCGACAGCGGGAGGGACCAAGAGCGGCCGATGTATCCGGACCATTCACCACAATAACGAGCATGAATTCGGCGAATACCGTGCGTGCCAGGTCGTATCCGGGCTTCCTGTACGTCGTGTACTACGCGATAATCCCCATCGTGCGGCTCATGACCCGTCTGCTCCTCGCGGTACGAGTCACCGGCGGCGCCGACTTCCCGCGCGCCGGCCCGGTGCTTATCGCCGCCAACCACCTCAGTTACTTCGATATTCCCTTCCTGATCATCTTCCTGCCCCGTCCCCCCATCTTCATCGCCAAGCAGGAGGTCACGGCCTACCCACTCGTAGGCTGGCTTGTGCATCGGCTTGGCACCGTTTCGATCCGCCGCGGGCAGTCGGATCGCCGGGCCATCCGCCATAGCCTGGCCGTGCTGGACAATGACGACGTGCTCTTGATCTTCCCGGAGGGCACCCGTAGCCGCCGCCCCGGGCTGTTGGCCGGCCTCCCGGGAGTGGGGTTACTAGCACGTCGCGCCGGGGTCCCGCTGGTAACTGCGGCGATCACCGGCACGGAGAAGCTCACCTTGCGGTCGTTCTTCCGCTGCGGCCTCACGCTGACCATCGGCTCGCCGGTGACGTTGGAGGCGCTAACCCCGAACGGCCGGCGGGCAACCGCTGCCGAGATTACAGAGGTGCTCATGCAGCAGCTTGCGGCGCTCATGCCGCCGCAGTATCGCGGCCACTACGCAGACGTGGAGCACGCTCAGGCTGGTGCCGGCGTGCTCGCCGGGCAGGGGCAGGACTAATCATGCCTATCGTTCCCAACCCACTCGGCTGGCCGGTCCTCATCATCGTGATCGTCGTCATCATCGTCGGTACCGCCTACGTCATGTGGGATGAAAGCCAGCATCCCGCCGAGGCCGATGGCGAGCGCGACGCCCCCGACTGACCGGGATGACGCGAGGAGAAGGGGTGCTGGCCGGGGTAGGTACACGCCAAACCGTAGGGGCGCAACATGTTGCGCCCAACTGCCCCCTGTAGGGGCGTCCCTTGTGGGCGCCCTGGTCCATCGGAAAGGGCAACCACAAGGGTTGCCCCTACGGCCGGCCGCCGCGCAAACATCCCCTCTCCACATGGTGGAGAGGGGCCCGGGGGTGAGGCCCGCACCGCCTCACAAAATACCTACCCTGTCAGAGGGACCGGGGTTGCTCCAAGCTGGCGGCGATTAGCTCACCAAATCCACGAGCACCGGGATTAGGGCCTTCAGTTCCGCCTCACGGTCTGCCAGCGTTGCCGACAGCACCCGCACCTGCGGCGGGTTGAAACGTCCCGGATGACCGTAATCGGTCTGTTCGATCGCAACCCGACTAGCTCCCACCTCGACCGTCATCCAGCGTCGCACTACCGGGTCCGGGGTCCCATGAGAGCGGTGGTGTGCCGGCAGTACTTCCTGAACGAATGATACGTTTACCAACTCACTCCCAGGGGTAGGCACCCCGTCGGTCGCGGGCATGAGCACACTCCTCTGCACAATCGCCAGTGCCTTGATGTCCTGTCGTTGTTAGGATACCAGTAACCCCCTGAGAGGACGCGATGCGACAGCAACTTGAACGTGTACGTGGCACGAACGACTGGTCACCCCCGGACGCCCGGCAGCTACGCGACCTGGTAGCGGCGTTCAGCACGTGCTTTGCCAGCTACGGCTACGAGCACATCGAAGTCCCGATCCTGGAGCATACCGATCTCTTTCGTCTCAAGTCGGGCGAGGACATCCTGACCAAGCTCTATGCGTTCCCCTATCGTGGCCGCGACCTGTGTCTGCGCCCGGAGCTAACCGCCTCCGTCGGTCGCTACTACGTGGATCACTGCCAGGCCGCGGCGCTGCCCCAACGCTTTGCCTACGCCGGCCCGGTGTTCCGCTACGAGCGGCCGCGCCGGGGACGCTACCGCCAGTTTACCCAGTCCGGCGTCGAGCTGATCGGACCGGAGGGGCACGCAGCCGACGCCGAGCTGGCCGCGCTGGCCTGGCAATCGCTGGCCCGCCTCGGCTTGGACGACCACCGCTTGGAGATCGGTCACTTCGGGGTCATGGCCGCCCTCCTGCGGACACTGGGGCTGGACGAGCGCGCCCGCAGCTTTGTCATTGCCAGTATGCAGGACCTGCGGAAGGCCGAGCGGGGACGCGCTCAGGTGGACGCTCGGCTCGATGAGCTATTCGGCTCCGGTGCGGAGGATCAGCCGCCGGATAGTGCGGACACGACGAACACCGCGGACGACCTGCTGGCCACACTGCGCCGCCTCGTGGCCGGGCTGGACGAGCAGCACGCCCGCGAGTTGATCTTAGGGCTACTACAAGCCAGCCACGTCAGCGTCGGACGCACCCGGTCGGCCGCAGACGTGGCTGACGGCCTGCTCCGCAAGCTGCGCTGGCAGGACCAGGCGCCCGGTATTCGCCGCGCGCTGGAGCTGGCGGAACGGCTGCGCTCCGTGCGCGGCAGTCCCCCGGCGGCCTTCGACCGTATCCGGCACGTGCTCACCGACTACCGGCTCGACCATACGCCGCTGCACCGGCTGGAAGCGGTCAGTACGCAACTCGGCGCCTACGGTGTGCCGCCCGCAGCCGTGACCGTCAACCTCGGGTTGGGGCGTGGCCTCCCGTACTACACCGGCATGGTTTTCGAAATCTACGCCGATGGCCTCGGGCCGGCCCAACAGCTGTGTGGGGGTGGCCGCTACGATGGCCTGCTGCGGCTGCTCGGTGCAAATGCCGATGTGCCCGCCGCCGGCTTTGCCTTCGGCGTCGAGCGCGTCAAGCTGGCCTTGGATAGCCACGCTCGGCCGGCGATCCCCCCTACAACGCAGGTCCAGGTCATCCCGCTCGGCAGCGATGATTGCGCCTACGCCGTGACGGCAGCGGAACGGCTGCGTCGGGCCGGCCTGCGCGTCGAGCTGGAGCTGATGGGGCGCGGGGTCAAAGGCACGCTCCGCCAGGCCGCGCGGCGGGGTATTCCCTTCTGCGGCATCGTCGGGCCGGAGGAGCGTCTCGGCGGCACCATCACCATCCGCAATATGACCGCCCACCAGGAACAGCGCGTGGCACTCGCCGACGCCGCGCGGTACTGTCAAGCGGATAGGGTGCCGGCCCCCGCTGACCGGCAAATCGGCGACGCAACCGCGACAGGTGCGCTATGACCGACCAACTTCACGGCAGCGACCGGGCGGTACGCTTGGCGCTGCCGAGCAAGGGAGCTCTGGAAGAGCCGGTCCTCAAGCTGCTCGCCGACTGCGGGCTGACCGTCCGGCGCGTCAGCTCCCGGCACTACAGCGCCACCATCGCCGCGCTCCCCGCCGTCACGGTGCATTTCCAGCGCGTGCCCGACATCGTAAGTATGGTCGAGGCCGGCGCGGCAGACCTCGGCGTCACCGGCTACGACCTCGTTGCCGAGGCACGCGACGAGAGCACTAATCTGCTCGTGTTGCATCCCGAGCTGCGGATCGCCGAGTGCGACTTGGCGCTCGCGGTACCGGACGACTGGCTCGACGTGGTGACGGTCCGGGACCTCGCCGATCTCGCCGCCACCATGCAGGCCACGGGCCGGGTGCTGCGCGTAGCGACGAAGTTCTCCAACCTGACGCGCGACTTCCTCTACGACAAGGGCATTACGCACTTCACGCTGGTCCCCGGGCACGGCGCGCTGGAGGCGGCGCCAACGACAGGCGCCGCGGACATTATCACCGACTTGGTGACTACCGGGACAACACTCCGCGAAAACCGGCTCAAACAGATCGGTGGCGGCACGATCCTACATTGCCAAGCCTGTGTGATCGGCAACATCCGGCGGCTGCGCGCGGACCCGGCTGTCCGGGACGCAGCACGCACGTTGCTAGAGTTGATCGAGGCGCACATGCGCGCCGCCGGCTACTTCGCGGTCACGGCCAACGTCAGCGCGGAGTCGGCGGAATCCATTGGTCGCCATCTCCTGCGGCGGCCGGAGTTGGCCGGGTTGCAGGGACCGACAGTGAGCAAGGTCGTCTCCAAGACCACTGGGGAGCACGGCTGGTACGCCGTCCGTGTGGTCGTGCGCCAAGAGCCGCTCCTATCGCTGGTGGACTATCTCCGCCGCGCCGGCGGCACGGATGTCACCGTGGGTCGGCTCGACTACGTGTTCGGCGACCGCAGCCGATACTACCAGGCCCTCACCGAGCAGTTGAAGCGGCGTTAGCATACCCAGCGGCGGAGTGCATTATAATCGGCCTGTATCTATGCCCGGCCCCGAGATCAACCATGACAGCTACGGCAGCCGCACCTGCGCCGACCATGCGGCCCTACCACCGGCAGGGCACCATTGACTACGCCCGCCTCGACTACAACCCCGATGAACCGGTCCTGAAGCCTGACGCCATGCAACAAAACCTCCAACTGCTGGAAATCTTTGGTCTCCTCTCGGCCCACTACACCGACTTCAACCACCGGCCCGATGTCTTCCTCGACTCCAACACGATCCTCTGCTACGACCGGCGTGACCTCAACGTGCGCGTCTCCCCGGACGTGTACCTGGCCTTTGGCGTGGACGCACAAGCCATCCGGCAGGGCAAGCTCTACCTGCCCTGGGAAGTGGGCAAGCCGCCGGACTGGGTGCTGGAGATCGGCTCGTCGAGCACCGGGCCGGAGGATGTGGGTCGGAAGCGAGACCTCTACGCCCGCATCGGCGTGCCGGAATACTGGCGCTTCGATCCGCAGGATGGCGCGTATCACGGGGAGCGGCCGGCCGGGGACCGGCTGGTGCCCGGGGGATACGAGCCAATCGAGTTGACGACCGCCCCGGACGGCATCCTGAAGGGCTACAGCGCGGTACTGGGGCTGAGTCTGTGCTGGGATGATAACTGGCCGCGGTTGTACGACCCGGCGACGAACACCTACTTGGAGACCTGGCAACAGGAGCGGGCGGCCCGCCAAGCCGCTGAGGCCGAACGGGCAGCGGCTGAAGCGCAGGCCGCCGTCGAGCAGGCCGGCCGGCTGGCGGCCGAGGCGCGCATCCGGCAGCTTGAAGCAGAACTGCGTCGTCGGCAAGCGGACCGGTAGCCTGGCGCCGCGCGACCTGCGATGAAGGCATCTTTCCCATTACACCGCTCTACCCGTTAGGCGCTGGCCTCCCTTTCCGGTCGCTTAGGCGTCGGTCATCCTCGCTTGCAGAAACGTCGCGACCTCAGCCTGCGGCAGCGTGGTCTGGTCGCCGGAGCGCATGTCACGTATAGTGGCCCGCCCGGCAGCGACCTCATCCGGCCCGAGGAACACCGCCCACGGAATGCCTCGCTGGTTCGCGTGGCGTAGCTGCGCGCCGAGCCGCCGCGTCTCCAGCGGCAACTCGGTATTGATACCCGCTCGCCGGAGCGAGGCGGCCAAGGCGAGGCTGTCTCCGAGGTGATCGCGGTCGAAGACGGTCACAAGCACGTCGGTGATCGTGCGGGTCCCACCGCCATCGCCGCCGCCTAGCTCTTCGAGCACGTCAACGAGGCGCTCGATTCCCAGCGACGTGCCGGTCGCCGGCTGCCCCCGGCTCGTGAACATGCCCAATAGCTCATCGTAGCGACCACCGCCGGTCACGCTGCCGATGGGACGGCCATTGACAAGCTGACCGACCTCCGTCTCGAAGATCGGCCCGGTGTAGTAGTCCAGCCCACGAGCCAGCGACAGGTCCACTTGATAGCAATGCGCCGGCACCTCCAACGCTTCGAGGTAGCCGATGATCTCCGTCAGCTCGGTGACCCCGGTCGCCGCCAAGGGAATCTCGCCCAGTGTGCCCCGCAGATCGGCCAGTATCTCATCGGCGGGTCCACGCAGCGCGACGAGATTGAGCAGGCGCGTGGCGGTCTCCTCGGAGAGGAACAGCTCCCGCGGCCCGCGGCCCGGCGTCGCGGAATCGCCGTCTCCATCGGCGGCCGCAAAGCGGGAGCCGCCGACTTCCCGCGTAAGTAACTCCTGCATCACCCCGTCGCGCCCGATCTTATCGAGCTTGTCTATCGCCCGAAAGATGTCCGGCGCATCGTCGTCCGGCACACCGGCATACTGGGCCAGCCCGGTGAGCAGCTTGCGGTTGTTCAGGCGCACCGTGAACTCGCGCAGGCCCAGCGCCGGCAGGACCGTCGCGATGAGGCTGATGATCTCGGCGTCGGCCAGCATACTGGAGCTACCCACGATGTCGCAGTCGCACTGCCAGAACTCGCGGTAGCGGCCCTTGCGCGGCTTGTCCGCTCGCCAGACCGGCTGCATCTGGTAGCGCTTGAACGGCTTCGGCAGCGTGGGATACATCGCCACGACCCGGCAGAGCGGCACGGTGAGGTCGTAGCGCAAGCCGACGCGCCGGCTGCCCCGATCACTAAATCGGTAGACAAGCTGGTCGCCCTCGGGACCGTACTTGCCTTCGAGTGTCTCGGCCAGCTCGATAGCCGGCGTTTCCAGCGGCTCGAAGCCGAACCGCTCGAAGGCGGTCCGAATGACCCCGGTGACGTGCTGGCGCAAGAGCATCGTCTGGGGCAGAAAATCGCGCGTGCCGCGCAGAATACGGGGTTTGACCTTTGCGCTCATAGCGCCTCCAATATGTAACAACTCCCAGCCGGTAGAACGTCCGATTGCACGCGGTCACACGTGTACCCTATCGCGGCACTCGTGCTGCTCGGGCGTGCGGCAGCGAGGATTCTACGAGAGCGAGGGCGGTGGGAGGGGAACGCTACGGGTGGAGTCTGCGTGTGGGGGAGGTGACGGGAGTCGAACCCGTGCCGCTGGTTCCACAGACCAGAGTCCTAACCGCTGGACCACACCTCCCACGCCGCTGCGTCTCGCAGCCATCGCGGGCACTCTTGGATTGTACCAGGGCAGACGCCGGAGCGACAACGCACACGCACGCACCGGCGGTCATTGAGCGGACTCCCCCTTCCCTGCTAGGGAACGACCCGTCCCCCCGTCGCAACGGGGGGACCATAGGGGGGCGAGACCCAGCACCCTACCCGGCCGGCACCGCCGCCTCTTCGGCGCTGGGCTGGCCGAACAGCGCCGGCGCAGCCTCGCCGCCCTCCAACGCTGCGGGAGCCTCTTCGCCGTCCTCGCTGCTCTCGGCCAGGCCCGCTTCGAGCAGCTCCCGTTGACGCTGGCGCTCCAGGAGCGCCTGCAACCCCCTCCCAGCCGGGATCAGCTTGCCGATGATGACGTTCTCCTTCAAGCCGAGGAGTTGGTCGGTGCGCCCTCCTACCGCCGCCTCGGTAAGCACGCGCGTGGTCTCCTGGAAGGAGGCCGCCGCCAGCAGGCTGTCGGTAGCCAGCGACGCCTTGGTAATGCCCAGCAGCACCGGCTGCGCGGTGCTCGGCTCGCCGCCTTCG
Organism: Chloroflexota bacterium; assembly: GCA_022824545.1. Lineage (GTDB taxonomy): Bacteria > Chloroflexota > UBA11872 > UBA12225 > JAJDUF01 > JAJDUF01. Next base: position 21,439 of record JAJDZR010000287.1, read on the forward strand.
GCAAGGGTCTTGGCGTTCACCTCTTCGTACTTGAAGCGATCCACCAGCTCGCCGGGCAGGAGCTCCGTGTCGCCCGCCTCGTCAATGCTAACCTTGCGGAGCATCTGCCGGACGATGACCTCGATGTGCTTGTTGTTGATGGACACCGCCTGGCCGGAGTAGACTTTCTGCACTTCCGTAGCCAGGTACTCCTGCACCGCGCGCTCACCCTTGACTGCCAGCAAGTCCTGCGGGCTGACCGGCCCTTCCGTCAGTTGATCGCCGGCCTCCACCTGCTGGCCGTTCTCGATGCAGATACGGGCCGTTGCCGGCACCGCGTATTCGGCATCGCTCGGCTCTTCCCAACGCACGATGACCCGCTGGTCTTCGCGCACGATCTGACCCTGCGTGGTGGCCCGCAGCTGCTCCGTCTCGACCCGCACGAGACTATCCGCATCGTCCGCAACGGCCAGTTGCTCCGCTCCGTCGGCTCCGTCGGCGGCTTCCGATGCAGCCGGAACAACCCTCTGGGCCACAACGTCCCCCGGATCAACTTCATCACCGTCCTGGACCACGATCTCGTAGCCCTCGGGAATGTCCAACGCCTCCGTGAGCACCTGGACGTTGGTCACGTGAATCTTCCGCGGCTCGTCCTCGATGATCTCCGCCTTGCCGTCAATCTCGCTGATGAGCGCCATCCCCTTGGGCACCCGCGCCTCGAACAGCTCCTCGACGCGCGGTAGACCGCTGGTGATGTCCTCACCGGCAATGCCACCGGTGTGGAAAGTCCGCATGGTCAGCTGAGTGCCCGGCTCACCGACGGACTGCGCGGCAATGATGCCGACCGCCGTCCCAATGGTGACTTCCTGACCGTCGGCCAGATTGCGCCCGTAGCACTTGACGCAGAGACCGTGCCGCGCCTCACAGGTCAGCGGTGACCGCACGGTGACGCTTGTGATCCCGGCACCCTCGATAGCCGCCGCGGCCGCCTCGTCAATCATCGTGTGCGCTTCCACCAGCACCTCACCGGTCTCGGGGTGAACAACCGGCTCCGCAGCAAACCGGCCGAGCGCCTGCTCGCCAAGATCGTCCTGCACGGACTGATCGGTCGGCGCCTTGAGGGTGATGCCCAGGGTTGTGCCGCAGTCCTCCTCACGGACGATGACGTCCTGCGACACGTCCACGAGCCGTCGGGTGAGGTAGCCGGAGTCGGCCGTGCGGAGGGCGGTATCCGCGAGACCCTTGCGGGCACCATGCGTGGAGATGAAGTATTCCAGCACGGACAAACCCTCGCGCAGGTTGGACCGGACAGGAATCTCAATGATCTCGCCCTTCGGATTAGCCATGAGACCGCGCATCCCGGCCAACTGGCGAATCTGGTTGAAGCTGCCCTTGGAGGCACCGGACTCGGCCATCATATGCACCGAGCCGAACGGATCAAGCTCCTGCTGTACGGCATCCGTCACACGGGCTGTCGCCTTGGTCCATTCCTCGACGGTCTTCTCGTACTTCTCCTGATCGGTCATCAGCCCATCGTTGTACTCGGCGTCAATCTCCTCGATGAGCGCCTCGGTTTCTTCCAGGATGTCCTGCTTCGCTGCCGGAATCTTGATGTCGTCAATACCCACCGTGATCCCGGAAAGCGTGGCGTAATGGAAACCAACGTCCTTCACTCGGTCTACGATCTCGGCAGTGCGCTCGCGGCCCACGAGCAAGAACGTGCGGGCCACGAGTTCTTTCAGCTTGCCCTTGTCCATGACGCGATTCTCGTAGCGCAACTCCGCCGGAAGGACGCGGTTGAAGAGTACGCGGCCGACGGTCGTGGTGAAGATGCCGCCGACCGGCACGATTTCGCTGGATGTCCCGCGCCCCTGAGGCCCGTCACTGAGGATCATGGCCTCCTCGCTATCGAAATCGCTTGCGCTGACCTGCACCTTGATCGGCGTCTGGAGACCAATCTCGCCGAGGTCATGCGCCAACACGACTTCATCGAAGTCCATGAACACGCGACCGTTGGACGTGGTCCCGGATTCTTCAAGCGTCAAGTAGTAGCAGCCCAGCACCATGTCCTTCGTTGGCGCAACCAACGGCGAGCCGTCAGCCGGCGATAGCAGGTTATGGGTAGAGAGCATCAGCTCGTGCGCCTCGCGCTGCGCCTCGTGCGAGAGCGGCACGTGGACCGACATCGTATCGCCGTCGAAGTCGGCGTTGTACGCCGTACACACGAGCGGGTGAATCTGAATGGCGCTGCCCTCGACCAAGACCACCTCGAATGCCTGGATTCCCAGCCTGTGTAGCGTGGGCGCCCGGTTCAGGAGCACTGGATGGCCCTTGGTGACATCTTCGAGCACGTCCCAGACGACCGGCCGCGCCCGCTCCACGATCCGCTTGGCGCTCTTGATATTGGGGGCATGACCCCGATCCACCAGCTCTCGCATCACGAACGGCTTGAACAGCTCCAGCGCCATCCGCTTCGGCAGCCCGCACTGGTTGATCTTCAGTGTCGGACCGACCACGATCACCGACCGGCCGGAGTAGTCAACGCGCTTGCCCAAGAGGTTCTGCCGGAAACGGCCCTGCTTCCCCTTGAGCATGTCCGAGAGGCTCTTCAGCTTGTGGTTGGCCGATCCGGACACCGCCCGGCCGCGCCGGCCGTTGTCAATCAGCGCATCCACCGCCTCTTGCAACATTCGCTTCTCGTTCCGAATGATGATCTCCGGCGCGCCGAGGTCGAGCAGCCGCTTCAGCCGGTTGTTGCGGTTGATGACCCGGCGGTAGAGGTCGTTCAGGTCACTCGTCGCAAACCGGCCGCCGTCGAGCTGCACCATGGGCCGCAGGTCCGGGGGCAGGACGGGCAGGACGGAGAGGATCATCCATGTCGGCTCGGCGCCGGACTTGCGAAAGGCTTCCACCACGCGCAACCGCTTGGTCGCCCGCTTACGACGCTGCATCGAAGAGGCGTGAACCTCTTCCCGGAGGTGCTTTGTCAGCGCTTCCAGGTCCAGACGCCGGATGATCTCCAGCAGCGCCTCGGCGCCCATGTCGGCCTCGAAGATCGGCCCGCAGGCTTCCTGCACCTCACGATGCTGGGCGTCGGTAAGCAGCGTCATCGGCTGGAGTTTCTCGATCTCCTGCCGGCGTGCCTGGATCACGCCGTCAATCGCCTCGATCTCCTCATTCATCTTGCGTGCCAGCTCGTCAATCTCGTCGTTGGCCACGCCGCGTAGCTGCTCGGCCTCTTCCTCCAACTGGTTGTGTAGCTGGCGCTCTTCGAGGCTTGCCTGCCGCTCCGTGTCCTCCACGAACTGCCGCGCCGCCTCACGCGCTGCATTCACGTGGTCGGCAGTCACTTCATCACCGGCGCTCACGATCACCACGCCCGACGGCTCGAACACCACCGTTTCGTCGGCCGTTTTGCCGCTCAGATCGGCCAGCGCAGCTTCCAGCGGCGGCAGAGCCGCTCCCGCCGCCTCACGGGCGCTCCCACGACGCTCTTGCAGCGTCGCCAGCTTGTCGCGTAGCTCGGTCTCCAGGCGGACCAGCTCCTGGTCTACCCGCATCTCGATCACCTGCTGCTCTTCGGTGGTGGCGCGCTCCAAGGCCACCGCCTGCTCGACGACCTCCTCGTCCAAGGCAACCAGCCGCTCCCGTCGCTTTTCCTCGTCCACACTCGTCACGATGTAAGACGCGAAATACAACACCTTCTCCAGGTTGCGCGGCGACAGGTCCAGGAGCAGACCCAACTGGCTGGGAATGCCCTTGAAGTACCAGATATGCGAGACGGGGGAGGCCAGTTCGATGTGGCCCATCCGCTCCCGGCGCACGTTCGCCCGCGCGACCTCGACCCCGCACTTGTCGCAGGTGATGCCGCGGAACCGCACGCGCTTGTACTTGCCGCAGGCGCATTCCCAGTCCTTCTGCGGACCGAAGATGCGCTCGCAGAACAACCCGTCCTTCTCCGGTTTCAGCGTCCGGTAGTTGATGGTCTCCGGCTTGACCACTTCCCCGTAAGACCAGCGCCTAACCTGGTCCGGCGAGGCGATCATGAGGCGAATGGCATTGAAGTCGTTAACTTCCAACATGGCTTGCTCCCTTGCCCCCTACTCCCGATCCTCTAGGCCCTCGAGATTGATGCCTAGCTCGGGCAATATGTCTGCGCCAGAGTCCTCAACGAACTGGATCTGCTCGTTCTTCTCGTTGAGGATGTCCACGTTCAGGCCCAGGCTCTGCAGCTCCTTCACCAGCACCTTGAAGGATTCCGGTACACCCGGCTCCAGGTTCAGATCACCCTTCACGATGGCCTCGTAGGTCTTGACCCGCCCCACCACGTCGTCCGACTTGACCGTCAGTAGTTCCTGGAGGGTGTAGGAAGCGCCGTAGGCTTCCAACGCCCACACCTCCATCTCGCCGAACCGCTGCCCGCCCATCTGCGCTTTCCCGCCGAGTGGTTGCTGGGTAATGAGCGAATACGGCCCGGTGGAGCGAGCGTGAATCTTGTCCTCCACCAAGTGGTCGAGCTTCATCATGTAGAGCTGGCCAACGCACACGTCTTGGTGGAACTGCTCGCCGCTGCGCCCATCGTACAGCCTCACCTTGCCGCTCGCCGGCAGGCCGGCCTGTGCAAGCTCGGTTTTGATCCGCGCTTCGCTCGCGCTATCGAACACTGGCGAAGCCACCTTCATGCCCAAGGCGTGCGCGGCCCAGCCCAGATGGGTTTCGAGCACCTGCCCGATGTTCATGCGGGACGGCCCGCCGAGGGGGCTGAGAATGATGTCCACCGGACGGCCGTCCTCGAGATAAGGCATGTCCTCGACCGGCATCAACTGGGCAATCACCCCCTTGTTGCCGTGCCGACCGGCCATCTTGTCACCCTGCGACAGCTTGCGCTTGATCGCGACGCTCACGCGCACCATCGTGTTGACACCGGGCGATAGCTCATCGCCCGCGTCCCGCGAGAACTTCTTGACATCAACGACCTTGCCCTGCTCCCCGGTAGGAACCCGCAAGGACGTGTCCTTCACCTCACGCGCCTTCTCGCCGAAGATCGCCCGCAGCAGCCGCTCCTCCGCGGTCAGCTCGGTCTCACCCTTGGGGGTGATCTTGCCGACCAGGATGTCACCCTGACCGACCTCGGCGCCGATATACACAATGCCGTCCTCGTCGAGGTCCTTCAGGGCATCGTCACCGACATTCGGAATATCGCGCGTGATCTCCTCCGGCCCGAGCTTGGTGTCGCGGGCCTCGACTTCGTGCTTTTCGATGTGAATGGACGTGAACTTGTCCTCTTGCACCAAACGCTCACTGATGAGAATGGCGTCCTCGTAGTTCCCGCCTTCCCAGAACATGAACGCGCACAAGAGATTCTGACCGAGCGCCAGCTCGCCCTGATCCGTGGCCGAGCTATCGGCGAGCACCTGCCCCCGGACCACCCGCTCACCCCGCTCAACCGTGGGCCGCTGATTGATCGTCGTACCCTGATTCGAGCGCACGAACTTCTGTAGCGTATAGACTCGCTCCTCGCCGGTGGCCGCCTCCAACACGATGATGTCGTTGGAGGTGACCCGCGCGACCTCACCGTCATGCTGGGCCACGACGACCTGGCCGGAGTCACGCGCTACCTGGGCCTCGACGCCGGTAGCGACGAGGGGCGCCTCCGGCTGCACCAGCGGCACCGCCTGCCGCTGCATGTTCGCACCCATCAGCGCGCGATTGGCGTCGTCATGCTCCAGGAACGGGATCAGCGACGTGCCAATGGACACAATCTGCTTGGGCGATACATCCATCAAGTCTACGCGCCGCCGCTCGACCGCCTGGAACTCACCGCGATAGCGCACCGCGACCCGCGGGTCGGTGAACTGGCCATGCTCATCGAGCACGGCGTTCGCTTGGGCGATCATGTAGGTTTCTTCCTCGTCCGC
>JAJDZR010000212.1 GCA_022824545.1 Chloroflexota bacterium
GGGCCGCCGCTGCGTAACCCGCGGTTGTCGCGCGGGGGCCGGCCGCCGCGCCCCGGCTCCACGGTGTCGAGGTGGGCGCTGAGGATGATCGGCTCGGTCGCGGCAGCGCCGGCCAGCCGGCCGATGACGTTGTGCTTGGCATCGGTCGTGACCGTGCAGCCCAAGTCGCGCAGGTGCTGGGCGACGACTGCGCTAATGGCAGCCTCCTCGCCGGAGGGGCTATCAATGCTGGCGAGGGAGCAGAAGGTCTCGACGAGTCGCGCTTCGTGGACGGCGCTCGTTGGCGCTTGGTTAGCCATCGCGTCTCTCCTGTAGACAGTGGGGGCATTATAGCTGCGGCGGGGCGGGACTCACCCCTCATAAGGGTAGGTTTTTCGACAGGAGGTGGTTTGAACCTAACCCTATGACAGGCCAAAGCCGCACGGATGGTGCCAGGTGTGGTGCGGCCTTGGCCTGTCACCCGGCCCCTTCCCTGATGAAGGTTGCGAACTTGATTAGGTAGTGTGTTGACCCCCACCCTGACCCTCCCCCGTCCCGACAGGGGAGGGAACACACCCGTCCCCCCGCTGCGGCGGGGGGACGGGGCAAGACGAACCGGCGGGTGCCTAGCCTCCCAAGGCCCACGCCGTGTGGGGGGACGGGCGCAACATGTTGCGCCCCTACGGCTTCGCCCGTACCTACCCCAGTCAGGGGAGAGAGACAGAGTGATGGTTTCGGCTGCGGGGTGCGTGCTACGCGCCGCCGCCCAAGCGATCGTAGGCCCAGCCCAGCAACCGCTCGGTTTCTTCCCAGCCGATGCACGGGTCGGTGATGGAGACGCCGTATTGGAACTGGGAGATGTCGCCGTTGATCTGCTGGCTGCCCGGGTTGATGTTGCTTTCGAGCATGACGCCAATAATCTCGCTGTTGCCAGCGACTCGCTGGCCGACGACGCTCTCGAAGGCGACGTGCATCTTGGTGTAGTCCTTGTCGCAGTTGCCGTGGCTACAGTCAACGACCAGGTGAGCGGGGGCACCGCCCTCCCGGAGCTGCTGGCGCACTAAGGCAATCGACTCAGGATCGTAGTTCGAGCCGCCGTTGGCACCGCGCAGCACGAGGTGGCCGTATGGATTGCCGGTCGTATGCACCACGGCCGTTCTCCCCGACTGGTCAATGCCCAGGAATCCGTGCCTGGCTTGCGCTGACACAATCGCGTCCACGGCGATCTTGGTGCTGCCGTCGGTACTGTTCTTGAACCCCACCGGCATACTCAGTCCGCTGGCCATCTGCCGATGCGTCTGGCTCTCGGTCGTGCGCGCGCCGATGGCAACCCAGCAGACGAGGTCGGCGAGGTGCTGCGGGACGATCGGGTCGAGGAACTCGGTCGCCGTGGGCAGGCCCATCTCCGCGATGGCGAGCAACAGTCTTCTGCCTCGTTCAAGGCCGGTCGAGATATCAAAGGTATCGTTGAGGTGGGGGTCGTAGATGAGGCCCTTCCAGCCGACAGTCGTGCGCGGCTTTTCGAAGTAGACGCGCATCGCGACGAGCAGCCTGTCGGCGTAGCGCCTGCCGACCTCGGCCAACTTTTCGGCGTATTCGAGGGCGGCGGTCTCGTCGTGGATCGAGCAGGGTCCGGTGATGACGAGGAAGCGCGAGTCCCGACCGTCGAGGATGGCCTGGATGTCCCGCCGGCCCGCTACAATCGTCCGTTCCGCCGCGGGGGTTGATGGCAGCTTTTCGAGGAGGTCCGCAGGTGGTATCAGCTGCTCCGTTCTGAGGACGTTCACGTCCCTGGTCTTGGTTTCCGGCATTCGCGTGCTCCTTCTGACAGAAGATTGCTCAGAGAGTTCCGTTGATGGCTCTGCTGGCTTACCGAACGCTATCGCTGCCCTCTGCTACTCACTCGTTGCGTCACGAAATGCGGTAGCGCTCAATGGCGGTTTCGTTTACGTCTAGGCCGAGGCCCGGACCTTGGGGAATCTCTATCACCGTGCCCTCTATTTGGAACGGCGATCCGCCGTTGAGTAGCCGTTCCAGCGGCGACCATTGCTCCCAGGGCAGCAGCGGCGGCACCGTGATGGCCAACTCCAGCAGACGGCAGTTGGGGAGGGCGCCGACGACTTGCAGCCAGCCAGCCAGGCCGAGGCCGTGCGTGCCGTGAGGGATGCAGGGAATGCCGAAACCCTCGGCCAGCGCGCTAATCTTCCGCAGGGTGAGGATGCCGCCACAGTTGTAGGCATCCGGCTGCACGATGTCGAAGGAGCGGGCGGCGAGATAACGGGCGAACTTGCTCAAGCCGCGGTCCCCTTCGCCGCCGGTAATCGGAATGTCCACGGCGGCGGCCAGCCGTGCCGGGGTCTCGACATCGCTGCGGTCGAAACACTCTTCCAGCCAGGTGCCATCGGCCTGCTCGAAGGCCCGCGCGACGCGGTAGGCGGTCTCGTAGTCCCACAGCGTGCCGGGCGCATGGGCCGTGCGGTCCAGCATCAGCTCGACCGTCTCGCGGCCGCCGACGCGCTGGCGGACCGCTTGGGCCACGGCTACGTCGTCGAGCGGATCGGGGCGCCAGACGCGGTACTTGATGGCCGTAAAGCCGTGCGCGACGTAGCGGGCAATGTCGTCTACCTGGCGCTCCGGCGGCACGTCGGATTGATCGTCCGCGCCGGGCCAGACGCAGGTCAGGTAGACCGGGATGTGCTCGCGCGCCCCGCCGAGCAGCTTGGATACCGGAAGGCCGGCGGCCTTGCCGGCGACGTCCCATAGCGCGTGCTCGACGGCCGGCCACTCCAGGAGGCTCGGACCGCGCTGGAGGTGCTGCTCGATGGCGAGAGGGTCCTGGCCGACGAGCAGGGGGGCGATGGCGCCGGTCGTGGCGGACCCGGCGGCGCCGACGCCGTGAAAGGCGTAGCCGGTGATGCCCGCGTCCGTCCGCACGCGGGTCACGCCGGTGGTGGTGATGGCGCCCTGCGCCTGCTCCGCCTCGGAGGCCGGCAGCCGCAGGTCAAAGGATTCGACGGCCGTAATCTTCATCGCTGTGACCTCACGGCGCTACTGCTGCCTCGCCGGCGTGCTCGCGGATCCACGCCCGGAGGGGCACGTCCTCGTCGCTGGGTGAGGTGTAGCCGAAACCGCCGGTGCTGGCGCCGAGCAGCTGCCGGCGGATGGGGTCGCAGCGATCCATGAAGCGGAGGGAGGCGGTCATATCGTCTCGGGGACGGAGCCAGCGGTAGCTATAGCCGTAGAACAGCACCTTGCGGGCAACGTCGGAGATATTTTCGCTGGCCGAGTGCCAGATGCGCCGGTCGAAGAGGACCGCGGTACCGGGCGCAACCTGCACGGCAACCGCTTCGTCATCGCTCATCTTCCCAGCGGTCCGGGTGCGGAGGTGGCTGCCCGGCGCGACGTAGAGGTTGGCCCGTCCCAATTCGCGGGTGTCGGTGAGGAAGTAGGCGACTTTCAGCGAAATGCGGGGCTGGGGATCGGATTCCAACTCTTTGTTCAGGCGGTCGGAGTCTTGATGCAGCCGCAGTTCGATCTCCGCCGGCCGCTCCGCCGGCGGCATCACCGGGGAGATGGGCATGTGCGAGTGATAGAGCTGGATATTCCAGCCGAGCAGACCCCAGACCTTGGGAAAGGTCGTTGGCCAATCCAGCAACTCCAGAAACAACTCGTCGTAACCCACAAAGTCAAGAATGTTGACCCGTTCATATGGACTGTGCCCGTGCTCGGAGCGGTATTCTGCATCAACCCGGTCTACGACCGCGGTGAGCCGCTGCACGAGGTCGTCCGGGATCGCGTTCTCGACGATGAGATAGCCGTTGCGTTCGAACGTGTCGCGTTCGTCGTCAGTGAGGCGGTATTGCAAGCCGGATGCGTCCATGCTTCCTCCTCCTCCGGGATCGCGCGAGCAGAGGTGTACCGTTCCTGAGCCGGGGATGCCACGCCGGGCGAAATACGCCGCTACAGGATAACGCAGATCGGTACGGTTCGCATGTTGGTGGACAAGGGCTGGGGCAAGGGGGGATGAAGGTGAAGCGGGAAGGGGAGGAGTTCCGGCCCCCCTATGGTCCCCCCGCTGCGGCGGGGGGACGTGGATTCCCGCTTGCGCGGGGATGACGAACGGAGATGAGGGGCTGCCGGGCGAGGGCTCGAACCTCGACTGCGTGATTCAAAGTCACGTGTCCTACCATTAGACGACCCGGCAGTGGGTGAGTGGATGATAGGCAGTCTCTTCTCAGTCTAGCATCGCCGGCGGGAACGGCGCACCTTCCGCCGGCTCCCGTCATTGCGGCGTAGGCCGCAATCCAGACCGACCGGAGGGTCGCGCATGATCCTGGATTCCGGCTTCCGCCGGAATGACGAGTGCCTGGACGCGATAAATCGCGCCCCTGCATCAAAAACCTACCCCGTGAAGAGGTGGGGGTAGGTCCGCCCCGGCGATGGCTGCGTTGCCCGGACCGGCACTGCCCGTTACACTGAGGGACAGTCCGGCTCTCGCCCGGCCCAGCACCACTGCAAGGAGGTGGCATCGGCCTTGGCGGGAGACCAGAGAGGAAGCAGTAGTAAATCATCATGGCCGTGGCGACTGAAACGAAACGCGCTGCGCCGGCCGAGTCGAGGGAGGCTCAGGACCGGCGCTTTGAACTGATTACCCGTAACACCGCCGAGGTGCTGACGCCCGGCGACTTGCGCCGCCTCTTGGCATCCGGTCAGCCGATCAAGCACTACATCGGCTTCGAGATCTCCGGCAAGATGCACCTCGGCACGGGCCTGATGTGCATGGGGAAGGTGAAGGACTTTCTCGACGCCGGAGTCGAATGCACTATTTTCCTCGCGGACTGGCACACCTGGATCAACGACAAGCTCGGCGGCGACCGGGAGGTCATCAAGGGTGTGGCGGCGGAGTACTTCAAGGAAGGTTTCAGGGCCTCGATCAAGTGCTTGGGCGGTGATCCGAGCAAGCTGCAATTCCTACTCGGCACGGACCTCTATGATGGGAATGACGATTACTGGGCAACGGTCATTGACGTGAGTAAGAACACGACCTTGGGCCGGATGCAGCGCAGTATCACCATTCTCGGCCGGCAGGAGGGGGAGAGCGTTGACTTTGCCAAGCTGATCTACCCCCCGATGCAGGTGGCGGATATTTTCATCCAAGGCGTGCAACTGGCGCACGCGGGGATGGATCAGCGGAAAGCGCACGTCATCGCGCGGGATACAGCGCGGAAGCTCAAGCTGCGGCCGTTGCTGGACGCGCGGGGACGCAAGCTGAAGCCGGTGGCGATCCATCACCCGCTGGTCATGGGGTTGGGCAAGCCGCCATTCTGGCCGCCGCCGGAAGAGAACCGGCAGGAGTTCCTGGCGGCGATGAAGATGAGCAAGTCGGACCCGAACTCGGCGATCTTCATTCACGACAGTCCGGACGACATCCGGCGCAAGATTCGGAAGGCGTTCTGTCCGCCGCGGGAGGTGGAGTTCAACCCGATCCTCGATTGGGCTAGGCACTTCATCTTCCGCGATGCCGACGTGGAGCTGACGATCAACCGGACGCCGGCCAACGGCGGCTCGATCACCTACGCTTCATTCGATGACCTGGCGTCCGACTACACGTCGGGGGCGCTACATCCGCTCGATCTGAAGGATGGTGTGGCCGAGCGGCTGACGGAACTGCTGGAACCGGCGCGTCAGCACTTCGACCAGCCCGGGCCGCGCGAGATGCTCGCCGAGCTTGAGGCCCTGGTCGAAACGGGGTGAGGACGATGGCTGGACTGACGCCGGCACAGAGACAGCAGTACGACGAGCAAGGCTATGTGGTGTTCAGGCAACTCTTGGCACCGGAAGAGTTGCAGCCGCTCATTGACGACATCAGCGCGGAGGTAGACCAGCGGGCGCGCGAGTACTACGCCAAGGGACTGGTCAAGTCACTCTACGCCGAGCACGGTTTCGAGACGCGGCTGGCCAAACTGTGGGCAGAGTGCGAGGCGATCCATCAGCACTGGGTTGGCGGTCGCCATGCCGGGCCGGGGCTGTTCGGCTTACTCACACACCCCAAGCTGCTCGATATCGCCGAAAGCATCGTCGGCCCGGAAGTCCATTGCGAAGGACGGCATCGCCTGCGTCCTAAGCTGCCCCACTGGGATCAGGTGACGGTACCCTGGCACGATGATACGTCCTTCGGGGGACGACGCATCATCTACTTCCGGGAGCCTTACGGATCGGACGCGCGGGACCCACACTACAGAGCCACGGCAGTGTCGCGGGTACTCCCGATGACCCAGCCGCCCGAGCCGGGGTTTTGGCTCCCGCTGGTCGAGGCGAACGAGGCGAACGGCTGTCTCCGGCTGCTCCCCGGTGGGCACCGTCACGCCCCACCCTCTGCGTCTGCATGGGCGCCGGAGAAAGTGGTGACGGAGCTTGACGGGCTGCAGACGGTCTCCCTGCCAATGCAAGTCGGCGACGCGCTCCTGTTCCACCAGCACCTCCCACACCACTCACCCTTCAACGGCTCCGATCACATTCGCTGGAGTGTGGACATCCGCTATCAGGACGGACGCCAACGGGTTAAGTCGGCGCGCGAGCCAGGTTTTCTCGCTCGGAGCAAGGAGCGCCCCGAGGATGTCGTCACGACGTTTGAGGGCTACCGGAGGATTCGAGATGCAGTACGCGAGTTCATGGAGCAGACGGGACTACGGCTCTAACCAATGAGTGCCGATCAGCCGACACCAGAGGCCGGACCCGTGCGGATGAGCTATTTCGGCGGGCCAGGGTCGTTTACGTCTACGGCGGCGCATCAATACGCCGAGCGCACGTTCGGCGGTGGGCAATTCGTGCTCTACGAGGAGATTGCCGGCGTCGCGGCGAGCCACGGCGACGTGTGTCGGCACGTGCAACTGCGCGAGGCGGACTACGGCGTGCTGCCGATCGAGAATAACCTGGAAGGGGTCGTTGCGGAGACGCTGGACGCGCTGCGGGCATCGGACCTGCGGATCTACGGCGAGATCACCATTCCTATCGTCCACCACCTGCTCTCGCGGACCGAGGACGTGGACGCGATCAAGGCGATCTACTCGCACCCACAGGCCCTTCGGCAGAGCCGGCGCTGGCTCGACCGGTTTCGCGCGGCGCACCCCGGCGGGGAGATCGGGACCGAGGCGAGCACGGCGGTCGCGGCGCGGCGAGCCGCCAGCGAGGACGGGGCTGCCGCCATCGGTACGGAAGAGGCCGCCGAGCTGCACGGACTCAAGGTCGTGGCGCGCGACGTTGGCGACAGCCCGCTCAACGTGACGCGCTTCTGGGTGGTGGGACGCAACTTCGCGGACCCGACGGGCTTCGACAAGACGACGCTGCTGGTCGAACTCCAGAACCGTCCCGGCACGCTCCGCAACCTGCTCGACATCTTCGCCGCGCGCAAGCTGAACATGCTGACCATTCATCAGCGGCCGCTGGAGTATAACGCCGAGCTAGAGCGGATGGAGTATTACTGGTTTCTCGACTACGAGGGGCACATCAACGAGCCGTCGCTCTACACGGCCTTCAACGAACTGGTGAGCCACCGCCCGCGGGTGTGCCGCGAAGCTAAGGTGCTCGGCTCCTACCCGCAATCCACCATCCCCGGCGGCGGTCGCTGGTAGGGCCGCGGTGCGCTGGCCGGAGGGGGGCGGCGGCATCTTCTAGCGGAGCGGCGCTTGGCAAGCTTCGGCCGCAGTGGTACAACCTTTTAGGACGTATCTCAGTACCGGAAGGCAAGGACAGCAATGCAAGAAATCACCCGCGCCGTCGGAGCCAAGGGTCAGGTCACGCTCCCGGCCGCAGTGCGGAAGGCATTGGGACTAAACGGTAACGGGCGGATTACGTTCGCCATAGATGACGGCGAAGTAAGAATACGCCCCGCGGGGGCTTCGCTAGACGATGTGTACCAGTCGGTCCCCGCTCTTGAGCGCAAGCTGAATGTGGAGCAGATGATTGACATTGCCGCAGAGGAGCAGGCGCTTGAGGCGGCAAAGGAGGTCAGCTCGTCCGCCAGCGAGCTATGGGCAACTTACAATCCCGAGCAGGTTCGCCGCGCCCTGCAGGAAAGCGCTGGTGCGCTCGCCGGGGTAGACTGCGAGGCCCTGTTGGCCGATCTCTACGCTGCCCGTTGCCAAGCCGAACGTGGGGCCTCGGCCTAAGCGATGCCCTATCTGATAGATACCGACTGGATTATTGACCACTTGGCGCAAGTACCTGCTGCCGAAGCGCTGCTGTCCGAACTCGCTGTTGAAGGAATCGCCATCAGCGTCATCAGCTACATGGAGGCATACCAGGGAACCCTGCGTAGTCCCGATCCAGCCAGCGCACAAGCTGAGTTGCAGGCTCTCGCGAACACTATGCCGATACTTCCCCTCTCAATCGCGGTCGCCCAACGTTGCGCCCGGCTGCGCGAGTCGCTCAGGGCACGAGGCCGGCGAGTTCGAGCACGGGCACTGGACCTGTTGATCGCGGCAACAGCGCTGGAATATCAACTCACGCTTGTCACCAGGAATGTTGACGACT
>JAJDZR010000046.1 GCA_022824545.1 Chloroflexota bacterium
GTATCCGGTAGAGTGGCTGGTCGAATTAGTCGAAGCACGAACGCCGCCCGATCCTCAACCACCACGCCCGCAGCCCGGTCGCGGCCCATATCGGCGCAGACAATCACCACCGGTGAATTAGGAAACGGATACACTACCCAATCTTGGCAACTGTTGACACCTATGTAGGGAGCTACCTCTCCGTCCCTTTCTATCTGAACCGTATGCACTATGACATCCAGTCCCTGCGCTTCCTGAAGCGCCTCAGCCAACCGCCTTCGCCGGTCAGGCCCTCTAGCGATGTTGATATACGCTGGGAGCGTACCGGGGACGGCAATGGCATGGCGCAGTGTTGGCTCGACATGTGGCGGTACTACGCCGCTCTCAATCCGGAGCTCTTTCGGATCCCACAGGAAAAGGGCCTACCCGAATGGTTCGAATCGCGTATCGCAGCGCGCGTTCGCGCCGCGGATTCGGACGGGCATTGGTTAGTCGCTGAGGCTGACGAGCAGATCGTTGGCTTCTTGGGAGCTTCCGTGGCAAAGCCCTGGCAGGACGCTCACCGGGACGTGATGCGCGAGCTAAGTCACACCCGGCTCACGATCAACGTACTCGCCGTAGCAGAAGCCTACCGGCGTCAGGGTATCGGTACACGGTTGATGGCGACAGCGGAGGAGTGGGCGCGTGGCCGCAGCGCAGTCTTGGCAACGTCTGACACGTATGTCGGCAGCTACCTCTCCGTGCCTTTCTACCGAAACCGTATGCGCTACAACATCCAGTCCCTGCGATTTCGGAA
Source organism: Chloroflexota bacterium (assembly GCA_022824545.1). Classification (GTDB taxonomy): domain Bacteria; phylum Chloroflexota; class UBA11872; order UBA12225; family JAJDUF01; genus JAJDUF01. The sequence continues at coordinate 776 of JAJDZR010000046.1, forward strand.
GCGGCTCAGCTGACAGGCGGTATAGTTCCTCACTGTGAGGTAGCCCATGATGTCTGGTGAACCGCCTACGCTGACCTGGTGGGGCTGTGCCGCGTTCGAGTTGCGCGTCGAGCGCGACGAGGACAGCGTTGCTTTCGATCCGTTCGTCAAGCCCGACCGGCCGCGCTTCGGCTCCATCTTCTGCTCCCACGAGCACTACGACCACTACCACGAGCCGACACTCCGCCGGCTCTGTGTGGGCCAGGCATTTCGCCGGCTCGTCGTCAGCCACTGGTGTCTGCACGCCTCGCGCCTGAAGTCACCGATCTGGGATGACCCGCCACCTACCGACGGCGCCTTCCTGGAGGCCGGCGAACGTATCGCGCTCTATCCGCAGTACGCCAAAGACCCGACGGTCACGTGGCCCGGCCCGACCGAGTTGGACCTGGGACGCTGGCGCGTGCAGGGCGTCGAGAGCAGCGAGAATCCCCGCGAGTACCTCGACGGCAGCCCGATCGCCACCCCCTACCCGAACATGGGCTACGTGCTCACGGACAAGGTCACGGGAACCGGCATCTACCACCCCGGCGATCTGTCGGACGCCTTCCCCGCTATGGCCGACCTACGGGGGCAGGTGGACATCATGCTCTACCCGATCAGCAAGCTGCGGGGCGTGGAGGCGGCCGTCGTGGACCTGATCCGCCCCAGCGTTCTCGTCCCCATGCACTACCGGCCCCGGCATTCCGCCGCCTTCCCCATCCCGCTCGATCCGGCGGCCGGGTCCGTCTCGGTAGTGGACCCCATCACCGGCGCTCGTCTCCCCGGCGCCACCGACGAGGCCTATCAGCGCGACATCCGCACGCTCATCCGCCGCCACTGGTACCCCACGCCGGCCGACCCCACCGCCAAAATCGCCGAGCTTCAGACACTCATCGGCGACCTTGCCCGTTTCGTCACGGTCGAGGCCGGCCGTCCCTACGCGCTGTCCGACCTGCTGCCAGCATAGGGCGCATCACGCAACGGCGGATTGCTCTCAAGGGGGAGGAAGCGGCCGCCGCCGTAGGGGACATGGATTCCCGCCTGCGCGGGAATCCACCCCCTCTTCCCTGGGAGAGGGCCGGGGTGAGGGCAGCCTTCCCTTCTCGATCACTCCCCTTCCCTGGAGGGAAGGGGCTGGGGGTTAGGTCCAACCCTTGCGAGGCGCGAGGTCTACCTACCCTTCGCTCTGCCAGCTGGCGAGCGGGTGCCGGCGGTCCGCCAGCGGCAGCGCCACGCGCGTACCCTGCCGGTGCGACTCGTAGACGGCGAGAATCATCTCCAGCGCCGCGCGGGCGTCGTGCCCGCTCGACATCACCGGCTCCCGGCCTTCCTCGACCGCCGCCAGTAGGTCACACACGACAAGCTGGTTGGCCGTGTGCATGCCACCGCGTGAGTTCTCCGGCCCCAGCGCCGGCGGCAGCGGCCCCGCCTCTACTTCCTGCCACTCGGAGAGCCGGTCCGGTGGCGCAAACGGCCCGGGGAACATGTAGATCGGCGCATCGGGATTACTCCAAAGGGTCAGTATGCCGTCAGTGCCGCAGACCTCTATCCGGAAGTACGGAGAGCCGCCGCCGTCTCCCGCCCGCCCGCATTCGTAGGTACCCAGCACGCCATGATCGAAGCCGTACTGCCCGATTACATCGTCCCCGGCGATCAGTCCGCCTTCCTCATCAGCCACTTCGACGTCCGTCACGGTGGCGTCGCGCCCGTTCCGCGTGACATGCCCATGGCACCACCGCGCATCGCCGGCAAAGAGCCGCATCAGGTCGAGCAGGTGGGTACCCAACACCAGTAGGTCCATCCCCCCGCCACGACGGTCTTGCTTCCCGTAGGCACGGATCACCCGCAGACGACCGAGCTTGCCGGCGGCGAGATACTCCCGCACCAGCGCCGGTCCGGGGTAGGCGCGATTTTGGTGGGCGTAGGCGGTCTTCACGCCATGTCGGTCACAGGCCGCTAACATCCGGTCAGCCACCTCGAGCGACGGCGCCATCGGCTTTTCGGCATAGATGGCCTTCACGCCGGCCTCGGCGGCCGCAACGGTCATCGCCTCGTGCTGGTCCAGCCACCGCGGCCCGATGGCGACCAGATCGAGATTCTCTTGCGCGAGCATGTCGCGGTAGTCGGTGTAGTCCCGCTCGGCGCCCGTGCGCTCCACCGCCTCCGCGCGCCCCTCGTCGTCCGCATCGGCCACCGCCACGAGCCGCACGTTCGGTAAGCCTACAAAGGCCACGTCCAACCCGTGACCGTAGTTCCCCCGGCCGGTGTGTCCGATCACTCCAGCGCGATAACTGCCCCGATAGGTGGCCCGCTCGATACCCATGCTCATCGCCTTTCGTACACAAGCTCTGCAACGCCAGGCAGGATACCATTATCGGCTGTCAGCTATCAGCCGTCAGCCGTAGGGGTGCAGCACGCTGCGCCCGTCCCCCGTCATTCTCGCTTGCACGGGAATCTACGCCCCCTCTCCATCGCTCTGCGATGGAGAGG
>JAJDZR010000209.1 GCA_022824545.1 Chloroflexota bacterium
GAAGGCTGAATCGCTTCGTTCCTCGCCAGTTCTCCTCCTTCGTCTAGGTAAAAAAGGTTCGTTTCATAGATGTTTCGCAGATCGTTGTCAGTAAATAGATAAAAGACGTAGTCTAGCTTCTCAGCGTATCGGAGGCTCTTATAGTGAAAGAAAGACTGTCCTGTCCCGTATCCATCCACTCCAAGGTTCAAGGTGTTGGACTGCTTCTGGCTTAAATTCAACAGATAATCTAATGGCTCATTGAATGAATATTGTGATTCTATACGCACATTCTCGGTAAAGGAGTCTCCAAAAAACCAATATTGATCGCAGATTCAAGGTCTACCCCACTGAAGTCCCTATGCTGCCTCATGCCAAGATTGTTATGGTAATAACTATGGTACATTCCACTGTCAGGATGTCTTGCCGTACTTCGACGGTTTTCAATGGTAGACCATATTCTCATAGTGTTGTAGTCGTAGTGCGATTCGGTAACGTGTTGATACTTTGGGTAGAAAATTCGCAGGAAAAGTTCGCATAAAAATATTCCAAGCAGAAAGGATATAAACAGTAGAGAAAAATTAGCTATTGTTTTTCCTGACGCCATTTGAACGGTCTCCGTTACGCTTGCGCTAATCCGGCTCGAAAGCGGCTTTGTAATCATACCGCAGCGTCGGGTCCTGGTCTGCCTTGCGGACGATGACGTTGCCCGCAACCAATAGATCAAGCTCCGTGCCCATGAAACAGCGGAACGCATCCTCCGGCGTACAGACGATTGGCTCACCGCGCACGTTGAAGCTAGTGTTGACGAGCACAGGACAGCCAGTGAGCGCCTTGAAGGCGGCGAGCAGCGCATGATAGCGCGGGTTGGTGTCTGCGTGAATGGTCTGGACGCGCGCTGAATAGTCCACATGCGTAACGGCGGGAATGGTCGAGCGCGGCACGTTGAGCTTGTTGATTCCGAACAACGCCTGCTGCTCGTCAGTCATCGAGATGCGCTTGTCTAACGCGACATCGGCGACCAGTAGCATGTAGGGGCTGTCGGTATCAAGCTCGAACCAGTCCGTGGCGTCCTCGCGCAGTACTGATGGCGCGAACGGCCTGAAGCTCTCGCGGTACTTGACCTTGAGATTGAGCGTCTTCTGCATCTCGGGAGAACGCGGGTCGGCGAGGATGGAGCGCGCACCGAGTGCCCGCGGCCCGAATTCCATGCGTCCCTGGAACCAGCCGACCGCCTGACCATCGGCGAGGGCAGCGGCGGTCGCTGCAATCGCCGCCTCGTCAGTCAACCGGCTAAAGGCGGCGCCAGCGCGCGTGAGGCGCGCCGCAATGGTGTCATCATCGAATTCGGGGCCGAGGTAGGTGCCGCGCATCGCGTCCCGCCCATTGTCCAGCGCCCGGTCGGCCCCATGGTGCCCGTGCCAGGCAGCCAGCGCGGCGCCGAGTGCCCCGCCGGCATCCCCCGCGGCCGGCTGGACCCAGATGTCGTCGAACGCGCCCGACCTCAAGAGCTTGCCGTTAGCGACACAGTTGAGCGCCACGCCTCCCGCGAGACAGAGTTGACGCAGCCCCGCCTCTCTGGCCGCAGTCGTCGTCAGCCGACCGACGATCTCTTCGATGACCAGCTGCACGGAGGCAGCGAGGTCCATGTCCCGCTGGGTCAGCAGACTTTCGGGGTCCCGCGGCGGACCGCCGAACAGGTCCGCGAAACGCCCGTTGGTCATGGCAAGACCAGTGGCATAATCGAAGTAACTCTGATCAATCCGGAAGCTACCATCAGCCTTCACGTCAACCAGGTTATCGAAGATGCGTTGCGCGTACTTCGGCTCCCCGTAAGGGGCGAGCCCCATCACCTTATACTCGCCGGAGTTGACCTTGAAACCGGTGTAGTACGTAAAGGCGGAATAGAGCAGGCCGAGAGAGTGGGGGAAGTGGATCTCCTTCTGCATCTTCAGCCGGTTTCCGTCGCCGATGCTCACGCTGGTCGTTGCCCACTCACCGACGCCGTCCATGGTGAGGACGAGGGCCTGTTCGAACGGCGACGGGAAGAATGCGCTCGCCGCATGGCTTTCGTGATGCTCGGCAAACAGCAGCCTGGAGCCAGCCTCCCGCATGCCGAGTCGCTCGAGCTCCTTGCGTAGCATCCGCTTCTGAAACAGCTTCTGCTTGATCCAGAGTGGCATGGCGATGCGGAAGGAACGGAAGCCGCGCGGCGCGGTACCGATGTAGGTCTCCAGCAGACGCTCGAACTTCAGAAACGGTTTCTCGTAGAAGACGATGCTGGTGAGGTCATCGAGCTCGGCGCCGGCCGCATCCAGGCAATACTGCACTGCGTGGGCGGGAAACCGCGCATCGTGCTTGAGGCGCGAGAAGCGCTCCTCCTGCACCGCGGCGACGATCTCACCGTCGCGCAGCAAAGCGGCGGCGCTGTCATGGTAGTAGGCAGAGAGACCAAGAATCAGCATGAAGCCGTGACCGATGCGGCCTAGAAAAGCGTATAGATGAACGGAGCGATGGCGGTGCTCTCGGTCAGCAGGATGAGGCCGCCGAGCAAGAGTGCCATGATCAGGATCGGCAATAACCAGTACTTCTTGCGGACTCTGAGAAAGAGCCAGAATTCCTTCAAGAAATCCATGCGTGCTCCTAGTCGGTTCAGAACTGGTGCCGCATGGGTTGCTCAAGAGGCGACGGCTTGTGAGCTACCCAGTAGGTGGTCGCGTCCGCGTCGCGTTTCAGCTGCAACGGATCGTAGCCGAACAGCCGCATCACCACGCCGGTGGGCACGATACAGGTCACGTAGAGCAGGAACAGGACGATCGGATTCACGACCCGGGAGAGGAGCAACCCGAGCCTGAACCACAGCAGGTTGGGCAGTGTGAGCCAAGCCGGCCGGGCCAGAGCCAACGCAATCAGCCCACCTCCAACCACCCAGAATATTGCGGAAAACGTGTCAACAGCCGGCGATACGCCATCCCAGAGCGAATGGGCGACCCTAATGCAGCCCAGCGTGGCGAGGACGCCGCCGACAGTCAGGCCGAAGGCCCGGTCGCTTGGGGGGACCACATTGGTATGATCTGGGGAGGGCAACATAGCTTACGTTGCAACTCCACTGCTCAATTCGCGGCGGCGGTAAGTCGCCCCGGGGGGCGCGGCTCTATCATACCGGACCGGCCCACTCCAATTCGGCGGAGCCGACGCGGACCGTGTCGCCCTGCTGCACGCCGGCTTTGTTGAGGGCCGCGGTCACGCCGAGCTGATCGAAGCGCCGCTGGAGCCACTGCAAGGCTTCGTCGTTCTCCAAGTCGGTCATCGCCACCGTCCGTTCGACTGAGCGACCGGCGACGCGCCAGGCATCGTCCGGGTCGCGGCTGACGTCACTCACGTCGTCCAGGCCCGGCCCGGTAACCTCCGGGAGCACGACCGTGGTGGGGGCCGGCGCTTGCCATAGCTCGTGGAGGCACGCCGCGACCGTTTGCAGCATGGGCCGGAGGCCTTGTCGTGTGGCCCCGGAGATGGCGAAGAACGGCGCGCCCAGGTCCGCCGCGGCCGCCGCCAGCCGCGGCACGTGCTCCGTGGCCATGGGCAAGTCGAGCTTATTGGCCGCCACGATCTGCGGCCGCTGGGCAAGCGCGGGGTTGTAGGCCGCCAGCTCATCGTTGATTTCCCGGAAGTCCGCGACGGGATCGCTGCCGCTCCAACCGGAAGCGTCAACGACATGAATCAGCAGCCGCGTGCGCTCCACGTGGCGCAGGAACTCGTGCCCTAGCCCGACGCCGCGATGCGCGCCCTCGATCAGCCCCGGTAGGTCGGCGACGACAATGCTCGTCTCGTCTACGGTCACAATGCCCAGCAGCGGCTCCAGGGTCGTGAAGGCATAGGCGGCGACTTTCGGCCGCGCGGCGCTAATGACCGAGAGGAGGGTGGACTTACCGGCATTGGGCTTGCCGACCAGGCCAACGTCGGCCAGGAGCTTCAACTCCAGATATAGCTCCCGCTCCTCGCCAGGCTCGCCTCTTTGGGCAAAGCGCGGCGCCTGGTTGGTGGAGGTCGTGAAGTGGGTGTTGCCCAAGCCGCCGCGCCCGCCGCGGGCAACCATTACCCGCTGCGCCGGCTCGGCGAGGTCGGCTATCGCGTCCTTGCTACCGACCGGTCGGACGAGCGTGCCGACCGGCACCTCGATGATCAGGTCGGGGCCGGCGGCGCCGTGCTGTCGCTGCTTGCTGCCGCGGCCGCCCGCAGTTGCTTTGTAGTGGCGACGACGCAGCGACCAGAGGGTATTGAGGCTGGTATCAGCCACCAGGTACACGCTGCCGCCGCGCCCGCCGTCGCCGCCGTCGGGGCCGCCGCGCGGCACGTACTTCTCGCGTCGAAAATGCACGGAGCCGTCGCCGCCATCGCCGGCCTTGACCCAGAGGCGGGCCTCGTCGCTGAACACGTCGGGAGTCTCCTCGCTCGCCTACTGAGTATACGTGGAGGGAGAAGCCAGGGAAATCAGAGAGGGACGAACATCCGTTCGCCCCTCATCTAGTGGCGGCGGCGTTGCCGCGCTCGACACCCGACCCGGACGCCGGATCAGGTCAGATAACCGGCACGGAAGGCTTCGGCAACGGCATGCGGTGTGTGGGTAGCGCCGAGGATACCCTGCACCTCGTCCAGCAGCTCCTCGACCTGAGAGCGGGGGATTTCCAGCCGCACAGCCACATCGCCGGTAGACCATCCGGCGGCTCGCTCCGCCAGTACCGCCAGCTGTGTCTTGGTCAGGGGCATGTATCCGTTGGCTCCGGCTTCCGGCATTGTCATCACGCGCATGGCGCGATCCTCCCTTCTCGGCACAGAGCGTCGCGCTCGCGGAGACGCACCGCCTCCGGGGGTATCCGGCTTTCGTTACTTGTGCCGCGACGCTGGCCTCAGCTTCAGTATCCATACGCAAAAAAGAGCGCCCAGCCGGAGCCGACTTTGGCGTTGCTCGACCGGCTCCCAGATAGAAACGGCGGGGTGGGCAGCCCAGAGTGGGCAAATCTTGCGAACTCAAGATGAAGGCTCCATACTAGGGGCGGTGGCTGCGGAGCGTGTGATAGGCATGGCGCACGGTACGAGAGGCAGTGCCAACTCGATGCTCGTCGCACTGGGCGAGCGGTTGCGGGCAGCCCGTGTCCGCGCGCGGATTCCCGATCAGGCCGAGTGGGCGGCACCGCGCCGGCGGTCGGTGGGACGGCGGGGAATCGCCCGCGACGATCTCGTGGCCTACGTCGCCTATCGCTCCGGCCTGGAGCTGGACGGCTCGACGGTGGCCCGCTGGGAGTCCGGCCAGCACCGGCCGCGCCCGGCCCACATTCGGGCCGTCGTCGCGGCACTCGCCGACCTGGACGCCTTTGCGGGGCCAGCCGACGCCGAAGCGATCCTCCAGCTCGCGCAAGCCGATACGGGCACTGCCCACGGCCGGCTGGACCTGTCCCAGTTGACCACGGTGAGCGGGTCGCGCCGCACACAGCCGACTATCGGGGTCTTGTTAGCCCTCGAACAGGGGGTGGTGGAGGCGAGCTACGTGCTGGCGGCACCGACAACCGTGCTCGGTCGGGGGCGCGACGTGGAAGTATCCATTGCCGAACTGGCGGTGGGACGCCGGCACGCCGCCATTGACCGGCGGCCGGACTACACCTGGGTTCTGCGCGATCTCGGCAGCCGCACCGGCACCTGGCTCAACGGTGCGCTGCTGCTCAAGCCCACGCGCTTGCTCGCCGGCGACCTCATTCGCTTGGGTGACACGGCCAGCTTCCGGTTCGAGCTGCGGTCATGGCCCACCGCCGCGCCGCCGGGTGAGCGTCGCAAGACTGACGGCGCGTGAACACTCCCATTCCGCCGCCATTGCAACCGGGCGCCGTGCTTGCGGAGCAGTTCGAGCTACGCGCGCTGATCGGTCGGGGCAGCACCGCGACCGTCTATCGCGCCTGGGACCGGCGGCGCGGCGCGGTGGTGGCGCTCAAGGTGGCGAGCTACGAGCCGGGCCGCGCTGGGCCGGAGATTGCTGCACGCTGGGAGCGCGAGGCCGGGCTGCTCGAACGGCTGGACACGCCGCACATCGTTCGCTTCTACGGCCTCTATGACGACGCACCCTCGCGGAGCCTGTTCCTCGCGCTGGAGTACGTCGCGGGCGAATCGCTCGCGTCGCGCCTGGCCCGCGACGGCGCACTGGGCTGGGAGGCGGCCGTTGGCATTGCGCTGGCCGTCGGCCGGGGGTTGACGTATGCCCACCAGTGGCTGATCCACCGCGACGTGAAGCCGGCCAACATTCTTCTCGGTCGGGACCAGCGCGTGGCGCTCACCGACTTCGGCGTAGCCAAGGACCTGGTCAGCGGAGCGACGGGCAGCACCATCGCCGGGACCGGTCGCTACATGGCCCCGGAGCAGCGCCACGGCGCACCGGTTGACGGCCGGACCGACGTCTTCGCCTTGGGCCTGGTGCTCGCGGAGATGCTGCTCGGCGAGCACCCCTGGGAGGCGCTCCTGACGGCGCAGCCGGAGGCCGTGTCGTCGTCAGCCATCGTCTTGCCCGACCTGCCAGCGCCCCCGGCCGTGGCGGACCGGCTGCGAGCGGCGGTGGATTGTGCTACACAGCCCGACCCGGCGGCGCGCTATGCGAGCATGGCTGCCTTCGTCAGCGATCTGGAGGCGATTGCGGCGCTGGCACCGCGGCAGCAAGCAGCGGTTGCCCCGGCCGCGCCGCGCCGATGGTGGTCGGCACGTCCTCCCCGCTGGGCAGCGGCGCTCGGCGGGGCGGCGGTACTCGCCGCGCTGGCTTGGAGCCTCGTAGCATTCGTCGGTCCGGGGAAGCGACCACCGCTGGCTCCCGCCCCGGCGGCGACAACGATGATAGCCCGCCTGGCGGCTCCTACGGTGCCGCCAATTCCTGTTCCTACCGCCACGCTGGCCCCTACCGTTACGCCAGCCCCCACGGCGACACCGGTTCCCATACCAACGCCGGCTCCTACGGCAACCGCTATTCCCACCATCGAGCCGACGGACTATCTTGGCCAGGGCGATGCCTACAACTGCGGCGATTTTGCGACGCAGGCGCAGGCACAGGCGGTGCTCCGCGCCGATCTCTCCGATCCCAACCGGCTCGACGGGAATAGAGATGGCGTTGCCTGTACAGACCGGCCGGCACCCAAGGACCTGACCCCGGTCGCGCGGAGGTAGGTACGGTAGGGAAGCGATTGGTCACGAGCAGGGCAGGTATGGTACACTACTGCTTGGTCTTGGTTCAGAGCAACCGTACAGTCCTCAGCAGAGTCTCTTCTTACTGCCCGCGCTCCCGCGCACGCCGGCCCGACGACGAGACCCCCGCTCTAGGGCAACCACGCGCACTGACCGCCGACCGACATCACCAGAACGAGTCCACGCTGTGCGCCTCGATTGGGCCGCCCAGTGCGCGGACTCTCAGAAGCTGGCTACAAGAGACCAGCAGGAGGATATTGCACTTGAACACCGGAACTATTGTCCGCATCATTTACGACCGCGGGTTTGGCTTCATCCGCCAGGAGGATGGCGAGGAAGTCTTCTTCCACGCCTCCGGGATGGCTTCCACTCCCTTCGACAGCTTGCAGGAGGGGTTGGGCGTGACCTTTGACCTGGAAGAGGACAGCCGCGGCCGCGGCATGCGTGCGGTCAACGTCGAACTGACCGGGTAACCCGGAGAGCGGGGGGATACCCCGCACCGAGCAATACCGACGCACTACGCATCGGAGAAGCGCGGGCCTGGCACAGTTTTCCTGTGCCAGGTTCTTGGTTTAAGTGGCCGGGGGTAAGGACAATACCGGCCCCTCTGTGGTTCCCCGGCTGAAAGCCGATCGCTGCTCTGGTATACTGCGGGGAGAGTTGAATAGTCGCAAAGGCTGCGAACAGGGTGAGTACGCTCCACGGCGCGATGTCAGCGAGCCGCCTGCCGGTGTGACGGCGGTGATTGAGCCGGAGCGGAATGGGCCTGGGAGTTGCGTCCCGAACCTGTCGGTCCGTGGAGTGGGCCGACGGCAGTAGGCGGCGACGGAATGCGCCTCCGTTACCATGGGCGCCGGGCATCGAGCCGGGATTAACGGCTCCGTGCCCAGTGAGTGGAGTGCCGCGTTGACGGCGCCAGAGCCGTACCCACCATAACCTCATTGGATTGGTGCGGCTCTGGCCCGTTAGACGTGAGGCGCTCAAGCTGGGTGGCACCACGGAGGTTGTAGACCTCTCGTCCCAGAGGGACGGGAGGTTTTTTGTTGGCCGGAGGAAGGTCGAGGCGAAGCGAGACGATGAGCATAGCAACGGTTGAGCCGCCACCACAGGCCGAGCGCCAGCGCGTGCGCCGGCCGCACTATACGCCGACGTTGGCTGCGGCGCAGGAGATGGCGCGGCGCGGGAATCTCATTCCGGTTAGCCGCACGATCTTGGCGGACATGGAGACGCCGGTCTCGGCGTATCGCAAGATTGCTCGCGGCCGCTATTCCTTCCTACTGGAGAGCGTGGAGGGCGGAGAGCGTGTCGGGCGCTACTCGTTCATCGGCTGCGACCCCTCGTTTGCGCTGCGCTTCCATGAAGGCCAAGCGCACATGCGCCGGTTCGACTCCCTAGGGGGCAGCGCGACAGAGAAGCGGTCCTATACCGACCCGCTCGATCTGATCCGTGACCTGCTGCACGACCGGACTCAGGTCACGGTGCCGGGGCTACCGCGCTTTGTCGGCGGTCTCGTCGGCTACGTCGGCTACGAGACCGTCTGCGCGTTCGAGCGGCTGCCGGTGGCTCCGACGGACGATCTCCAGGTTCCGAACGGCCTGCTGCTGGGCGTGGACAGCCTCGTGGCCTTCGACCACGTCCAACACGCCATGCACGTGATCGCGCTGGCCGACACTGAGCGGACCGGCGGCGACGTGCGCGCCGCCTACCAGCAGGCCACGAACCGGATCGAGACGCTTATCAGCCGCCTCCACGGCCCGGCGCCGCCGCTCCCTGGTGGCCATCCAGCTGTCGAGGAAGGAGGGGCCAGGGGTGAGGGCTGCCCCACCGCCCCGTTGCCCGGTGTTCCGCTGGCCAGGACCCCCCGTGTTGTGGCCAACATGTCGGAGCCGGACTTCCTCGACATCGTCGCACGGGCGAAGGAGTACGTGGCCGCCGGTGACATCATCCAAGTGGTGCCTAGCCAGCGGCTCTCGCGGCGACTGGACGTTACGCCGTTCAACGTCTACCGCGCTTTACGGATGGTGAACCCCTCCTCGTACATGTACTACCTCCACCTGGACGACATGTACCTCGTGGGGGCATCGCCGGAGACGATGGTGCAAGTAGAGGACGGCTACGTGCGGACGCGCCCGATTGCCGGCACCCGACCGCGCGGCGCAACGCCGGAGGAAGATCAAGCGCTCGCCGAGGAACTGCTCGGTGACGAAAAGGAGCGTGCCGAGCACATCATGCTGGTGGACCTCTTTCGCAACGACCTCGGGCGTGTCTGCCGCATCGGGTCGGTACATGTGCCCGATCTGATGTTTATCGAGCGGTACTCCCACGTCATGCACATCGTCTCCCGTGTAGAGGGCGAGCTTGCGGCGGGCAAAACCGGGCTGGACGCGCTGCGGTCGTGCTTTCCGCACGGCACCGTTTCGGGCGCCCCGAAAATCCGGGCCATGGAGATCATCGCCGAGCTAGAGCCGACACACCGCGGCCCCTACGCGGGGGCGGTCGGCTATTTCGGCTACGATGGCAACCTCGATACCGCTATTGCCATCCGTACCTTGCTTATCAAGGATGGGATCGCCTACGTGCAAGCCGGCAGCGGCGTGGTCGCGGACTCGGTGCCGGCACTGGAATATCAGGAGTCGCTGAACAAGGCGGCGGCGCTCCTGCGGGCACTCGACCTTGCAGACGACCTCGAACAGGACGGTGGGTTAGCATGATCCTGGTACTCGATAACTACGATTCGTTCACGTACAACTTGGTGCAGTATCTCGGCGAGCTAGGGGAAACGGTCGAGGTTTACCGCAACGACGCGATCACCGTTGACGAGGTGGCGGCGCTACAACCGGAGGCCATCGTGGTCTCGCCGGGGCCTTGTACGCCGCACGAGGCGGGCATCTCGACGCCGCTGGTCCGTGAACTGGGGCCGCGCATTCCCCTGCTCGGCGTCTGCCTCGGCCACCAGGCCATCGGCGCGGCCTTCGGCGGGAACATCGTGCGGGCCGGTGAGCTGATGCATGGCAAGTCGTCCGACATCCATCACGACGGGCATGGTGTGTTCCTGGACCTGCCGAATCCGTTTGAGGCGATTCGCTACCATTCGCTGGTGATCGAGCGCGACACGGTACCGGCGAGCCTGGCCATCACGGCCGAGACCAAGAACGGGCTGATTATGGGCGTGCGCCACCGCGAGCATCCCATCGAAGGGGTGCAGTTCCATCCCGAATCGATCATGACGGCCGTTGGCAAAGACTTGCTCCGCAACTTCTTGGTGCAAGCGCGGGCTTGGCAGGCCTCAGCGCCTCACCCCCCGGCCCCCTCTCCATCGCCGAGCGATAGAGAGGGGGAGTAGATTCCCGCTTGCGCGGGAATGACGGGGAGGAAGCACGGCGGCAAAGTGAAGGAGACGAAAAGCGATGATTCAGGAGGCCATTGCCCGCTTGGTGGCGGGTGAATCGTTGTCCCAGGACGAGGCGGCCACAGCGATGACCGAGATCATGGACGGCACGCCGACGCCGGCACAGTTCGGCGCGTTTGTCACGGCGCTGCGGCTCAAGGGTGAAACCGTAGATGAGATCGCCGGCTGCGCGTCCATCATGCGGGCACGTGCCGTGCAGGTCACGCCTTCAGTCCCGGTGATAGATACCTGCGGGACCGGTGGGGTGGGGGCTGGCCATTTCAATGTGTCAACGGCGGCGGCGTTTGTCGTCGCCGGCGCCGGTCAGGCGGTCGCCAAGCACGGCAACCGCGGTGTGACCAGGGAGTGCGGCAGCGCCGACGTGCTCGACGCGCTCGGCACGCCGATCGAGTTGTCGCCGGCGGCGGTGGCGCAGTGTCTGGAGGAGGCCGGCTTCGGCTTCATGTTTGCGCCGGCCTATCATCCGGCGATGAAGTTTGCGACGCCGCTGCGTCGTGAGATCGGTATTCGCACCGTCTTCAACATCCTCGGTCCGCTCACCAACCCGGCCGGAGCGCGCGCGCAGGTGCTCGGCGTGGGGGACGCGGGCATCGCCGAGCGCATGGCCGCAGCGCTCGGTCGGCTCGGCATCGAGCACGCGCTCGTCGTGCATGGCGACGACGGCCTTGATGAGCTGAGTATCAGCGGGCCTTCGACCATCCACGAGTTGTCGGGGGCGTCCGTCGAGACGTACCGCATCGAGCCGGAGGAGGTGGGACTTGAGCGGGCGCCGCTGGCGGCGATCCGGGGCGGCAATCCGCAAGAGAACGCCGCCGTCTTGCGGCAGGTGCTCATGGGCGACGCCGGACCAAAGCGGGACATTGTGCTGCTCAACAGCGCGGCGGCGCTGGTCGCGGCGGATCGCGCGGCGGACTTACGCGAGGGTATCGCGCTCGCGGCCACCTCGATTGACAGCGGCGCGGCCAATGCTGCGCTGGACAAGTACATCGCCGTGAGCCAGCGCGTGGGTGGGGAGGCGGGTTAGTACCCGTTCACGGGTCAGCGTTTGACCTAACCCCCGGCCCCTTCCCTGGTAGGGAAGGGGCGTTGTCGCGGTGACCGAGGGGCACCGAATGGGCGTGGCTTCCCGCTTGCGCGGGAATGACGGGTGGGGGAGGGCGTGGCCGATTGGGGCTAGGAGACGACGACGCGATGGCAAGTATCCTGGACACGATTATTGCGGCGAAGCGGCGCGAAGTGCGGGCGCGTGAGCAGGAGGTGCCCCGACAGCATTTGATGGATCGGGCTGCGCGCGCGCCGCAAGTCCGGTCCCTGGCTGCGGCGCTGCGACCACCTCAGGTGCTAGCCGCTGGGAAGCCCAGGCTGATCGCCGAGGTCAAGCGCCGGTCGCCATCCGCCGGAGCGATTGTGGAGAATCTCGACGTGGCGACGACCGTGCGGGCTTATGAGCAGGCCGGGGCGGCGGCCATCTCCGTGCTCACCGACGAGCAATTCTTCGGCGGCTCGCTCGGTGACCTCGCTGCGGCTCGTGCGGCGGCGGCCTTGCCCATCCTCCGCAAAGATTTCACCGTCGGCACGTATCAGATTTTCGAGGCCCGGGCGGTTGGCGCCGATGCGATCCTCGTGATCGTGGCCGCTACGGAGGAAGCCGACATCGCCAATTATGTCGAGTGCGCCGAGGGCCTCGGCATGGATACCATCGTGGAGGTCCACACCGCAGACGAGTTGAGGGTGGCGCGGCGGGCCGGCGCAAAGATCATCGGCATCAACAACCGCGACCTGCAAACGTTCCGCGTGGACCTGGCTACGACGACCCAGTTGACGGCAATGGTCCCGCCGGAGACGATCATCGTCAGCGAGAGCGGTATCCACACGTCCGCCGACGTGCAGAGGGTTTACGACTCCGGCGCCGACGCCATCCTTGTTGGCGAGGCGCTGCTGGCCCAGCGCGTTAATCCGGCGACAAAAATCCGCGAGATCCTAGGATGATCGTCAAAATCTGCGGCCTGCGTACCTTGCCGGCGGCAACCGCGGCGGTCGAGGCGGGCGCCGACCTGCTGGGATTCAACTTCGTGCCTTCCTCACGCCGCTGCATCAGCCCGGAGACGGCGCGGGATATTATCGGGGGGCTTCCAGAGGGCGCGCAGACGGTCGGCATTTTCGTCAATCCGACTATGGCGCAGGTGCAGGCGACGGTCCAGTGCAGCGGTCTCGATTGGGTCCAACTCAGCGGCACCGAGGCGCCGGCGTTCTGCGCGGAGGTGGCCCAGCCGGTCATCAAGACCGTGCGGCTGTCGGAGCGGCCACCAGCAGGTGAGGCGCGGCCGGACGACTACGACGTAGACCTACTCTTGGCGGACGCCGCCGTGCCCGGCTCGTGGGGCGGCAGTGGCGAGGTAAGCGACTGGAGGGCAGCGGGGCGGTTAGCGCAGCGGCGGCGGCTATTGCTGGCCGGCGGCCTCCATGCCGGCAACGTGGCCGCGGCCATCCGCGCAGTGCGGCCGGCGGGCGTGGACGTAGCGAGTGGAATCGAAACGGATGAGCGCGAGGACCCGGCGAAGATCAGGGCCTTTGTCGCCGCGGCGCGAGCGGCGGAGTGATAGGCCTCACCCCCGGCCCCCTCTCCATCGCCAAGCGATAGAGAGGGGGAGTGCGGCGAGAGAGACCAGGGCGGCCGCACGGCTGGATTCCCTAGACTCACAAACGAAGTGCAACACCAGAGTAAGGTGTTGCCATGGGACAAGCATACACGCAGCTTGGTATTGAAGACCGGTGTGAATTGGCCCGTCTACACGCCCAGGGCTGCTCGCTCCGGCAAATCGC
>JAJDZR010000125.1 GCA_022824545.1 Chloroflexota bacterium
GATCTCGCGTTCCGTGAAGCGCATCATGGCTCTGACTCTTGAGGTGGAGGACGAGTACGTATGAGCGTCGCAACTCAGCCGAGGGCACGCGGTATTCGCGCTGCCCGTAGTATCGCCTACGCGCCGGTCCGGCGCACGCGCCGCGAGGTCTTTGGGCAGTGGGTGCGCGATATCTTGTGGTGGCTGAACAAGATAGCCAAACAAGGGTTGAGTGTGTTGGCGCATCCATCCGACGCTTTCTGGGACCTCAAGCGTACCGGCGATTGGATGGCTGTGCCGGTCATGCTGCTCTTGGTTATCACGGCGCGAATGCTTACCCTTGCCTTGACGAATTTCCAGTACGTGTTCACGAAGCCCGGCCAGTTGGAGCTTGGCACGACCGAGTTTAACTTGGAGCAAGCTCTGAACTGGGCCTCGCAGTCGGCGACCTTGGGCATGACCAACTTCTTCTACGATTCCAGTCCGGAGCGCGTCAGCGTCATCCTGGAGTTCGTCCGTATTCTCATCCCCTTTGGAACCTGGTGTCTGGCGCACTATGCCGTCGCCTCCATTTTCTTTGGCGAGGGCAAGTTCAAGGACGTCGTCGTTGCTGCCAGCTTCTGCTTCATGCCGTACATCCTCTTCTCCTGGCCGATTACGGCGTTTATGACGAACATCACCACCCTGAAGGAGAAGGATGTCTACTTCTTCGCCACGTTCGCCATCGGTTTCTGGGCAGCGTACCTGTATTTCATTCAGATACGCACCATACACGACTTCTCGAATAAACAGACCTGGTCCTGTTGGATCATAAGTTTGGTCACTGTCATTCTGATCTGGGCGTTGTTCATCGTGCTCTTCGTCTTGACGAGCCAGGTCACCGAGTTCTTCCGCGACGTGACCTACGAGTTGTTTACATCAGGTCAGACGATTGGGGATGTGTTCCGGTCGCCATTCGTCCGCTTCGCGCTCGTGACTTTGCTGGCGCTCACATTCGTTACGGTGGCCACTTTAAGCGCCAAGAAGCCCAGTGAGGACGACTTGGTCGAGGAAGAGTTGTAGATGTGGGTTGGTCGCGCTGGCATGACAATGATCCGGGCCGCCGGAGTGCCCATACTTGTCATGAGTGCGTCCGGTCCGTCGGGAGGTGAAGAGACCAAATGAATCGCATCGCTAAGTCCCGTGTTACGCGCCGCACGCTGCTCATCGCCGGGAGCAGCAGCATGGTGGCCGCCGGAGTACTGGGCGCCTGCGCCCCATTCGGCTCGGACGAGACGGCCCCGGAGTTTACGGAAACCACCAGCGCGGTGGGTTTGTCCGAAAGGGCCGCTCGGGAGCCGGTGTGGACTTCTACCGGCGAGGTGTTCTCTGGGCCACCGGCGGCCCAGACCAATCCGGAGGTGGGCGAAGAGTTTCAGCTTGCCCAGGAAACGGGCGCGTTGCGCCTCTATGTTGATCCTGGACTGGGGAAGATTGTCGTCGAAGATAAGCGCAGCGGGAAGCTCTGGCGGAGCAACCCTGTCGAACCGGCCGAGCGCAAGACCTTGCTCCAGAATGCCGTCTTCCTCCTCAACTTCACGAACGACCGCCTCCAGATGACCAACCTGGCAAGCTCCGCGTCCGAGAACCCGGAGCTACGCATTGAGAAGCTCGACGGTGGCGGCATACGTGGGATTTTCAACCTCACGAAGCGCA
This sequence comes from Chloroflexota bacterium, assembly GCA_022824545.1. Taxonomy (GTDB): domain Bacteria; phylum Chloroflexota; class UBA11872; order UBA12225; family JAJDUF01; genus JAJDUF01. The sequence goes on from JAJDZR010000125.1 coordinate 1,675, forward strand.
AGATCACGTTGGCGCTTGATCTGCGGCTCACCGACGACTACCTCGAAGTCTCCATCCCTGACGATCAGATCGAAGAGCGCGGCTCCTTCCGAGTTGTGTCTATCGAAGTGCTCCCCCTCTTCGGCTCCGCCAAGGTCGGCTCCGAAGGCTATGTGATGATCCCGGACGGGTCCGGGGCGCTCGTCACGTTCAAGCCGGAGTTTCCCCAGTATCGGCAGCGTTATTCGGGAGTGATTTATGGCGAGGACGGCGGCGGCCGCGCTTTCCGCCGCCTGACCGGTTCAGTGCGCCGCCGATCGTACTCTGAGCAGCCGTGGCTGCCCATCTGGGGTCTGAAGGATGGCGACCATGCCTACGTCGGCATGGTGACCCAGGGTGATTTCGAAGCCAATGTCAACGCCTACCTCAGTGGCTACATTACCAATCGCAACCGTGCCTCCGCTGAGTTCTTGTATCGTCGCCAGGCGTCCATTCCGCGCCGGCGCACGTTGTTTGTCAACCGCATCGAGGAGCGGCGGCTGCTAGGGCCGCGCAAGCTCCGCTACGTCCTGCTCAACGGTGACCAAGCCAACTACGTCGGCATGGCGAAAGCGTATCGCCGCTACCTGACGGAGACGCGCGGTGTGCAGCGCATCACCGAACAACCGCGTCCCTACCTGCAGCTCTTCATGGGCATCACGCGCCGGATCGGCTTCTTTGACGAGTTTGTCCAGATGACCACATTCCCGCAAGCCCAAGAGATCTTACAGGCGTTCCTGGACAAGGGTCTCAAGGACTTCGATGTTACGCTCCTCGGCTGGAACGACGATGGTTTTCGGGGCCGCTTCCCCCGGCGCTATCCGGCCGAGTCGGACCTGGGCGGTGACGGTGAGCTACGCAAGCTGATCAGCTTTGCCCACGGCAATGGCCTGCGCGTCATCTTCAACGATGACTACCTGTACGGGTACACACGGTACAACGGTGGCATCATCGGCCAGATTCCGGGCATCCGCAACATTTGGAAGAACTTTGCCTACGGGTTCAACACCCGCTTCGATGTGATGCGCGGGGTCAATAAGCTGGCCATCAACTCAGGAAGCGACGACGTGTATCTCATTAATCCGCGCATTGCCCGGACGCGCTATGCCGAGAAGGACTTGCCGCTGCATCAGCGCATGAAGGCCGATGGCGTGGAGTTTCGCTACTTTGGCCGGTTTGTACTCTCCGATACGAATGAGCTACATCCGCTGCGCCGTGAGGCTGTGGCAGCGGAGTGGATGCAAATCGTAGACCAAGCGAAGGAAGTGTTGGGCGGCTCAGTCACCGTCGAGGGCGCGAACGGCTATACCCTGGGGCACACGGACCGGATCGTTGAAACGCCGATGGACAGTACCGATGCCTTTGCCGACCTGCCCGTACCGGTCTATCAGATCGCTACGCACGGCTTGGTGAACTTGATTGCGCCCCTCGCCAACTTGCGTAACGACCCGCGGCGTGAGTTTCTCCGCCAGATCGAGTGGGGCGCGCAGCCGGTCTACCAGCTTACTTTCCAGCCATCGGCCGACTTGATCCGCACCCGCCACCACGAGCTATTCAGTTCGGAGTACACGGACTGGGTGGATGAAGCGGCGGCTGAGTACAAGGTCTTCCACGAGCAACTAGGCCACTTGGCGACCCAGTTCATCGAGAACCACGAGCAGCTCATGGACGAAGTCTTTCGCACGACCTTCGAGGATGGAACGCGCGTCGTGGTCAACTACCGGAACGAGGCCGTGACCGTTGACGGCCAGCGCATCGGGCCGAAGGACTATCTTGTTCAATAAGCACCGCTCGCAGAGCAGCCGGAGTAATCTAGTCGGGAGGATGAGGCCATGAGGATGAACCTGCGGCCCCGCCAGCCACGTGCCGAGGGACAGGCTGCCGCCGGCACCATGCCGATGGGTACGCGACAGTCCCTCTTGGGCGTGACCGTGCTGGGTTTGCTCACCGCCGCCCTTATCATGTTGGCTCCGGGGATCACCTTCATCACCAATACCCCGCTCATGGACAACTGGAAGGAAGCGACCGAGGCCGGCGAGCTGACCTGGGACTTGGGGTTTCGCTCGCTCACGATTCTGGAGATTCCCGGCTTGATTGTCTTGGTTGGCTGGCTCAGTTCCTTTGTCTGTCTGGTGTTGCTGGAGCCGTTCAGCCGGAGCATCAGGATGAAGATGGGCACGCGGCAGAGCTTCTTGGGTATCTGGTTTGTTGCTCCGTGGATTAGCGGCTTTGCGGCGTTTATGCTCCTGCCGCTGCTGCAATCGCTCCGCCTGAGTTTCCACGAATTGACCGCCACGAGCCTCAGTGACCTGAAGTTCAGAGGGTTGGAGAACTACAAGGAAGCGTTCTTCATTGACGCCGAGTTTCCCCCGGCGTTGATCAAGACCTTGTCCCTCAATGCCTTCGACTTCCCGATCATCGTCATCTTCGCCCTTTTCGCCGCCATTCTCGCCAACCAGAAGATCAAGGGCGTGATGACCTTCCGAGCAATCTTCTTCCTGCCCTTGATTATCGGATCGGCGCAGGTCATCCGCGAGCTTGCGGCGCAGGAAGTGGGCGGGTTCGCGCTTTCGCAGGGCGTGGACTGGCAGCAGATCGTCTACACCTACTTGGGTGCGGGCGCGGCCGAGCAAGTTAGCGCCATCCTCGACCGGATTATCTTCGTGCTCTGGAATACCAGCGTGCAGATGCTGGTGTTCCTGGCCGGATTGAACTCCATCCCCGGCACGCTCTACGAAGCGGCCCGCGTGGACGGAGCGAACGACTGGGATCGCTTCTGGAAGATCACGCTCCCGCTCATGACCCCGGTCGTCCTCGTCAACATCGTCTACACCATCGTGAACTCCTTTACCGATACCTTCAACGAGGTCCTGAGCTACGTGCAGGAGGTAGCGTTTGCCGGTGGGTTCCGTTTGGGCTACGCGGCGGCGTTGGGCTGGGTCTACTTCCTGGTCGTGGGTATCATGCTCGGTGTCGTCATCTACTTGGCCAGTCGCTTTACCTTCTACGTCGGGGAGCAGCAGGAATGATAAGCTGCGGTTCGGGGCACGGGCTATACGAGACTGAGTCTGGATTACGGGGGAATGAGGTAGCTATATGTCGCCGTTGAGTGTTGCGCTCGAGTGGGTGGTTGAGTACCGACCGGTCTGGCTCCGTGACCGGCAAATCTTCCGCCGCCGATCTATTGCCCTTGTGCAGCGCCTCCTCACCTACGTCGTCCTCATAGACATCTGCTTTGTCTTCCTCATTCCCGTCTTTTACATCCTCTCGACCAGTCTGAAGACGGCCCAGGACCTTACGGATCCGACCATCTACTGGATTCCGCACAGTTTCCACTGGTTCACCTACCCGCTGGCGTTCCTTTCGATGGCCTACATCCGTTCCCTGAGCAATAGCTTGTGGATTTCGGTGGGGTCCGCTGTCGGTCAGACGGTCGCCTGTGGGTTCATCGGCTACGGCTTCGCCCGGCTAAAGTTCCCCGGCCGCGACATCCTGTTCGGACTCGTGCTCTTTACCTTCATGGTCCCACCCCAAACCATCATCGTGCCGCTCTTCATCCTGTACAAGAATCTCGGCTGGATCAACACCTTCAACCCCTTCCTCGGGCCAGCCTTCTATGGTCACGGGCTGCGTGGGGCGATCTTCGTGGTGATCTTCCGCCAGTTCTACCGCACCCTACCCTGGGAGCTGGAAGAGGCCGCCCGCGTTGACGGAGCTAGCGCCTTTGGCATCTGGTGGCGGATCATGCTGCCGCTCGCCGTGCCCGCTATCGTCGTGGTGTTCCTCTTCTCGGTCGTGTGGCACTGGAACGACTTCTTCGAGCCGTTCATCTACCTCAACCGTATCGAGCACTTCACGCTGCCCATGCGGCTCTCGGTGCTGTCGCCCACGCTCAACCAAGTCACGGGTGGTCAATCCAGCGAGCTGTTCAACGAGGCCTTAGTCTTGGCGGCAGTATTCCTTGTCATATTGCCGCCCTTATCCATCTACCTCTTCACGCAACGCTACTTCATCGAGTCGGTGGACCGCACCGGCCTGGTGGAATAGCGTCTCCGGGCAACCGACTTCACCCGCCGGAGCCGGTTGCCCGCCCACTGTGGGTCGCCGCTGAGACGGCATACCGCGGTTTGGGCCGCCGCGGCCCGCGCGGCTATGGCGGGTGAAGAGCCACGGCCCCCCTTCCCTGCCAGTGAAAGGGCCGTGGGTAGGTCCAGCCTGGTTCCCCCCCCAGCCGGCGAGCCGTCTTGAGGTCGGTACGAGGCGCGGCAGCCGTTGCGCCCCGCGTGCGGCTCAACCGGCGTGGAAGTCCGGCGCGGCGAGGACGATCAGCGCCGGTTGGCCCGGTGCTTGCTCCTCTTCCGGCTCGTCGAGGCAGGTAGTGATCGCATAGATAAGGAACAGCACGAGCAGGACGCCGCTGATGATCGAGACGGCCCAGACGCGCGACAGCCGTTTGTCGCCGGCACGCAAGGCATCCATCTCCTCTTCGGTGCGGGGTACCAGCAGATTCTTGAACGCCTCCACCCGCCGCGTCACGTCGCCGCCGCCGGCCCCTCGAAACGGCCCGCTGAACACCAACGGCCCTTCGAGCGGATCCTCGGCCTCTTTGACTCGGACCGTCTCGAGGCTGACGACTAGCACGGGCGTGTCGGCCTCGCGGATATGGGCGACGCCGACCTCTTCTGCGGTTTGCACCTCGGTACCGGTGATCGCCGTCAGCGGGATGCTGACCATCGGACGATACGAGTCGGGGGGACAGATAATGAGATGCTCACCGTCGGTGGTGCAGACCACGTCTTGCGCGCGACGCAGTTCCTCCTGCACTTCATAGAGACCCTGAACATAACCCAGTCGCAATCGTGGTACAGGCATGAGCCAATCATCCTCCTAGCGCACTATCTTTCTTTCCCACCTTCACTCTACCGTCATAGCAGAATAGGCGCAAGCCTCCCGCGGCAATGACCGCCCGTCGGAGCGTCTGTGGGCCATTCTGCCGCCTGCTCATGGCCAGTATAGGGGGCTGGGTGCTCGCTGCGCGGACCGGGTGTGGGACAGGCGATATAATGAGTCGTAGTAACGCCGATAGTAGGACCAAAGGTATGTCGGATCGCGTCAAGATTGTGCCGCTCGGTGGGGTGGGTGAGGTCGGCCGCAACATGCTGGTCGTTGACAGTGGCGACGACCTGATCGTGATTGACGCCGGCGTGATGTTCCCCGAGAGCGGTATGCTCGGTGTTGACCTTGTAATCCCGGACATCTCGTACTTGCTGGACAAGCTTGATCGGCTGCGGGGCATTATCGTCACGCACGGTCACGAAGACCACACGGGCGCCTTGCCGTATGTGCTGCCGCAGCTCGACTTCCCGCCGATCTACACCTCGCGGCTCACGGCCGGCTTGATCCAAGGCAAGCTCCAGGAGCACCGCTTGGATGAGCGCGTCAGTGTCAACACGATCTCCGGCGGTGACCAAATCTCGCTGGGGGCGCTGACGGTCGAGTTCTTCCACGTCTGTCACAGCATCCCCGACGGGCTGGGCTTGGCTATTCATACTCCCGTCGGCCTCATCGTCCATTCGGGCGACTTCAAGTTCGATCACACGCCGATCAATGAAGGCCGGACCGACGTGGCCAAGCTCGCGGACCTGGGCACCCAAAACGTGCTCTGTCTGCTCTCCGATAGCACCTACGCCGACCTACCGGGGTATACGCCCTCGGAGCGTGTAGTGGCCGATACGTTCGAGCGGGTCTTTGCCGCGGCGCCCGGCCGCATCATCGTCACCACCTTTGCGTCCCTCATCTCGCGCGTGCAGCTCGTCCTCAACACGGCCGCCCATTTCGACCGCAAGGTGTGCCTCGTCGGGCGCAGCATGGTGCAGAACTGCGGGATTGCCCGCGACCTCGGCTACCTCTCCGTACCGGCCGGCATCTTGATTGATCTCGAAGAGTTGGACAACTACCCTCCGGAGCGGCTTGTCCTGGTCTCTACGGGCAGTCAAGGGGAGCCGACCTCGGCGCTGGCACGCATGGCGAACCGCGACCACCGCCAGATCGAGATTGTGCCCGGCGATACCGTCGTGATCTCCGCGACCCCCATCCCCGGCAACGAAGAGCTTGTACATCGCACGGTAGACAATCTCTTTCGCCTGGGCGCCAACGTGCTCTGGAGCCGCAGCGGCCACGACGGGAGCGGGCAGCGGGTCCACGTTTCGGGTCACGGCAGCCAGGAAGAGTTGAAGCTCATGTTGAGCTTGATCCGGCCGCAATACTTCATCCCCATCCACGGCGAGTACCGGCACCTGGTTCATCACGCCCGCATTGCCGAGTCGCTGGGCATTCCACAGTCCAACATCTTTGTGATCGAAGATGGCGAGGTCGTCGAGTTCGGGAACGGCTGGGCGCAGCTGGGCAAGTCAGTAGTGCCGGCGGGCTACGTGTTCGTGGACGGCTTGGGCGTGGGTGACGTGGGGAACGTCGTCCTCCGTGACCGCCGCGTCCTGGCCCAAGACGGCATCCTGGTCGCCCTCATCACCGTTGATCGCCACAGCGGGGAGCTTGTCGGCCGCCCGGACATCGTGACCCGCGGCTTTGTCTACGCGCGCGAGTCCGAAGAGTTGATGGACGAAGCCCGCGAGGAGATTCAGGCGGTGTTCGACGGGGCCAGCGACGGCACTGCCGCCGATGCCGACTGGTCCACGGTCAAGGGCAAAATCCAAGGCGTGCTGCGGCGCCTCTTCTACAAGCGCACCCGGCGCCGGCCGATGATCCTACCCGTCGTCACCGAGGTATAGCGTCCCGGCTCGTTGCGAGCCGGCAGTTGCCGCGGCAGCCGCTCGGGCCAACAGCCTCACGCCACCCCTACGTTATTGCCATCAGGTCTGACAGCCATCATACCGTGCAGCCGGCCGCTATGGCCGTGTGAGAGGCCGCGGCGGGTAGGCAATCGTTTTTCGATGTAGGAGTCGAAATATGTCCGCTGCCCCTCAAGCCCGTCGTGGCAAGGCGCCGGCCACCCCCCGTCGTGACTGGAGCGACTGGGTTGGTGACCGGCTGACCACGCGCTTTCCCTATGGACTGGCCGTGTTGGCCATCGGTGCCTTTACGCTGCTCAGTCTCCTCTCGCCAAACGGTTCCGTCACCCGGCCCTGGGCCGACCGCGCCATTGAGGTTGTCGGCTGGGGGACCGTGCCCCTCTCGTTGCTGCTCATGATCGCCAGCGTGGCGATCTTGCGCGGCCCCGGCGTCGGTACCTGGCTGCTTACCGGTCGGTTGCTGGCCGCCCTCAGCAGCGGCATCGCCCTGACGGCGCTCTTGGCCGTGTCGGTCGGCGCGGACGCCGAGTACCCCTGGCGGTGGCTCGCGGCCCTGGCCACGTTCGGCGAGGTGCCCGCAACGGCGGTTGAGCAGGCGTTTGGGCGGTTCGGCGGGCTGCTCATGCTCTGTGTGGTTGCGCTGCTCGGCGTCGGTGCCTCGCTCGGTATTAGCGTGGAGCGGTGGAGACAAGTAGGCCGTGCATTGGTCATCGGTGCCATCAGCTTCGCCCGGCTGGCTGCCTGGGGACTGTGGTATCTCGGCCGTGGGGTCTTGATAGTGCTAAATCTCGTGGGTGTTGCCGCCCTGGCAGCCGGTCGCAGCTTCCAGGCTTGGGCGGCTGCGCGTGTTGCCGAACGAGAACGGATGGCGGCAGAAGTGGAGCCGCAGGGGCAGCTTGTCGCCGCCGACCCACTCCCATCGCAGTCGCGCCAAGTCGTCTTCGAGCCGGCGGAAGCACCAGCACCATCGCCGGCAGTTGAGACGGACCTCGTCGCGGAGGTGCCGGTCGCCCCACCCGATTACGTGGAGGAGGAGCTACCGCCCAGGTGGCAGTTGCCCTCTACGACCACGCTCGCCAGCGCCAGTGCTCAACAAATCAGCGCCGCAGAAACGGACACGAAAGCCCGGGTGATTGAGGAAACGCTGGCCGCCTTCAACGTCCCGGTGCAGGTGGTAGAGACCCGCGTCGGGCCGACGGTCAGTCAGTTTGGCCTGCGGCCCGCCCCAGGCATCACCGTCCAGCGCATCAAGCGCCTCCAGGACGACCTGATGCTCGCCCTCGCGGCGCCCTCCCTGCGCGTCGAGACACCCGTGCCGGGGCGTCCCGTCGTCGGCATTGAGATACCGAACTCCGGTATCGCCGTCGTGGGCCTCCGCGAAGTGCTCGAATCCAAGCGGTTCGCCCGGGACAAGGGCACCCTGAAGATCGCGCTGGGACGCGATGTCGAGGGCAACCCGCGCCTCGGTGATCTGGCGAAAATGCCCCACCTGCTCATCGCCGGTCAAACCGGCTCCGGAAAATCGGTCTGCATCAACACTATTGTCGCTTCCTTGCTCTACCAGGGGACGCCGGACACGCTTCAGCTCCTGATGATCGATCCCAAGATGGTCGAGTTGGTGGAGTACGAGGGCATCCCCCACCTCCGCTACCCCGTCGTTGTCGAGCTTACGGAGGCGGCCAAGGTCTTGCTGTGGGCGGTAGAGGAGATGGAGCGCCGCTACCGTCTGCTCAAAGAGGCCGGCTATCGCAATATCCAGACCTACAATCACGCGCTCGCCGACGCCGACCAAGATGACGACGACGAGAGTGCTGAGGATGGCCCCCAGCCGTTGCCCTATCTCGTGCTCATCATTGACGAGCTGGCCGACCTCATGATGTTTGCGCCCGACGACGTGGAACCGGCGATCTGCCGCCTGACGGCCAAGTCGCGGGCTGTCGGCATCCACCTGGTAGTCGCCACGCAGCGCCCGTCCGTGGACGTTGTGACCGGCCTCATCAAGGCCAATATGCCGAGCCGAATCGCCTTTGCCGTCAGCAGCCAGACGGACTCGCGCGTCATTCTCGATACCGGCGGGGCCGAGAATCTGCTCGGCCGCGGCGATATGCTGTATCTCCCTTACGACTCCGGTCGCGCGGTGCGCGTGCAGTGCGCCTATGTCTCCGACGAAGAGATCACCGGGCTGGTCGAGTTCTGGAAGGCGCAAGGTGCCCCGGACTACGTAGACGAAGAAGAGATCGCCCACTTGCAGCTCAAGGAGGACGAAGCTCCGGAGACGGCCCGCGAGAACCCCGAGCTTGACATGGCCTTGGGCGCCATCGAAGAGTTGGACTATACCTCCGTCTCCTGGCTCCAGCGTAAGCTCGGGATCGGCTACCCCAAAGCTGCCCGCCTCATGGACGACCTCGTCGAGCGCGGCATCGTCGTGAAGGAAGATAGCCCGGGGCGCTCCTACCGCGTGGTCCCTGGTGCCCCCTTTGCGGCCCTGCGGGGCGAGTGGGAGACACCGGGCCAGGACGATGACAACGAAGAACCATTCTGATGATGCCCCACCTCGCCCTCTCCCGTCCACCCGCCGCAGCGGGGGGCCATAGGGGGGCTAGGCCCCGTCATCCCCGCTCCAGGAGGCCTTTGCATAAACCGTCATTCCCGCGCAAGCGGGAATCCATCCTAATCATCCTTGCATCCTGAAAATCCTGATTCAGGCGATCATCGGACCTACCCCTGTCAGGGCCCGTAAGGGAGCCATCTCCCAGTGATTTCCAAGTTAAAAAACCTGCACCCGTCCGAGATGCTGCCGGTTGCCGAGCTTGTCGGCGCGGTTGCCACGCTACTCATCGCTGGCGACCGGACCTTGGGCGTAGCCGAATCCTCAACGGGTGGATTGCTCGGCCACTGGCTGACCGACCGACCGGGCGCCTCACGCTGGTTTCTCGGCGGGGTCATCGCCTATCACAATCGGCTCAAGATCGAGTTGCTGCACGCCCCGGCGGCGCTCTTCACCCGCAGCGACACAAGCGCCGGCGGCATGGTCAGCGCGGCCATGGCGCGTGCCCTGGCGCTCGGCGCCCGGCAGCGACTCTGCTGCGATTGGGCCGTCGCCGAAACCGGCTTGGCCGGTGTCCATCCGGGCCGGTCACGCAAGCCGATTGGCCTGAGCTACGTCGCAGTGGCCGGCCCCGGCGCGGCTGCCGACGATCAGCCGCGGGTGTGGGCAGCAGAGCATCGGTTCGAGGGCGACCGCAGTGCCAACAAAGCCGCCGCGGCTCACGCCGCCCTCCACCTCCTGCATCAAGCGCTGGTCGAGGCAGCCGGCTCGTCGAACAGGCCGGGCTGATAGGCGTTGTCGGGGAGGTGGTACGCCGGAATCCCCTGGCTCCGCAGGATGCCGGCGAATGTGCCGTCCCCATGTACCGTGTAGACCACCCGCGGCTGCGCCTGCTCGACATAACTGAGTAGATCAGTGTAGTCGGCATGGTCGCTCAACGGGAGTAGATAGTCGGCGCCGAACCGATAGCGCGCGCCGGGGTCCGCCGCCCAACCGCTCAGGAAGAAGCTCTGCACCCGCTTCAGCCGACCGACCAACGGGTCGGAGCGGCGCCGGTGGGGCGGCGCCAGGATCACTTTGTCGCGCACATTCTGGGCGGTTTCCGGCGTGAGCGGCGCGTAGTCGCCGAACGGGACGCCGAGGCGTTCGTAATGCTGGGCAACCTCGTAAATCTGCTCCTGCACCAGCACCTCGAAGCCAGCCTTGGTCAGCAGCGCCAGCGCCTCCTGCCCTTTGCCCAACGCATAGGCGAGTACCAGCGGTGTCCGGCCGGTTTCGAGACAGCGGGAGACGCGGTCGTGCAATTCATCGGCCACCGCCTCGACCGCCGGAAACCGGTAGTGCGGTTGGCCGTAGGTACACTCCATCACCAGCACGTCGCAGCGCCGCACCTCGCACGGTTCCACCGCCGGCCCGTGCTTCAGGCGAAAGTCGCCGGTATAGACGACCGTCTGCCCATCGGGACCGCGGACCTGCGCCTGCGCCGATCCCAAAATGTGCCCGGCCGGGAACAGTTCCAGCTCATATTGACCGAACGAGTGCGGCTGCCCGAACGGCAGCTCGATCACGTCGCGCCGCCGGGTGCGCTGGCGGTAGAAAACGGCCGTCGCAGGCGTGGCCACTGCCCGGCGATGGGGACGGCAGTGGTCGCTGTGCCCGTGCGAGACGAACGCGAGCGGCTTGCGTAGCTCAGGATCGAGCCACAGGTCGGGCGCCGGCCAATGCAGGCCGCGCTCATACCGAAAGTGCGTCGGCTGGAGCGTAGGAGCGGCTACACTGGACATCTGCTGCCTCAGACTTCCTTTCGGCGGAGTCTACCGGTTCTTCTAACGCCGCCGGCCGCCCTCCCGCCTCTGCGCTACACTGGTGGCTGGAATGATGGCGGTTGACGATGGGCAGCGGTGAAGGACTGTGAGTAACGGCGCACTGTCGGGCCGAGCGGGGCTGCTGTCCTGGCTTGGGGGCGCGGGTGCAGTCACACCCGACCTGACGGTCAACCTGGCCCCGTCGCACCCGGCGGGCCTGCTGCTCAGGAACCCCGTCCTAGCCGCGAGCGGCACATTCGGCTACGGCGTCGAGTTCGCCGGGCTGGTGGACATCCAACGCCTCGGCGCCATCGTCTGCAAAGGCACCACGTTGCAGCCACGTGTGGGCAACCCACCGCCGCGCACGGTCGAGACGGCGGCCGGGATGCTCAACTCTATCGGCCTGCAGAACGTGGGTGTCCAGGCGGTCATCGAGCAGTACGCGCGCCAGTGGGCAGGCTGGACGGTGCCGGTGTTGGTCAACATCGCCGGCGAGTCGGTAGCCGACTTTGCCCGTTTGGCCGCGCTGCTCGACGGTGTGCCCGGTGTTGCCGCCCTCGAAATCAATATCTCCTGCCCGAACAGCGCGGCCGGCGGCACCTACTTCGGTCAGGACCCCGACATGGCCGCGGCCGTCACCCGCGCCGTGCGCGCTGCCACCGATCTCCCGACGGTCGTCAAGCTCACCCCCAACGTGACCGACATTCAGTCGGTGGCGTTGGCCGCAGAAGCAGCCGGCGCCCATGCCCTGTCGCTCGTCAACACCTTCAACGGCCTAGCGATAGACGTGCGTCAGCAGGCGCCACGGTTGGGCCAAGGCGCCGGGGGCCTTTCCGGCCCCGCCATCAAGCCGCTCGCCGTCGCGCTAGTCGCGCGTGTGGCCGAGGTCGCTACCGTGCCGATCATCGGCATCGGCGGGATCAGCAACGGTGAGGACGCGCTGGAGTTCATCCTCGCCGGCGCCAGCGCCGTGCAGGTCGGTACGATGCACTTTGTCACCCCGCGAGCGAGCTTGGACGTTCTGAAAGACATGGAGGCTTGGCTCCGGCGCCATCGGATTGCATCCGTCGCGGAGCTTATCGGCCGCGGCCATCCCACGCCGGCCGTGCGCGAGCGGGCAATAGTGGACGCGCCGGCAGCAGGCTTGCGATAATCCACAAGCGTGCTGGTCGGTCAATCCGGCGAACCTATTATCTCACGAAGCCGGCCAGTTCATACTAGCCCCTGCCGCGCGTATAGCCCTACCACCATGGAATCTCCAGAGTTTCTGAGGCGGCTGTGGCCGCCAACGGCGTGGCGGTGGGGGTGGGAAGCACTCACCCCAACGGAGCGGAGGCGGATATTTCTTGCCTCTTTCCTGTCACTGCCGGTTGTCCTCGTAGCCCTGGTGCTGGTCGTGGTATGGCAGTTGCTCCAGCCCCGGTCGGCGGCGGCCCCGCCCGGTGACGTTGCTGTGCCGGCGGCCAGCGAGGCGGCCCCGCCACTCACTGCGGTGGTCGAGCAGGGCAAGGACCTGGTCCGCCGCGGTGTCCAGGCCGTTGTGCCCTCCTGGCCCGACGAGCAGCCACTGACCTTCTTGATCTTGGGCGTGGACCGGCGTGGGGAGGAGGTACCACGCAGCGACGCCATTATCGTGGTCAACATTCATCCGGTCGAGCAGCGGGCCACGCTCATCTCGGTGCCCCGTGACCTCTATGTGGACATTGCCGGCCACGGCGTCATGCGGATCAATCAGACCTTTGTCGAAGGTGGCACGGAGTTGACGCGGCAGACGGTAGCGGCGGTACTCGGCCTGCCGGTTGACTATGTCGTCAAGCTAGAGTTCGATGGCTTTGAGCGCATTATTGACACGCTTGGCGGCGTAGAGATTGAGTTAGCGCAGCCGCTCTACGATCCCTACTACCCCGATGATGCCTATGGGTTCAAGCCACTGCGGATTCCGGCCGGCCGGCAGCGCCTCAACGGTGAGCAGGCGCTCGGCTACGCCCGCTCCCGGCTGACCGACCCGGAGGCCGACTTCGGACGCATTAAGCGCCAGCAGCAGCTCTTGTTGGCGATGCGCGACCAGTTCCTCACCGTTGACATCCTGCCGCGGCTGCCGGCCTTGATCCAACAGTTGAGCGACGCGGTGACAACCGACTTTCCGCTCACAAAGATGCCCGCGTTGGCCAACCTGGGTACGTCCATTCCCGCTGAACGGATCACCCGCCTCGCCATCAACTACGATCAGGGGCTGGTCACGAGCACGGTTACCGCAAACGGCGCCGAGGTGCTCATCCCCGACTTGCCGCGCATTCGCCAGGTCGTCCAGCAAGCCGTCAACGGCAGCGCAGAGACAACCGCCGGAGCCGCGGCCCCCACCGCAGTGGCCGGCTAACCGACGTGGGGCTGGATCGCGTCCGCCAGTTCCGCGATCAATTCGGGTTTGGCGCGTTCGGCTGCCGGTAGCGCCTTGACCAAGCCGACGACCTCGGTGCCGGTGATCACCGGGAACACCGGATGACTTGCCTCCGTGTCCTGGCGCAGGAAGCGCGAGCGCACGATGGCCGGTTCGGCCAGTGCCAAGTCCAGCAAACGCTCCGCGGCCGCCGTAACGCGGTCGGCGTTGCCCAGAGCGCCGTCCGCACCGTTCTCCGTATGCTCACCTGCCGGTGCGGCCATCGAGCCGGAGGCCAGCACCACGGCCGCACCGACCGGGAACCCGCTCACCACGTACTCGCGCACCAGGCGCCGCGCGCTCTTCCACGGCCGCGTCAGGTCCCACGTCGGGCTGCGGTCCCAGAGCTGCGGCTCGCCGTCGTCCGCCACACGAAACCAGCGATGCTCCTGCTGCACATAGGTCCCATCGAGAGCCTGGATCGAGAGCACCAACGCGCCGTGCGGTCCGAGCAAGATCACGTCGGCAAACGCGCCGTTGGGCGGCAATGTGACCTGACGCAGCAGCACGTAGTCGTCGCCCAAGCCGTCAGCGAGGTCACGGACCACGGCGCGCACCGCCGCCGGCGTGGCCGTCATCGTCAGCGCGCGACGCACTGAGCTAACACCCCACACCGCCGCGAGAATGCCGCTAAACCCGACGAGGAAGTAGCCGGAGGTGGGGCCGATGTCCAGGTAGCGGAGCACCAGCCACGTCAACAGCAGCACGATACCGAGCGACAGCAGTGCAGCGCCGCGCACCAGCCGGCGGCGAGCACGCCGGCGAATATCCCGAGCCGTCCCGATAACACGCACGCTACTTCCGACCAACGACGGTGGTCCGCGAGCCACCGTCACCTCGCTGGTTCCTCCCCATGGAGCATCTCCGGGGCAAGGAATGCAAGCCAATTCTGCACCGTTTCCATGGCTCTTCTCGCCTCGGTAGGACTGAGTCTATAGGTCCTGGCAAGTGAGAGGTAGGCCCTTGGCGTGTCCAAGTCCTGTAGCCGTATCACGGCGTTGGTGAAGGGTGCGGCGAGCAGACAAGCCGCTGCCCACGTGCGGGCTTGCTCATTGGTCAAGCCGGGCGGGATTAGGAGTGCTTGGATGTCGCGCTGTGCCGCGTGCTGCTGGTCGAGTGAGGCAATCGCGTCTTTTCTACCTTGATAGACGAGTTCTAGGTGTCTTGGCTCGCGGGTTGTGGGTCGCCACGTGTCAAGCAGAGGTTGTCCGTCGGTAACTGTGGGGGTGCTCCGAGTGCTGATCCTAGCCATGGCTTCCCAGCGGGCGAATTCGGCATCGCTTATTTCTCTTGCCTCTTTCAGCAGCTCCCGCTGGAAGGCACAGGCGTCAAAGTCATCGCCGGCACGACAGAGAATCTCCAGGTTGGGTTGCGTTGACCAGCCCATTGCGGAAGACGTCAGGTTCGCAGACCCAATGAGGACCGTATCGTCAATTCGGTAGTACTTGGCGTGCAGTGAAGGGTGGAGCCTGAACGAGCCTCCCCGCTCAGTGACAATCGTGCGGCAGGCGACGTCGGAGGCGCCTACTGCTAGGTCCTGCGGATTCCATCTCGTGACGCAGATAAGGGATGCCGCCGGGCTAACGTCGGACAGCATCCTCGTAAGAGCATCAGCTTTGATGTACGGCGCCGCGATGACGAGCCGCTGGGCACCGGAGCAAAGCCGGCTCAACACGCTGCCCGGCCGACTGGACATGCCTA
>JAJDZR010000317.1 GCA_022824545.1 Chloroflexota bacterium
CGGGTCATCGTCCTCGACAACCTCAGCAACGGCCACCGCGCAGCGGTCACGCCGGCGGCCCACCTCGTCGTCGCCGACTTGGCTGATCGCGCCCGCCTTGCGCCGCTCCTGCGCGAGCAGCGCATTGAAGCGGTCGTCCACATGGCCGGGTCCATCCTCGTGCCGGAGTCGATGCGGCAGCCCGACCGGTATTACCACAACAACGTCATCAACGGCCTGCATCTGGTCGAGGCCATGCTCGCAGCCGACGTGACCCTGCTTGTCTTCTCCTCGACCGCCGGTGTCTACGGCGAGCCGGCGTGCGCGCCGCTGGCGGAGACCCAGCCGCTCGCGCCGGTGAGCGTCTATGGCGAGACCAAGGCGACGTTCGAGCGTGCCCTCGGCTGGTTTGCCCGCACCTCCGGCCTGCGTTCGATCTCGCTGCGCTATTTCAACGCCGCCGGCGCCAGCGCGCAGCTCGGCGAGGCCCACAACCCCGAGACGCATCTCATCCCTCTCGTCTTGCAGGTCCCCTTGGGCCAACGACCGGCCGTGCAGGTGTTCGGTACCGACTATCCCACGCCGGACGGCACCGCTATCCGCGACTATATCCACGTGGTGGACCTGGCCCAGGCGCACGTCCTGGCGTTGCAGGCGCTCGCGGCGGGGCGCCCGGCCGCCGCCGCCTACAACGTCGGCACCGGGACCGGCGCCTCGGTCCACGAGGTCGTGGCAGCGGTACGCAGTGTCACGGGCCATCCGCTCCCGGTAATCGAGCAGCCGGCCCGACCCGGCGACCCGGCCGTGCTCGTAGCCGACTCCGCTCGCCTGACGGCCGACCTCGGCTGGCGACCGCGCTATGCGTCTCTCGAAGCGATAGTGGCGAGCGCCTGGGAATGGCATCGCCGCCACCCGCACGGCTACGCCGAGTAGCCATCAGCCGGAGTCGTCTGTCGGCTACGGATGGCGCGTAGCACCAAAGATATGTATGTGCCACACTTGCTTCACCGATAGAAATATGCTAAATTTTCTTGACGATGCGCTGCGTGGAGCGGCGGCTGGCTGGCTTGGGAGAGGCAAATGGTGACACTGGCCCACGACGAACGTCCGCAGTTGCTCGTGAACGGCGAGCAGCGCGAGTCCATCTGGAGTGTTGGGAAGGGCGTCAAGCACTTCTACTTCGCGCTCTTCATCCTGCAATTCAGTGTGGGCACAATATGGGCCATTGCACGGGGTATAGAATCGTTAGTAGTACTCTGGCAGGTCTTGGCGTCGCTCGCAATCACCGCGGCGGCTGTGTCTTTGGTGGTGACGGAGACAGGGAGGTATCTGATGGTCTTGGCAGCAGCGTTCGAGGAATGGCGCGAGAAGCGCCGGCGGGAGCAGATCGCCAGAGCGGAGGCGATAGCGTTAGTGAAGGGACGACGTGAATCTGACGCCGAGTGGGATGCCTGGAACGAACGACGGATGCAGGCCGAGCAGCGCGGCGAGCTTTTCCAGGAGCCGCCTCCGTCGGCACGCCGCCCCGCCGCCGAGTCCACCGTGCAGCAATGATGGTCCTGTCGGCCGGGGGGATGATCCCTCCACCCCACTCAGAGCAATCAATACGGCAGTTGCTCGCTTTGGCCGGCGTACAGACGCCGGTAGCTCTCCAGCCGGCGCCGGTCAATCGCCCCGGACTCGACGGCCGCCGCGATGGCGCAGCCGACTTCGCCGATGTGGGCGCAGTTGCCGAACTTGCAGGTGCCGAGCAGCGGGCGGAACTCGCGGAAGCACCACTCCACCTCTTCCGGGCTGACCTCCCACAGACTGAGCTGGCGCAGCCCCGGCGTATCGGCGACAAAACCGCCACTCTCCAGCGGAATCAGGCGGGCGTGGCGGGTCGTGTGCTTGCCCTTGCCGGTTGCCTCGCTCACCGCACCAACCCGCAGAGCCAGCTCCGGCTGCAGCGCATTGAGCAGGGTGGACTTGCCCACTCCCGAGGCGCCGACAAACGCCGATACGTGGTCGCGGAGCTGCTCGCGGAGCACGTCAATCCCCTGGCCGCTCGTCGCGCTCGTGCGTACTACGGGGTAACCAATGTCCTCGAACACCCGTAGCTCGGCGTCGAGGGCCGGGGCGAGGCCGAGGTCGAGCTTGTTGACGCAGACGAGCGCGGCCAGCTCGGCGGCCTCGGCCGCGGCCAGAAAGCGGTCAATCAGTCCCACGCGCGGCTCCGGCCGGCGGGCCGAGATCACCACGATCAGTTGGTCGAGATTGGC
This sequence comes from Chloroflexota bacterium, assembly GCA_022824545.1. GTDB lineage: Bacteria > Chloroflexota > UBA11872 > UBA12225 > JAJDUF01 > JAJDUF01. The sequence goes on from JAJDZR010000317.1 coordinate 2,241, forward strand.
GATGATCGTCTGCCCTGCCGTGTGGCCGCCGCGGTCGTGGCCCAGCACCGCCTGTCTGGTGAATTCCCTGCTGCGCGGCAGGATTTCCTCGATGGTACCGATCGGCTCGGTGCCGCTTTGCGCGGCGGTGGGCGGGGCAATCCGCACCCGGTCCCCGGCCACCGCCGGCTCGACGATCTCCTGCTTGCGTACCGCCTGCACCCGCTTGCGCCGGCCCCGGCTCTCCGGGTAGACGAGATTCTTGCGGAGCCGCTCGCGCAGCACGCAGCGGACGATCCCGTGATCGGTCTGCACGTCGTAGAAGCCGCCACTCACCCACAGCACCGTCCCCGACCATGCAGTAGAAGACGCTGCGCCGGGGGACTCATCGTGCGTGGCCGTGCGAGCGGTCATTGCCATGCGCCCTCCGGGTGCGGTCCCACGCGGCTACTCCTGCCGACTGAACGCCCAGATCGCGGCGCTCATCAACACTGTCCCCAGCAGCGCCATGACCAGCAGGTCCTCACCGGCGCTCATCGTGTGGTCGAAGAGCGTGACGCCGAGCGCGACCCCCTCTCGGCCGGGGGCCGCCGCTGCCAGCGCATCGCCGAGAAAAATCTGCCGAATCGCATCCACCCCATAGGTCAAGGGGTTGATTTTTGAGATCACCTGGAGCCAGTCGGGGGCGCTGCTAATCGGGAAGAATACCCCGGCCAGGAAGATCAGGGGGAAGATCAGCGCCTGGATCACTACCTGGAAGCCTTGCTGGGAGCGCATCCGCGAGGCCACCAAGATGCCCAAGCTGGAGAGACAGAGCGAGACGATAGCGACGGTAGGAATCAGCTTGAGCAGCAGCAGCGGGGTCACGGTCAGACCCATGAACGGCGCGAGCGCCAACAACACGATGGTCTGCCCCAAGGCGACCATTGAGCCGCCGATGGCCTTGCCCAGGACCACCCCCGTCCGACTGATGGGCGCGACCAGCACCTCTTTCAGGAAGCCGAACTCGCGGTCCCAGACGATGGAGACACCCGCAAAGAGGGAGTTCGTAAGCACCGACATCGCGATGATGCCGGGGTACATGAACATCATGAAGTCCACACCGGGCGTGAGCGTCCCGATGATGTTGCTGAAGCCGGCGCCGAAGATCAGCAGGAACATCAGCGGAAACGCAAACGACGAGACCATGCGCGGCCGATCCTGCGTGAAGCGCAGTAGCTCACGGTAGGCGACGACCCATAGCCCGCGGTATACCTCGGCCACGATCAGCGCCCCCCCCAGCGCCGCGCTACCGTCTCGATCATCTGCTGCCGGGTGCTCGGCTCATCATTGCGAATGGCGTGGCCGGTGAGCTTGAGGAATACGTCATCCAGCGTCGGCCGCCGCAGCCCAATGGACACGATCCGCTGGCTGAAGCTGCTAAGCAGATTGGGCAAAAACTCGTCGCCGCGAGGCACCGCGAACTGCACGGTACCGTCCTCGATCTGCGGCGTGACCCGATACTGCTCGTTCAGCTCCCGCTCGGCCGCTGCATTGTCCTCCGTCTTGAGCGTGATGAGATCACCACCGACGGCGTCCTTCAGCCGGTCGGGCGTATCGAGGGCCACGATCTCGCCGTTGTCAATAATGCCGATGCGCTCGCAATGCTCCGCCTCGTCCATGTAGTGGGTCGTGAGGAAAATAGTCAGTTGTTCTCGCTCGCGCAGGTCGAGGATGTAGTCCCAGATACGACGGCGCGTCTGCGGGTCGAGACCCAGCGTCGGCTCGTCCAAGAACAGCACGTCGGGATGGTGCAGTAGCCCCCGCGCCAGCTCCAGCCGTCGCCGCATACCCCCGGAGTAGGTGCGGATTTTCTGCTTGCGCTTGTCCCACAGCTCCACGAGCGTCAATAGCTCGCACATCCGCTCTTCCCGGTCCGCCCGTGGTACGCCATAGGCATACGCATGAAAGAGCAAGTTCTGCTCTGCGGTAAGGTACTCATCCAGCGTTGCCTCTTGGAAGACGAGACCAATCGAGCGACGCACCTCGCTGCGCTGGGTCTGTACGTCGTAGCCGTTGACCGTCGCCGCCCCGGCGGTCGGCTTGATGAGCGTGCAGAGCACGTTGATGGTCGTCGTTTTCCCGGCCCCGTTCGGGCCGAGAAAGCCGAAGATCTCGCCTTTGGGCACGGCAAACGTGATCCCGTTGACGGCTATGTAGTCGCCATAGTGTTTGACCAGATCGGTCACGGTGATGCTATCCATCGCTCGCTCGTACTCGTAGACCTACCTCACTATGATACCTGTGAACCACCGGTGGCCGGTGGTCAGTGAGGAGATGGATGGTCGCTTCCCCTCCCCTGGAGCTTGCTCCGGGGGAGGGCTAGGGAGGGGGCAGAGGGATTCCGTGTGAGGGGTGTACCTATCCCAGTCAGCCTCCCCTCACCGGAAGGGGCCGGGGGTTAGGTCAAAAAAACCACAGGAGGCCGTGGGGAACGCTACGACATGCGCTCCTGGTGCATCTGGCTGAGACGGCGGCGATAGGGCCACGCTATGGGGGGCCAGCGGAGGAAGAGCAGTTTCATGCTAAAGCTCTCCCAAGCCCACGTCCCGATGTCCTTCACCGAAAGGCCCAGACTACCGTCGGGATTGGTAAAACCGACCAATATCGCGTAAGCGACCAGCATTTCTTCGCCGTAGGTCTGGTCCGCGCCGGCTTCCAGGTCCGCAGCAAGCTGGCTGATGATGGACCTCCGGCGCAGGTCGTCTATCTCTTTGTTGTAGCGTTGGAGCAGCGCCAAGACACTGCTCTCATGATATTGCCAGAGGTTCTCGGCGTGTTCTCGTGTAGCGGAGGCAGCCATACCTAGTCTCCTTTGGGTCAATGACGGGTCGGCTCAGAGTATACGACCAACGCTGCCGGCGTGTCACGCCTCGCCGGTCAGCTTGTAAAAGGTCGCCGCGTTGCGGCCGAACACGTTGGCGTGCTCTTCATCGCTCAGCGCCCCGACGGTCGTGTGTGCAGCGTCCCAGACCTGCCGATAGGTCCCGGCCAGCAGACACACCGGCCAGTCGCTGCCGAATATCAGGCGGTCGTAGCCGAACTGCTCCACCACCACCTCGCCATAGGGGCGCAGGTCCGCGGGCGTCCAGGAATCCCAATCGGCCTCGGTAATCATGCCCGACACCTTGCAGTAGATGTGCGGGATGGCGGCGACCCGCTCCATGTCGCGTGCCCACTCGTCAATCGTGCCGCCGGCGATTTCCGGCTTGGCGATGTGGTCTACGACCAGCGGGAGGTTCGGCAGCCGGTCCACCACCCGCGGCACGTACTTCAGGTGCGGGGGACGGAGCAGCAGGTCGTAGGGAATGTCGCGTTTGGCCAGCTCGCGCAGACCCCGCAGCACGTCATCGCGGACAATCCATGCCTCGTCCTGCTCGTCGTGGACTTGGTGCCGCACGCCCTTGAACTTGGGATGGCCGAGCAGATGGTCGAGCACCCGCGGCAAGTTCGGGTCGAGCAGGTCCACCCAGCCGACGACGCCGGCGATGAAGTCGTACTCCGTGGCCAGCTCCAGAAACCAGGTCGTCTCCTCCAGCGCGCTCCGTGCTTGCACGAGTACCGTCTTGTCTATCCCCAGCTCCGCCAGGGTCGGCGCAAGATCGGGCGGCATGAACGTCTTGGCAATCGGTGCCACCTCCGGCCCCATCCACGGATACTCGAAGCGCCCGATGTCCCAGAAGTGCTGGTGCGAATCAACCACCACGTCTGCCATCACCATCATCTCCTCACCAGAGTCGGTAAACCGGAAGAACAATCGCAATGAGTGCCGGTAGGAGCGTAGCATGTTACCAGGGAAGACAACACACCGTCCCTGCGGAGCGGGTGTCAGCCCCTCGCCACACGTGGAGAGGGGGCCGGGGAGTGAGGTGTGCCTGCTTGAAACCTGCCCTCGTTTTGACTCGCGTCCCCGGACGGGCTACAGTGAGCCTATGAACGACCGGCCAGCCGAGTTACCGCTCTTCCTACTCCAGTCCGTCGTGCTCTTTCCACACACGGCCGTGCCCCTCCGCGTCTTCGAGCCGCGCTACAAGCAGCTGGTCTCGCGCTGTCTGGCCATGCCGACGCCGGCCTTTGGCGTGGTGCTCATCAAAGGTGGTCCAGAGGTCGAATCGGCCGCCTCGGTCCAGACAGTCACCGCCGTGCCCCACAGCGTCGGCACTCTCGGTCGGATCGTCGAAGTGGATCAGCGTGACGATGGAACGATCCACCTGGTCGTGCTGGGAGATGCCCGTTTTCGGATCGAGGAGGTGGTGCAGCCGGGGCCGTACCTAGTCGCGCGCGTGACCTATCTCGATGATCGCCCTGGCACCGACGCCGCGACGTTGGGTGAGCTATCGACAGCGGCCCGCACGCTCGGCCAACGCTACCTGCGTCTGCTCGCGTCGGCCCTGTCGCGCGATGACGATGACGGGAGCCAGTTACTGGAGCGAGTATGGAAGCGGGCGCCCACCGACCCCAGCGCCTTCTCCTTCTTCCTCGGGGCGCTCATCCAGACGGTACACAGCGACCGGCAGCGGTTGCTCCGCACCGAGACGACGGCGGATCGACTCCAGGATGCGGTAACCCTGCTGCGCCGCGAGAACGAGATTTTGCGTACCTCGCTGCGCTATCGAGAGGACCCCTCCAAGCCCCGGCTCAACTGAGCGTGTGCCAGGGAAGATGGGCCCCCTATGGCCCCCCCCGCTGCGGCAGGGGGACGAGGCTGCTGTCGCCGCTGTCGTGGGGGCCAGTGGTTCCCTCCTCTGTCGCAACGGGGGAGGGTTAGGGCGGGGGCCGATGCAGCGCGACCACTCACACGCCGGTCTTCCGCAGCACCACCGACCCCTGATCCCGTGGCCGTACCACGGCTGGCTGTGCCGGATACCCGGCCGTCGTGCAGGCCCCCACCATCGCCGCTGCAACCGTGTGGGCAGCGCTCGTACCCTCCGGGACGATTGCAAGCAGCGTCGAGCCGGCGCCGCTGAGACAAGCACCGGCGGCCCCGGCCTCCAGCGCGGCGGCCATGACCGGCACGAGCGGCGGGAACACAGTGGCCCGCGGCGGCTGGTGCAAGCGGTCGTCCATTGCTTGGCGCAGGTGGGTGTAGTCGCCGGTAGCCAGCGCGGCGACCAGCAGGGCCACCCGACCGAGGTTATGTACCGCGGTATCAAGCGAGACGTGCCGCGGCAGCACCCGCCGCGCCGCCTCCGTCGCCAAGGGCTGCTCGGGGATGCACAGCGCAATCGCGGCCGGCGGTGGCGCCAGCCGGTGCGTGAGAATGCGCCGCCCATCGCGGGCCTCGGCCACGGCGGAGATCACCAACCCGCCCAGGAGGGCCGGCGCCACGTTGTCCGGGTGACCCTCGAGGTCGGTGGCCAGCGCGAGCAGGTCCACCTCATCAAGGTGCTCACCGGCCAGGATGTTCGCTGCTACCAAACCGCCGATGGCGGCCGCGCCGCTGCTCCCCAGCCCCCTCGCCAGCGGAATGCGGTTGTGCAGCGTGGCTCGCAGTGGTGGCGGTGTCTGTCCCAGCTTGCGGTACAGCGCGGTGGCGGCGCGGAGCACTAAGTTGCTCCCGTCGGTGGCGAGGCTGTCTGCACCCGCGCCCTTGATGTGATCTACCTCGCTGGCGTCGCCGATACGCCCAACCCGCAGCGTCACCTCGTTGCACAGATCGAGAGCCATGCCGAGCGTGTCAAAGCCCGGCCCCAGATTGGACGTGGACGCCGGTACTTCCAATGTGACCGCTTGCTCGTTGCCGCTGGCGGTCGTCTTCCCTGCATTTGCCATTCTGTCTTGCTCTCTGTGGCTGATCGTCGGTTATCCAGCGCGACGCAATCGCGCGGCCAATGGCAGTTGCGCCGCCGGTGCGAAGTCGTAGCGCCGCCGGTGTCCGTAGAGGCGCACGCTCTGGACGAGACCCAGCGCCAGGAAATTGGCCAGCAGAGCCGAGCGCCCGTAGGACAGGAAAGGCAACGGTATGCCGGCCACCGGCACGAGGCCCAAGTTCACCCCCACGTTGACGAATATCTCGAAGAGCAGCATGGTCGCGACCCCGGTCGCCAAGAGCCGGCCGAAGACATCTGTGGTGCTGGTGACGGCGGCCAGGCAGCGGAGGATCAGCCAAGCGTAGGCCACCAGCACGCCGACGGCGCCGAAGAAGCCCAACTCCTCGCCGACAACGGCGAAGATGAAGTCCGTATGCCGCACGCGCAGGAAGTTTAGCTGCGTCTGTGTACCTTCCCCCAGACCGCGACCCCACCAGCCGCCGGAGCCAATGCTGATACGTGCCTGGATCATGTTATAGCCGGCACCCAACGGGTCACTGTCCGGGGATAGGAACAGCATGATCCGCTGCCGCATGTAGTCTTTGAGAAATCGCCAGATCAACGGCCACGCGACGACCGGGGCAAGGAGCGACGCTATAAGCATCCACAGCGGTACGCCGGCGACCAGCGTCATGCCCAGCCAAATCGCGGCCAGCACCAGCGCCGTCGCCAGGTCCGGTTGCTGGTAGATGAGCAGCAGCAGCGGCAGTAGCAGGATGAGCGAAAGCACAAAGCCGCGGAAATGACGACCGTCTCGCGCGTGGTCGGCGAGGACCCGTGCCAGGGCAATAATGCACGCCAGCTTGACGAACTCCGACGGCTGGAAAGGGATTCCGGCAATACCGACCCAGCGTTGCGCGCCGTGGCGTGTCTCGCCGCTCACGATCACGAACACGAGGAACGCAATGGCTACCAGATAGGCGAGCCACCAGAGCGACCGCCACCACCGGTAGTCAATCAACATCACGACGACCATGAGCGCCACGCCGATGAGCGCTGCGACGGCGTGCGCCCCCACCTCCGGCGCCAGTTCGGCTCCGGGCACGTTCGTGGCGCTGAGAATCATGGCCACGCCCAGGCCGCTCAGTCCTACCGGCAGGAGCAGCAGCCACGGGTCGAGATTGCGCCAGCGTCGCTCTTCCACTGCGTTCTTCCTCGTGGCTCAGGTTGCCAGATCGCGCACGTATACGTTCATGATGTCGGCCGCTACGGGCGCGGCGACCCGCGATCCTTCGCCCCCATGCTGGACGAAGACGACCACGCTAATCACCGGGTTGTGTGCCGGTGCATACCCTACGAACCACGCATGTGGCCTGACGGTCTGGCTCACCTCGGAGGTGCCGGTCTTCCCGGCGATAGCCAGCGTGTGCTCCTTGAGGGCTGCATACGTGGTCCCATCGGGAGACGTAATGGACTGGCGCAGCCCTTGTTGGATGAGCGCCAGGTTTCGCGCCGTCACCGGCACTCGGCGGATGGCGTCCGGCTCGAAGGATTGGCGCGGATGTCCCTCGGCATCGCGCACTTCCAGCACCAGCTGTGGGCGGTACAGGGTGCCGCCATTGGCGATGACGTTCATCGCGTTGAGTACCTGCAACGGGGTCGCCAAGACGTCTCCTTGCCCGATGCTGATGTTGTAGGTGTCGCCTAAGTACCAAGGCTCGCCTTTGATGTGTTCCTTCCAGGCCGGCGTGGGTATCAGGCCCGGCTCCTCCCCAGGTAGTCCCAGGCCAACCGGTGTACCGAAGCCGAAGAGTTGTGCGTAACTCCCCAGCTTCTCCGTACTGAGGCCGCGAATACCGGCCGGTTCCCAGCCACCACCCACGGAATAGAAATACACGTCGCACGATTGCGCCACCGCGTCAACCATCGCCAGCGGCCCGTGCCCGCTGGGGAGCCAATCGCGAAAGACGTGCCCGGAGGGCAGGTCTATGCGCCCGCGGCAGATAACCTTCTGGTCAGGATGGACGACACGCTCTTCGAGAGCCGCGGCAGCGACGACGATCTTGAAAGTCGAGCCGGGGGGATACTGACCGGCGATGGCCGTGTTGACCAGCGGCCGCCGCGGGTCTTCATTCAGGCGCCGGTAGTCGCTGGGAGAGATACCGCGCGCAAATAGATTGTTGTCGTAGCTCGGCAGGCTCACCAGCGCCAAGATTTCTCCCGTCTGCGGCACCATCGCGATGGCCGCGCCGTTGAGCGCGCCGGTCCGGTCGAGCGCCTGTTGCAAGAAGCGCGTCGCAGCCTCCTGCAGCCGCGTATCCACCGTGAGAATGACCGTGTGGCCCGACTGTGCTTCGACGAGCGTGTCGAGCACGTTGACGGTACGTCCGACGGCATCAACCTCCACCTGTATCCGCCCCGGACTCCCGCGTAAATCTGCCTCGGCAACGGCTTCCAGGCCCGACCGGCCGATCACGTCGTCACGCTCGTACTGTTGCAGCAACAAGCGCTCAAGGCGGTCGGCCGGGATCAGGCTGGTGTAGCCGATGAGGTGCCCCAACAGCGCGCCGTCGGGATAGTGCCGAATCGGTGTGGGTAGGATGGTAACGCCGGGCAGGAGGTGGCGCTGTTCTTCTAGCATGAGCGCGACTCTCCGCCCGATGTATGACTGCACCCGCAACGGCTCATATGGATGTGCGCGCCCGGCCTCGATGCGTTCGGCCAGCGTCTCGGTGCCGATGCCCAAAGCCAAGCTCAATCGCTGCAACATATCGTCGAGCGCCGGTCCTCCCTCCGGCAAGTCGGCCGGCCGAATCACGACGCTGAAGTTGGGGACGTTTCGCACGAGCTGGTGCCCGTTGCGGTCGTAGGCCAGGCCGCGCAGCGGCTTGGTTGTTATCTGGCGCAGACGATTGTGCTCGGCACGCTGCCGATAGCCTGGCCCGTTGGCGATTTGCAGATTCCAGAGTTGATACCCCAGCACGCCGAAGGATGCCAGGGCTGCCCCGCGCAGCATGACAACTCGCCGCGTGTCAGCTTCCGGCCCGCGCAACAGCCTCATGGCGCCGACCTCCGGAGTGGGGCACCACCGGCAAAGCGGGCCAGCAGCCAGAACACCGGAATTGCCACCAAGGCGTTGGTGACCGCCGCCGGCAGGGCGTGTGACTGCCAAACGGCTAACCACGATTCACCACCGACCAGTTGCCGCGTGCGGAGCAGGAAAAAGTAGCTGAACGTGTAGAGCAGGGTTCCCCCCGCGGTCACGGCCACCGCGATCAACCCGGTGGACGTGAGCCAAGGAATGACGCCTATCGTGCCGGCGTAGGCGACGAGACTGAGCGCGAGCATGGCGGTACCCAACGGCACGCCGGACAGCAGATCCAGCCACAGTCCGCCGACCACGGCCCAGACCAGCGCGGACTTCAGCCCGCGCAGCAGCGCCCAGCCGATCACCAGCACCAGCACCAGATTGACGGGTACACGGCTGCCGATGATGAACGGCAGCACTGACCCCTGTACCAGCGCCGCGATCAGGAGCACCCCGGCGCCGATCCAGCCGGACTTACTCATGGCTATGCCTAGCTTTGGCCCTAACCCCCGGGATCTCCCTCCCAGGGAAGTGGAGTCCGCACGATGACTTGTAACCCCTTCCCTTCAGGGAGAGGTTAGGGGTAGGTCTACTCAGTTCTCTGCTCCTGGCCAGATGGATAAAAGTTGGTCACGATGAGCACTCGTTCCAGCCCGACCGTCGCCGCTAGTGGCTCGACTTCGGCCTCTTGGAACATCTCGATGTCGCGGGACCGTACAAACGTCACTTGGCCGATGGCCACATCTCGCGGAAAGGCCCCGCCCAAGCCACTGGTCACGACCGTATCGCCAACCTCGATAGCCTCGTGCTGTGGGAGATAGCGCAGCACCAGCCGTCCGTTGGCCGTGCCGTTAGCGATTCCGGTGGCGCCGACGCTTCCCAGGACCTTGGCATTGACCGCGCTGGTCGGCTGCGTGATCGGGAGAATGGTGGCGCTGTGGTCCGCAACCGCGATGACGCGGCCGATGAGTCCCGCCGGCGCCATGACGACCATCCCGACCTCTATCCCCGCCGTCCGGCCCTGATCCACCACGATGCGCCCCAGCAGATTGCTCCGATCCTGCCCGATCACCTCCGCCGGGACGAACGTGAACTGGCGGTGGGACTCTACGTACCGCAGCTGCTGGCGGAGTTGCTGATTTTCCAGTTCGGCTGCGTGCATCCGGACCAACTCCAGGCGCAGCGCGTCCACCGTGCTTCGCAGCTCTTCGTTCTCGGCTTGCAGCCGGCCGACCTCCCCGCGCTGCGTGATCGCCCGCACCCCGTTGCGCGTCCCCGTTGCCAGGCGTTGCTGCACTGGCACCAGCACGCCGGCGGCAACATTGCGCGGCCATACCAGCCACTGGCGCTGGTCGGCAATGATGATGGCAACGCAGAGGACTACCACTGCTCCGAGCCAGAGCAAGGCCGACTGGCTGAAGAAGGGGGCTTCCAGTGGTCGCCTCACGGTGTCTCCCGTTCTGCTCTATGGGGGTTGTGGCGCGGAGGAGCGCCCCTGGCGGTGCTTCCCGCACGCCCTGGCAGCGAAAGGCCGGCCGAATACGTGCCGGCCGCAGTATGCCACAGTGGCCTCCGTGCCGGTATTGCCGCCCGTAAGCTCAGGACGCAACGACCGTCCGGCGCCGATGACCCCTTCACTATGAGTATAGGCGACGGCCGTCGTTAGAGACGGAGGCGTGGAGCGCTCTCGGAGGTGAAGAGCGAACGATAAATGTCCATCTCCTCCAGGCAGATGGCGGCGCCGTAGACGACGCAGAGGAGCGGATCACGTGCCACATGCACCTTAATGTCGGTATCCGTGGCTAGGCGGCGATCCATACCGTTCAGCAGCGCCCCGCCGCCGGCGAGTGTAATCCCGTGCTCCATGATGTCGGCGAGTAGCTCCGGAGGTGTTTCCTCCAGTGACAGTTTCACGGCCTCTACGATGAGGTTGATGGGGCCGGTAATGGCGGCCCGCAGTTCGTGGCTGCTCACTTCGACGGCCTTGGGGAGACCGGTCACCAGATCGCGCCCGCGCATCGTGGTGCGCTGGTCGTCGCGCGCTCGCGCTGCCGAGCCGACGGCTATCTTGGTCGCTTCCGCCGTCCGCTCGCCGATGTAAAGATCGTGGGCCTGCCGGGCGTACTGGATGACTTGCGTATCAATCTCATCGCCACCGACGCGGAGCGAGCGGCTGAGGACCACGCCCCCCAGCGCGATGACGGCCACCTCCGTCGTGCCACCACCGATGTCCACGATCATGCTGCCGGTCGGTTCGTGGATGGCCAGACCGGCGCCTATCGCTGCGGCCATCGGCTCTTCGATGAGGTAGGCTTCTCGCGCCCCCGCGTTCAGCGCGGCGTCGTGTACCGCGCGCTTCTCCACCTCCGTCACCCCGGAGGGAATACCGATCACCACCCGCGGGCGCGTGCTTCTGCCTACCTGCTCTTGAGCCTTGTGGAAGAAGTGTCGCAGCATCAGTTCAACCGTATCGAAGTCGGCGATGACCCCATCCCGCAGCGGACGGATGACCGCGATGTGGCTCGGCGCTCGACCGAGCATTTGCCAGGCCTCGGCGCCCACGGCTAGCGGTTGGTTGGTGGAGCGATCTATGGCCACGACGGACGGCTCGGAGACCACCACCCCCTGCTCCTCGACATGCACGAGCGTCGAGGCGGTACCGAGATCAACCGCCAGGTCCGCCGAGAAGAGGCCGAGCATGGCGCTCAACATGCCGGCCATGACCCCTCCACTCCGGTGCTGCTGCCGACCACCGGATGGCGCCTAGGCAAACCTATATGGCACACCATAAATAACCTTGCTGGGCGGATTAACGTGCGCGCAACCGGCGGGGACGTTTCTCGGGATACCGAACAGACGACAGGCGGCACTGGAAGCCTCCGGCGCCGTAGCCAGCTTTGCTAGGTCGGCGCGTTATCAGCCGGGAAGACTCGCTGCCGCGCCTCTGCGTAGTCGGCCGGGGTGTTGAGGTTGACCAGCACCACTGCATCGTTAAACGAGATACGCTGGATCATGGTCCGGTGCCGCCGGACCACTGCCCGTAGCCCCTCGGTTGCCTCTTCGACGGCCAGCAGCTCGTCGCGGAGCCGAGCGGCGAAGATCGGCGGATGTCCCGGCCGTCCCTCGTAGTGCGGCACGGTAATGAGTGCCTCCGCCGACCGCCGGGCGGTCAGCAGCTGGCGGATCAGCCATGCCGGCCGCGGCTGGTCCACGTTGATGAGCAGGATGTCGCAGCCGACCGGGCAGGCCGCGACGCCCGCAATGACGGATGTGCTCCGTCCCAGCCGATAGTCGTCGTTCACGATGATCTCTGTGTATGCCAGGCAGTCGTGCTCCGCCAGCGCCGCCCGTAGCCGCGCGGCCTCGTGGCCGAGCACGACGCGGGGATGGCCGATGCCGGCTTCCCGCAGTGCCCGCACCTGCGCGACGAGGAGTGGTGGTGCGGTGGGATCATCGGGCGGCCCCCACGGCAGGAGCGCCTTCAGTTTCCCCATCCGCCGCGATTCTCCTGCCGCGAGCACTAAGCCGGAGACCGGGGCCCAGTCTGCCTGGGGTGGTGTCTCGGTATTCATGCCGTCTCCGGTCAAGGTTGGATACTCCCCTACGATCCGAACGAGTGCGGTCCGGCTCCCTGGTAGAATGGCGCGATTGGGGGCTAGGCCCCACTACCTCGCGCCGGATCACCCCCAATGCACTATGCCGGAGTCCAGTGACCAGTGACCAGTGACCAGTGGCCCGTAGAGACCTCTCCGGTCGGTGCCCGCGCGGCGGCCGGAGATCCGAGCGAATGCACACCGCCGCTCTCCGTGGTCATCGTCAGTTATAACACCGTTGCACTGCTGGCCCGGTGCGTGCGGAGCGTGCTGGCCGATGCGCCCCCGCGCACCGAAGTCTACGTCGTGGACAATGCGTCGAGCGACGGCAGTGCCGACATGGTACGTCGTGCGTTTCCGACGGTCCGGCTGATCGCTAATAGTGACAACCACGGCTTTGCGGCTGCGACCAACCAAGCCTTGCGGCAGGCGCGGGGGCGGTACGTCATGCTGCTCAATCCCGATGCGGAGCTACGCCGGGGATCGCTGCCGCGCGTGGTGGCCTTTCTCGACGCTCGCCCGCAAGTCGGCGTGGCCGGGGCGCGCCTCAGCTACCACGACGGGCGGTTTCAGCACTCCGCCTTTCGCTTTCCCTCCCTCCCGATGGCCTTCCTGGAGTTCTTTCCGCTCAATCACCGCCTCGCCAACTCCCGTCTGAACGGGCGCTTTCCGGCTGCCGACTACCAGCGGGTGTTCGCCATAGACCACCCCTTGGGCGCCTGCATGACCGTGCGACGCGCTGCCCTCCCGGCGGTTGGCCTGCTTGACGAATCCTTCTTCCTCTACTGTGAGGAGGTGGATTGGTGCTGGCGGTTCAAGCAAGCCGGTTGGCACGTCGTCCACTGCCCAGCGGTACTGGTCATCCATCACGAGGCGCAAAGCACGCGCCAGCGTCGCGGCCCGATGCTGGTCCAGCTCTACCGCAGCCGCTACCGGCTCTACGCCAAGCACCGCCCCGGCTGGCAGCAGGGGGTGTTGCGCTGGTTGGTGCGTCTTGGTGCCGCCAGCAAGGTCGTTACCTTGCTGCTCTCCACCGTCGGTGCAGCCACGGCCGCGCAGCGATGTAAGCTACGTGAGGAAGCGGCTGCGTACCGCGCGGTGATCCGTTTGAAAGGGATAGGGCGCATGAGCGAGCCACTGACGGCCATCATCCTGACCTACAACGAGACCGCCCATATCGTCCCCTGCTTGCGTGCCGTGCAGTGGGCCGATCACCGGCTGGTCATCCACTCCGGCGACGACGAAGACATTCCCGCGTTGGCCGCGGCGCATGGGGCACGGGTGCTCTCACGGCCCTTCACCAACTGGCCGGAGCAGCGCAACTACGCCCTCGATCAGGCGACGACCGACTGGGTGCTGTTCGTTGACGTGGACGAGCGCGTCACACTCGACCTGGCGGAGGTGATCCAAGCAGTGCTTGATGGCCACCGGCTACCGGCCAACGACGAACAACCACCCGTCGGCTATTGGATCCCTCGTCAGAACGTCATCCTCGGGCAGTGGGTCCGCCATGCCGGCTGGTATCCCGACTACCAACTCCGCCTCTTCCGGCGGTCCTGTGGTCGCTACGATCCCGCCCGCCCGGTACATGAGCTTGTCCAGCTTTCCGGCGAGGCTAGGAAGCTGACCCCACCGCTGGTCCACCTGAACTACAGCTCTTGGGGGCAGTTCTGGGCCAAGCAGCGCCGCTACGCGCGGTTGGAAGCCGAGCGGCTGCACGGCGAGGGCATCCGGCCGAAACTGCACAGTCTCATCCTCCAGCCGTTGCGGGAGTTACGCCGGCGCTACTGGGAACTGCAAGGCCACCGCGATGGACTGTTGGGGTTGCAGTTGAGCTTGGCCCTGAGTTGGTTTACGTTTGTGACCTACCGCCACCTGTGGCAGCTCCAGCGGCAGCGCCAGCCGCGCCCGACTGGCGACGCGCCGACGAGGTAGCGGCCGATGTGACGGGTCAAGGGGGAGTCTTGGATCGCCCGGAGTGCTCTGCGATTGTGGTGAGCTACAACGTAGCGCCGCAGCTCGCTCGTTGCTTGCACTCCATCGCCGCCGAGTACGAGCGCAGTGGTACCGCCGGCGAGATCATCGTCGTGGACAACGCTTCTCACGACGGGAGCGCCGACATCGTTCGCACTGCGTTCCCCCATGTGTACCTCATTGAGGCGCCACGCAACGAGGGCTTCACGGCCGGCTGCCGGCAGGGGATGGCAGTAGCGCGTGGAGAACGGCTCCTATTCATCAACCCCGACGCCGAGCTACTCCCCGGTGCCCTGGCGGCCCTCCTGGCCTGTCTGCGCGACCACCCGGCGGCGGCCGTGGCCGTCCCGATGCTGGTTGACGGTGACGCCCGGCCGCAACGGTCGCTGCGGCGCTTTCCGCGCCTCGCCACCCTGTTTGTCGAGAGTACGGCGGTACAATGGTGGTGGCCCAGTTGCCCTTTGCTGCGGGGCTACTATGAGGAAGATCGGTCGTACGCCCTGCCGCGCGCCGTAGATTGGGCGGAGGGCGCATGCTGGCTGGTACGGCGCATCCCGTTTACCCAAATGGGCGGTTTCGACACACGCTTCTTTATGTATTTCGAGGAGCTTGACGCCGCGCTGCGCTTGCATCGCGCCGGCTGGGAGATGCGCTATACACCGGAAGCACGGGTCATACACCACGGCAGCCAAAGCGCCGACCAGAACCTGCTGGCGCGGGACTTCTACTTTCACCGGAGCAAGTATCAATTCGTCCGTAAGTGGTGGGGCACCGGAGCCGTGGTCACGCTGCGCGGCTTTATTGCGCTGACGGTGGTCGTTCAGCTGGTCGAGCAGATGCTCAAGTGGCTGCTGCGGGGTGTGTCTCGCCCGGGCGGCATCGTCTCGGCGGCCCGCCGCCGTCATGCGCGTCGTCTGGCAATCCTCTGGCCGATGCTGATTTGGCACGTCTCCGGCCGCTCGCCGCTCGCACTGGAGCGAGACCGGCCGGGGGCTACATCAGTCTCGCCAGCGAGGGAGTGAAGGACAGTCATGGTTCGCGTGGGGATGATTACCGGCGAGTACCCTCCGTTGCGCGGCGGTATCGCCGACTACACGCAGCGGCTGGTGGGTGCGTTGCGTGCTCTCGACGTGGTGCCGTCGGTGCTCACGAGCCAGCGGGCCGCGACCGAGCGGCAGGACCCCTGGGTGCTACCCCGTGTCCGGCGCTGGGACCGGTCCAGTTGGCGCCTGGTAGCGCAATCGGCGCAGCGGCAACGCTGGGACCTCGTCCACATCCAGTACCAGCCGGCCGCCTACGAGCTACGCGCTGCTATTACCCTCTTGCCGTTGGCTCTGCACCGCGCCCTGCCGCGCCTGAAGGTCGTCACGACGTTCCACGACTTGCGGGTACCCTACCTGTTCCCGAAGGCCGGTCCGTTGCGGCAGCTAATGGTGCGGTTGCTGGCCAACCGCAGCGACGCGGTGATTGCCGTCGCTGCCGAGGACGTTCCGTTGCTGTGGCGCTGGCATACCCGTGGCGCCAGGCTCGTGTTCCGCAGCCGGCCCGCCGCGCCGGCCACTCTGGCCCATATCGCCGTTGGGAATAATCTCGATGCGCCGCCCCCGGTCGGGTTTGACCGCGATCTGTGGCGGGCACGCATTGGAGCCACGACGGATACCCTTGTCGTTGGGCATATCGGCTTTATCAATCGCAGCAAAGGGGTTGACGTGCTCATCCGCGCCCTCGCCCGGCTGCTCTCCCAGGGGCTTGATGTCCGCGTGCTGATGGTTGGCGAGCGAGTCGGTTCGAGCGATGCGGAAAACGTGCGCTATCTCGCCGAGGTGACGGCCCTCATTGAGCGGCTGCGCCTCCAGCCCTACGTCCACTGGACCGGATTTCAGCAGCCGGATGGCGTGGCGGCGTGGCTCCGCTGTGCGGATGTGGCCGCGCAACCCTTTCTCGATGGCGCCTCGCAGCGGCGCGGGTCACTGCTGTGCTGCCTGGGGCACGGCGTACCCACGATCACCGTGGCTCCGCCGCAGCCGGTAGTCGGCGGTCGGTCTCCGGTTGCCGCCACCGACCACTGGCCACTGAATCACGGGGAGTCCGTCTGGTATGTGCCGCCGGCCGATGCGCTGGCACTGGCGGAGGCTATTGCGGAGCTACGGCGAGACCCCGATCGGTGTGCCCGGCTGTCGGCCGGGGCGCGGGCCTATGCCCGGCGTTTGTCGTGGCCGGAGATTGCGCGGCGGACCCGCGCCCACTACGAACAGGCCCTCGCCGGCCGGTAGCCAGGGGCCAGTGACCAGTGACCAGCGATTATCGACCACCACCCACCCGTCATTCCCGTGAAAACGGGAATCTCCACGCCGATCCACTCGTCTCCCGCGCGGTACGCTCTATAAGCGCCGTGGCAACGAAACGGCGTGTCCCCCATCTCGCCGCCGCCCTCGGTCTCGGCCTCCTGTTGGCCTGGGCTACCTGGCCGGTTGTCGCCGGCCGCCTGCCGGAAAATCTCGATCTCCTGCTCCAGTTCGCCCCGAACGCCACGTTCCTGCAACGGGAAGCTCTGGCCGGCCGGCTGCCGCTCTGGAACCCCTACGTCGGCACCGGGGTGCCCTTTCTGGCCGATCCCGGCACTGCCGGCTGGTATCTGCCGAGTTGGCTTGCGCTGCTGGCCCTGAGCACGGCCGATGCTATCCGGCTGCTGCTCATTGCCCATCTGGCCTGGGCGGCGGCCGGGATGTACTGGTGCGCTCGACGCGCACTGCGTACCGGTCCCGCCGGAGCCTTCGTCGCGGCGGCGGTATATGCCGGCGGCCCCTTCGCCACCGGCGGCCTCGCCGGTACCCTACCGGCGCCCTTTGCGACGGCCTGGCTACCGTGGGTGCTGCTCGCCTGGCACCGCTGCCTCGACCGGCCGGGAGCGATTGGCCGCTGCGTCGTCGTGGCCGTACTCCTGGTGATCCAGCTATCGGCCGGCTGGCCCCCCGGCTCGGCCCTGACGATCCTGGCGCTGGCCGCGATGGGGCTGTGGCGCCTGGCCCGTGACCTGTGGCCGGTGGCCGGTGGTGCCTGGTCCGCGCGCGCTGCGCTCGCCGTATCCGGGCACCGAATCGCAGTTGGGCTACTAGCGGCCTTACTCACGGCACTTCTGAGCGCCTTGATCGTCGTCCCGGCCCTGGAGTTCATTGCCCAGACGCACTACACCGAAAGCCGCACGCTGGCCGAGGCCGCACGCGCCGATTATGTGACGGTGCTCTCGGTCTTTGGAGCCGCCGGCGGCACTGGTGTACAAGAAAGCAACCAGTTCTATAGCAGCGTGGTGGTGCTCGGGCTGGCGCTGGTCGGTGCATTGGCACCCCTGAACCGGCGCCTGCTCTCCGCCGGCCTGCTGCTCGGCACGGCGCTGATGTGGTGCCTCGGGACGGGCCCGCGATTCCCGCTATTCGGCCTCCTCTACGAGTGGCTGCCCGGCTTCCAGGTGATCCACGTGCCGTCGCGCTGTGCCTTGCTCGTCGTCTGCGGCCTCGCCCTGCTCGCCGGGCGGGGGGTGGATCGCGCCACAAGCGTCACCTGGCGTGTCGCGGTGCTGGCGAGCACGGCCCCGGTGCTGCTGGGGCTGCTGGTATGGTGGTCCGATGGCTACGATCCGTTCCGGCGCTTCCTGACTAATGTGGGCCGGTTTGCCGATGGACCGTATCTGGCACCCATTCAGGCGGTACATCTTGTCGGCTTCGGACTGGCGGCGGCGGCGCTCTGGCTCGCGGCTAGTGGTCCGTGGACCCGGCTTGCTCTCCTCCGTCGCAGGTTTGTCTCGTTCTCCGTGCTCTCTGTCCCCTCTGTGGCAAGAGTCCTACCGCTCGCGCTGGCCGTGTTGGTGATCCTGGACTTGCTGGTGTGGCACGGCCACCAGCGGCTATCCACGGTCCCGCCCGCCGCGTGGCTCCCCCCGCCGCGGCCGTCGCTGCCGCAGGGAGACCCGGCCTACCGGGTAATAGGGTTCGCGGTACATGGCGACTCGCATTTCCTCAACGCCTTCCCCCAGCACGTCCGAACGGCGCAGCTTCCCCCCAACATGCCCGGCCTGGTGGGATTACGTGACGCCCAGGCGTATGGTCCGCTGCTGCTCCGCCGCTACACCGCCTACGCGGCGGCTGCGAACGAGGCCGAGCCGGACACCCACTGGGGGCTATTTGGAAACCTCCGCTCGCCGTTGCTGGACCATCTGGCGGTGCGCTGGGTCCTGTCCGCGGCGCCGCGCTGGCAGGTCTATGGGCAGCCCTACGTCATCGAGCGGGCGCTACCGACCGACGGCCAGCCGGTCGTGCTAGTGCAACTGGCGGACCGGCCGCCGGCTCGCGTGGTACGGCTCGTGACCTTCCTCGGTGAGGCCACCGCGCTACGCGACAACACGCCCGTCGCCGGGATCGAGGTGGTCGGACGACCCGTTGCTCCCGGCGGCGCGCCTGTCCGCTACACAATGGTCCTGCGCGCCGGCGTGGACACAGCGGAATGGGCCTATGGGCGTCCCGACGTGGCGACCACCGTACAACACCGGCAGGCGCCGGTGGTCCGGCGCACGCGGCTGCTCTCGGTCGAGGCTGGCAACGTCACGGTGTTCCAGTACGTCGCCACGCTGCGGCTGCCGGACATCCTGCGGATCGAGCGGATCGCCGCCCGCGCGCTGCCTACGGGGACGAGGGCCATGGTCCACGTCGAGGCGGTGTGGCTGGATGAGGAGGCAACTGCACACCTCGATGACACCCCTTCCCTTCAGGGAGGGGGCCGGGGGGTAGGTGCCGCCAACCAGGCAACATCGGGCGTGCAGGTGTACGAGCGTGCCGCCAGCTTGCCGCGCGCCCGGTGGGTGCCGGCGGCGCAGCCGGTAGCCCACGCGGATACGGCGTTGGCCGGAGTACGCGCGGCCGGGGCCGACAGCCGCGCGACAACCTTCATCGAGGCGCCTCCGGCAGCGGTGGCAGCGGTTTCGGGAGGCACGGCCGCGGGCGGGAGCGCGGCTGAGGCGGTGGTGCAGTGGCACCAGGACTCGCCGACGCGCATCGTCTTGCGCGTGGATGCCCCCGCCGCCGGTTGGCTGGTGCTCGCCGATGCCTTCTATCCGGGCTGGGAAGCCCGCCTGGACGGCCAGCCTACGCCGACCTACCCGGCCGACGGGCTGTTCCGTGCCGTCGCCGTCCCGCTAGGGCAGCACGAGGTGACCTTCCACTTCCGACCGCGCTCACTCTGGCTAGGCGCTGCGTTGGCGGCGGTCGGCGTCGTGCTGGCCGCCGCGGTGTTGTGGCTCGCCGCTGGAGGCCGGAGACCATTGACCGCTAGCCACTCGTCGAAACGGCGCCGTCTGTCAGTTCGTCCAGCAGCGCAATCAGGCGCGAGCGAAAGGCATCGTCGCTGAACGTCGTCGCGCGCGCTTTGGACCCGGCACGCAGGCGCGCTGCCAGCGCCGGGTCTTCTATGATCTCGCGGGATCGTCTGACCAGTTCACCGATGCTGCGCCACAGAAACCCGCTCTTCCCGTCCTCGACGGTCTCCGTCAGGGCGCCCTTGGCCAGCACCCCCGGAATACAGCCTGTGGCCATTGCCTCGACCGGCGTAATACCGAAGTGCTCGAAGCGGATCGGGTTGCGGTCCTCCCGCTCGCCGTAGCCGGTCGCATGCCAGTAGAGCGACGCCTCCTCGTACAGCTTCCGCAGCTCCGCGAAGGGCAGATCCACGTGAAAGTGGATCGGCCAGCCCTGCGCCATGCGCTGCAGCCGCTCGAAGTAGCGAGCGTGCTGTCGTCCCGGCTCGATGGAGCCGACCAAATGGAGCTCCCAATCCTCCGGGGCCTGCCGACTCAGTTTC
>JAJDZR010000016.1 GCA_022824545.1 Chloroflexota bacterium
GTCCGTGGCCCTCGTGCCGCCGGTGGAGCGCGCAACGCCTGTCTACCTCCGAGGCAGTCCGGTCGTTGTAGCGGATAACTGGCAAAGGGGCCGGGAGGTCACGAAAGCGACCTTGCGGGGGCGGCCGCCGTGTGCGGCTGCCCCCGCCCTGTTGTAGTGAGGGAATGGAGATGACGAGTGTCGCAGCACCGGTGCCCGGTTGCGAATCCTGCGCGTACACCAGCGGGGAGCGACGTGCGCCGGGCGGCCGGGTCTATGAGAACGAGTACTGGCTGGTTGAGCACGTCGGTAGCCCGTGGGTGACTGGTACGATGGTGGTCAAGACCAAGGTGCATCGCGCTGCTGCAAGGGGAATTCAACCACGGCAAGGCAGTGCAGGCCGCCGGCAAGGTCCGCGACTACCTTGCAGTACACTAGCGCCTGCGGCGGGCGCAGGACGAAGGAGCCGCTGACCGATGAAGGACCCGCTACAGCCGGTTGACGTGCGGCAGAGTGTCCGCCGCGGCCTCGCGCACATCTGCGCGAGCGTGGATCGCCAACGCGACTGCCGACCGTACTTCCGCTTCAACCTCAAGGAACCGCCGGTCTGGGCACAGCACGAAGCCGCCGACACGCCGCATACGGTCGGCCGGTTTCTGCACGCGCTGGACGTGTGTGCCGAAATCACCGGACTGCCCGACGACCCGGAGCTATTGAACGGTCTGCGGTCGCAGCTGTTCGCAAGCTGCGACCGTGGCGACGGCTTTGGCTGGGACGACATGGGCGACCCACCGCTCGCGTACATGCACCACCAACGCGAGGTGCTGCTGGGACTGCTGGCACTTTGGCGTCTCGACCAAGACGCGCGTGCCAAGCGATATGCTCAGGCGCTGGTCACTGCGATGGAGCAGGCAACCCGGGTGCTGGAAACCTATCCGGGACGGAGGCTGGGACCTGAAGGCTGGCAGGAGCCCGACCAAGAGCCTCCCTCGACCGCCGGCCGGGCGATCAGTGCGCTGCTGGCCTACACCCGCACCTTCGATGACCCGCTTGGTCGTGAACTGGCGGAGCGGTTTGCCCGGCACGTGTTGGCGGTCAGCTTCGATGGGCAGGGTGCCTTGACCGCCGCCGCGGGCGCGCATATCCACTCGATCACCGGGACGGTGGCCTCGCTCGTGGAGCTAGGGCTGGTGACGGGCCAACGTGAGCTAGTCGAGCGTGCCCGTGCGATCTTTGACGTTGGCCTCTTGCCCTACTGCACCCGGACCGGCTGGGTTAAGGAGAGCACGACGGCCACCTATGGGCGGGGAGAAGCCAACTGCACTGCGGACATGATCGAGGCGGCTTGCCTGCTGGGGAGCGCCGGCTATCTCTCCTACTATGAAGACGCCGAGCGGATGCTACGCAACCACCTACTCGCCTCCCAGCTAGACGACCTCTCCTGGGTGGTGGAGAATACGGACCTGGCGAATACTGAGCAGCGCGCCTACGAGGACCTCCGGCGCCGTGCTCAGGGAGCGTTCTGTTTCGGCGAGCCGAACGGCTTCCACTCGTACAACTCCGACCTGACCGGCGCTGCGCTTCAGGGCATCGCGGCGGCGTGGCGTCACATCGTGATCGTTGAGGATGATCGGCGGCTGCGCGTCAACTTGCTGCTCGCGCGCGAGCACGCCGCGGTGCGGATTATCAGCCGGCTCCCGGAAGCCGGCAGCGTAGTGGTCGAGACCAAACGTGCCCTGGAGTTGTACATCCGCATCCCGCCGTGGTGCGAGCGACAGTCGCTTGCCGTGACGGTCAACGGCCGCGCGGCCGAGTTAATGCTGACGGATGACTATCTGACGGTGGGGAGCCTGGTAGCGGATAGTCGGGTTGAAGTGACCTTCGCGCAGCCAGTGTTCGTGACCCAGGAGCGCGCCCTCGGTTACGAGCGGCCCTATCGCGTGCGGTGGGTCGGCAACACAGTGGCCGCGATGTCGGGAGCCGGGGGGCCGATACCGCTCTATCCACCCTTGGACCCCGCCGAGTGACGAGTTTTAGCTCCGGTACCGACCGAGCGATCACGCCGGCTGGCCCGCAGTGCCGCGGCCAGCCGGTACAGTTCGGCAAGCTCTGGCATGTCGGGCCAGCTGGTACGTAGTCGCCGCACCGCTTCCTCCACCGACACACACGCCACCTCGATGACCTGTTCACCGTCGGGGGGATTGGTCGGGGCGCCAACGAGCGCCGCTTCGCCATAGCCGACGACCCGGTAAGATTCCGGGTGTGGGAGGTGGGGACGATACGGCGCTGGCGCCGAAGACCAGCAGTGCCAGGCGCCAAAAGGCTCGAATGTCAAGAGTTGGGCGCCGGCTTCCTCCATCAGCTCGCGGCGGGCCGCGTCCAGGTACGTCTCACCCGGCTCCAGCGTCCCGCCCGTAAGGTCCCAGACCTCCCGCTGGCGATGCAACATGCGGATGAGCAGGCATTGTGCCCCGATGAACGAAACGGCGTAGACATTGCTGATCAGATTGGCGGGCGGCGGCACAGCGCGTAGCTCGAACTGCCAGCACTGCGAATCGCCCTGTCTTGCCTGAGCGAGGTAAGGGTACTCCTTGGCGGTGATCGCTTTGCTCATTGTCTTGTGGCCGCAGTCTTGACCCTCCAGAGAGCCGCTGTTAGGGTGGGAACGGGCAGGCATGTGCTTTGTTTCGGCTGTGTTGCTGGTGGTGCATCGGCAACGGTGGGTCCCTGGGGGGTATAGGGAGCAATGAACGGGGTAAACTGGCGCGGGACATTGGCGGAAGTCATCGGCACGTTCGCGTTCGTGACCATCGGAGCCGGAGCGATTGTTGCTGCCGACCAGGCTAACTTAGGTGCAACCGGTCTGATTGCGGTGGCCCTGGCGCATGGACTTGGGCTTGCCGCCATGGTCAGTGCCTTTGGGCACATTTCCGGAGGGGTATTCAACCCGGCGGTCACGGTTGGTCTCTTGGTCGGCCGTAAGATCGGTCTCACCGACGCGATAGCCTACATTGTAGGGCAGCTTATCGGTGCTACCCTTGCCGGTCTCTTCCTCTTGCTGACGTACAACATCATGGGTGGTTCCGTTCTCGATGCCGCCAACGCCACCAACTTGGGGACACCGTCCATCGGTCCCGAAATGGGCCTCTGGGGCGCGGTGCTGCTCGAAGGGGGGATGACCCTGTTCCTCATGCTGGCCGTTTACGGCACGGCTATTGACGGGCGGGGACCGAAGCTGGGCGGTATTGCCATCGGGCTAACCGTCGCCTCCTGCATCCTGCTCGCTGGTCCGCTCACCGGCGCCTCGCTCAACCCGGCGCGCAACTTTGGCCCCACACTCGTCTCAATGTTCTGGGACAACTGGTGGGTCTACTGGGTTGGCCCGATCATCGGTGGCGCCATCGGCGGCTTGCTCTACGGCAACCTCTTCCTCTCCAACGGCGACGACTAGGCCGGCTTGCTTCTGACCGGTTAGCGCGGGGGCGCAACATGCTGCGCCCTACCCCTGGAAACGCTCATCGCCAGCGATGGGCCCGATGATCGCTTCCGGTGCCTGCACCTCGTGGAGGAACGCAATGAAGGCGGCGTGTAGCTCGCGCGCCACTTCCGGGTGGCTGTCGTAGACGTTGTGCTGTTGGTGCGGGTCGTTAGTGGTGTCGAAGAGGCGCGGCGCGGCCCCCGGCCCGTAGAGCATCGCCCACCCCGGCCGCTGAATCATCGTGCGTAGCCCGGCTTGCGCGCTGCCCGACTCGGCCTGAGTGGCGAGGCTGGTCGTCGAGATACACACCTCGCGCACGTGTTCGGCGTCGCCACGCAGCACCGGCAGCAAGGACCGACCGTGCCGGGTGCCAGGGGCGTCTACGCCACAAAGGTCGAGCATCGTCGGCATGAGATCGGCCGCCTGGGCATACGTCGAGGTCACCCGTCCACCGGGGATCCCTGGAATACGCATCAGCAGCGGGACGTGATTGAGCACCTCGTAGAGCGGGAACGTGCCCTTGCCGATCCAACCGTGCTCTCCCAGCACAAAGCCGTGGTCGGCGAGGAAGAAAATGGCCGTGTTTTCCCGTAGTCCGAGGTCGTCCACCGCTTGCAGCAGCCTCCCCACCCAGCGGTCCACCATCGTCACTTCGGCGGCGTACAGCGCGCGGCAATGATGCAGCTCGGCGTCGGAGAGTACGTCGGTCGAGCCGTAGCGCGGATAGATGACCGCTTCGCCCGTGTAGCCGGGATCGTAGAGGTCCACGTAGCGTGCCGGCGGGTCCCATGGCTCGTGCGGATCGAACGTGTCAATGTGAAGAAAGAAACGGTCGCGGCCAGCATTTTCTTCGAGCCAGCGGATGGCAGTGCTGAAGGTCTGCGGCGCGAAGTAGTCTTCTTCATTGCGCCGGTCGGCCACATTGCGGAGATACTGCCCTACGACCGATCCGTCGGGATAGCGCGGATTCGAGCGTAGCTTCTCCGGCGCACAGGGTAGCTCGACCTGCACAGGCGATGTCCGGTAGCGGTCACCCTCCTGCCCGCGGATCCAGTGCCAGGCGGTGTAGCCACGGTCGTAGTGGTAGCCGTCGCGGAGCAGATTGGGCGTATCGAGGATGAACATTGAGGTGTAGCCGGCGTCGCCGAGCGCCTGCGCCAGCACGATCTCGTGCGCCGGCAAAGGTTCCCAGCCGCGCGTGTAGGTACACACAAAGCGGCCGGTCAGTAGCTCGTAGCGGTTGGGGACCGTTGCATAGGAGCCGGCGTGAGCACGCTCGAAGAGCACACCCTCGGCAGCGAGCCGGTCGAGATGCGGAGTGTGTATCCGGAAGTACGGCGCGACGGGCGGCCCTCCGTTCGGGTTCCGCTCGCGCCATAGCTCCTGATAGACCCGCACGTGGTCGGCGCGCAGACTATCCGAGACGATCAGGATGATGTTCATGTGGGCTTCCTTCACACTCAGTATGCCGGGTAGGAGCGCGGTTCATCGCGCCCAAGCGCCGGAGAGGGCAACCACGAGAGCGAACTCCCCTCTCTACTTGGTGAAGAGGGGCCGGGGGTGAGGACGGTTGGTGGTCAGCCGGCCGCGGCGGCCGTTGAGCGCGGTGGGGGAATCGGGCGCTCCTCCTCGACATCAATGAGGTCTACCCAATGGGTGATGTCCGTGCGGTGCGGTGCGCGCCGCTGCACGGCCGCGACTGCATCGGCATAGGCCGGCCGGGAGAGATCGGGTTCGATGGCCATGAACGCTGCGTTCCAGGCTTCAACGGCTTCCGTGGTCTTGTCGGCCAGCTTGGCCCGCACAAAGGCCACGATCTGCTCGTCGTCGTCTGCTTGGCGCACGGCGTCGGCAACCTCCTCGGCATTGGTACCGAGAAAGTCGAACACCCGGCGATCCATCGGGCAGTCGTAGATGTACTCGCCGAGCGTGCCGGCCAGATGGGCGTGCGCTTTGTCTACCGACCGGCCGATCATCATGAGACCGGCGATCTTCTCCCGGCCGCTGCGCGGATACGCCTTGGTCAGGTCCATGCCATTCCTCCTTGCGGTGTCCGGGCCGACAAGGGTCGCTTGTATCAGTAGCGCTTTGCCCTGGCAAGATGAGCCTCGCCAAGGCACTGGAAAAAGCGCAATGCTTCCTCCCGGCGCGCTCATCGGGCGCGAGAAGGAGCATTAGCGCTGCTTTTCCGCCCCATGCGCGAGGCGGGCTGCGCCCGCTACTGCTGCGGAGCGTGAAGACTCAGCTCCGTCGCCGGACGCGACGCTTCTCCGGAGGCATCACCTTGAACCGGATTACGTCCTTTACCGGGTGCTGGGGATAGCGCAGGCGCATACCTAGCTCTTTCGAGGCGAGCGTCAAGCGCCGCTTGATGGCACGAGTCGACTCACCACTTTCCAGCGGCAAGTCAATGGTTACACCCACCTTGTACTTTTTGAGAAAGTCCTTATAGGGGGTGAGATCAATGCGGTTGGTACGCTGCTGGGGACTGCGGATCTTGACTCTCTCTGCCTTGTCAAATAGTGGCATGTCTCTTCGCTCCTCCTGTCTGTACGTCTGATGCAAGCATAGTATATACCGCACTCAGCCAAGCGTGCAACATTTATACGCCTACGCTTGCTGCAAATCCGCCGTACCTTCTATGACGTGCATCGAACCGGGAGATGGCGTCTGCTTAACCCGACAACATCATATGTGCCGGACAGGTCCTACGGCACATATGACCGTTTGTATACCGGCGCTTGCTAGGTCCGGCATCGAGCGCCAAACATCTGCCTGTAGCTGCTTCACTGGGGGGCCGAGCAGTGCTACTCAGTCTGCGCTATGTTGCCGTTGCCAAACGCACCTCCCGACTGCCTTGCTCCAGTGAGTGCAGTGCCGCTTCCTGGAAGGCCACCACCTCCAGCATGTCGGCCGGTGCGAGCGGCGCTTTACCGGTCTGGAACGCGGCGACGATGCGCTTTAGAAGCTCGCGGTAGATGTCGGTTGTGCTGATGGCTGTTGCTGTGACCCCTTTTTCCCCGTAGACCGTGACACCATAGGGCGAAGCACCACGTCGCAGGCCACGGAAGACGCCAAAGCGCCCATCGGACCACTGCCCTACGGCCACGTCCCCGTCGGCGTTGGAGATCAGGCGCACCGTCTCGCAGCCGCGGCCCATCAACTGATACATCACCTGTACCCCGTGGACCCCGTAGTGGAAGAGACCCGGGTTGCCCGGGTCCAGGGAAGCCGGACCATGCACGCTGACGCCGGTCACCGCGCCGATCTCGTCGGTGGTGGCTTGGAGGGCCTGCACCTCCGGCGCAAACCGCAGCGATGATGACGACCACAGTAGCAAGCCACGCTCCGCCGCCTCCGTCAGCAGTGTCCGGGCATCGGCCACCGAGCAGGCGAACGGCTTGTCTACGAACAGCGGCAAGCCGGCTTCCAAGAAGGGCCGGGCACGCTCCACATGCACACTGCCCTGCAAGGACTCGATCAGGACGGCGTCTACTTGGCCGATCAGGTCGGTCGCCGCCTCGACGATGGTAACGCCATACTCTCGTAGCTGCTGCGTAAAGCCGGGGATGCGCTCCGGGGACATCTCGGAAGTACCCGGATAGGCCGCGACGACCTTGGCGCCGTCAACCCATTGGTCCTCCCCGACGTCAAGGTGGTTGAGGCGCTGCGTAAACGCGACAACGTGACTCGTGTCACAGTCCACCAAGCCGATACGGATCGTCATGCGCGTTACTCCTCTCGTGTACGGACTACGATATGAGTCGGGCCGCGGGCTGCTAGGGCGCGACCGTCACCGCCTTGCCTTGCCTTGCCGATTGCCAGATGGCGGCGGACAGCTTCGCTACCCGTAGCCCGTCTTCCGCCGTCGCCGCCACCGGCTCTCGACCACGGATCGCCGCCAGGAAGTTCGCGTCGGGCGTGGTTTCCGAGGGCGGCGTCGGTAACGGTGTTGGCACCTCGTCCCCTTGCCGACGCCATTCCAGCCACGGGCGCTGGTCCGGCTGTCCGATCATGCGATAGTAGAGTGTCCCTTTGCTCCCGTGGAAGGCGATGTCCTCCCAGACGTGCGCTTGTACACCCGGCGAGTTTCCGACAATAGCCAGCGTGGCAATCGCCCCACCGTGAAACTGCACGACAATCGCGGAGTTCACGTCAACGTCGAGCGTGAGATTCTGCTGCAGCGCGAACACCCGCTCCGGCACCAGCCCCGTCACGTGCAGCAGGATGTCAACGAGGTGGCTCCCCGAGTCGTTGAGCTGACCACCACCCGACAACTCCGGCTTGACGCGCCAGGGCAGTTCTCGCTGGAGCATGACCGTATGCCACGGCTGGTCCTGCTCCGCCGTGATGAACTGAATGTCGCCCAGACTGCCATCGTCAATGAGCTGCTTGATCTGCCGGAAGGTGGCCTCGCCGTGGCGCTGATAGGCAATCGCGACGACCTTCCCGGTCGCATCGCGCGTGGCGATCACCTCCTCGGCCTCGGCAACCGTATTCACCATCGGCTTTTCGACGAGCACGTGCGCGCCCGCGTGCAGTGAATCGATGATGTGGCGATGGTGGAAGGAGTGCGGCGTGCCGATCACCACCGCCTCTGGCTGCACGTCGGCGAGCATTTGCGCGTGGTCGGCGAACGTCGGCACCGCGGCCAGCGTGGGATCGGCCTCACGCGCCCGCTGCCGAGCCGCTTCGACGGGATCCGTGAAGGCAACCAGCGTGGCGTCGTCGTGCTGTAGCAGCAGGCGGAGATGGCGTCCCACCATGATGCCACCGCAGCCGATGAGCGCGACACGAATGGGATCGAGCATCAACATACCTCCAAGCGCCGCAGTCCGAGACCGCCAGGCATTCTAAAGGGTAACGCCGCAGCGATCAATGCCGGTGGTTCGGCGTCGGAGGACGGAGCGTGGCGTCATTCCAGCGCCGGCTAGCTGGGATCGGTGGAGAGGGCAAAGCGGAGAATCGCCGGGAGGCCCGCGGCGAGGACTGACCACCCGGCACCGCGGTCTGTGCTCACGTAGATCGTCCCGTCCATCGTGCCCAGGTAGAGACGGTCGGGCGCCTGGGGATCGGCGGCGAGAGCGGGAGCGCTGGGGAGCGGATCGGGCAGTCCTCCTTGTAGCTCCTGCCACGACTGACCGGCGTCGGTCGTCCGGCAGACGACACCGCCGGTCTCCGCTGCGGGGATACCGAAGAAACCGCGCGCCGTGTGGGTCACGACGGTGTAGGCAACACGATCATCCGCGCAATCAACGGCAATCGGGCGGGCGTACCGGCGTGGGAGGCCGGTGTTGCACTCACGAAAGTGCGTGCCATCGTCCTCGCTGCGATAGATGCCGGCCGGTGTTGCGGCCCAAACCACATCGGGCCGCGATGGCGCGATGGCCAGACCATGAATATCGGGGTTGATGCCCTCGCCCACGAGCGACCACGACCGGCCGCCGTCCGCGGTATGCACCAGACCGCCGACCTCGATGCCAGCCAGCAGCCGACTGCGGTCCTGCGGGTGCGCGGCAAACCACATGACGTGCGGCGTGTGCGGTGGGAGGGGGTAGGTCCAGGTATCGTAGCCGGGGATGCCCCGCAGCGTACCCGGCTCGATCCACTGTCCCCCGGCGTCGTCGCTAATGTGTACGGCCGCCGGGTCGGTCCCGGCATAGAACGTCGTGCCGTCGGCCGAGCTGGCCAGCGCCGTGACTTGGCGCGATGCCAGCCCCTCATTGGCTGCCGCCCAACTCCGGCCGCCGTCTGTGCTGAGGATGACGCCGCTGTCGTGCTGCGGGCCGAGCGATGTCCGCATCGGCAGGCCGTAGTCCGGAGTGACCGCCGCACAGATATGACCGTTGCTCACCGCCAGCGATTCCACGCTATGCGCCGGACCCAGACGGGACACCGCACCGGTTGTTCCATCCACCCTGACCACGCCTGCGGTCGTACCGCAGTAGATTGAGCCGGCTCCACGCTCGGACATCGTATACCTCCCATCATTGGCGGTGGCAACTGTTGTGCTGGCCCCCTCCCTAACCCTCCCCCGTCCCGACGGGGGAGGGAATAAACCCTGCCCCAGCGTTAATCCGACGACTTCTCCGGCCGGTAGGGATAAATCCAGTTGGCGAAGGAGCGCGGATTGCGCGACTGCACCCACAGGCGCCCCTGTCCGTGGAAGCGCATCAAGAGCTGGTCCGAGAAGAGGAACGACCGGATGCGCCGGGCCTTGGTCAGCTCGTACTCCAGCGTCGGCTCCCAGGCGACGGCATGGCCGTTGTCCACAACGTAACTGCCGTTGACCGCGACCTCCTCGATGTCACCATAGCTGTTGAAGAACACCGTGCCGGTGCCGGAGGCGCGCAGGATGAAGAGACCCTCGTTGAAGAGACCGCGCAGCCCCTGGAAGTTCGAGTTGCACTCTATGTCGGGGGTAGAGGCGAGGTAGGCGCCCCGCTCTAGGTACAACTCGCCGTGGTCGAGCACGTAGGGGACGATGTCGCCCGGCTGACCGGGTGCCAGACCGAGCAGACCGGCGCCGCCCTCGGCCTCGTAGGTGTTCTGGAAGAAGCTCTCTCCGGCCCCCACACTGCGCTTCAGGCCGGAGAAAAGGCCGCCGCGCGTCGAGGTGGTGACGTTCAGGTTGTCGCTCATCCACACCATCGCCCCGGCCTCGGTCACCACCTGCTCGCCGGGATGCAACTGTACCTCCAGCACGCTGTAGCTCGGCTGGCATTGGATTTCGTACTGCATGTCACGCTCACCTCTCTGGCAGCATTGGACCCAGTGTTTTCCCGAATTCGTCCGGGTTGTGGCTCTGGACGTAGATCGTGCCCCGTCCGGAGAAGTTGAGCACCAGGCCCTCGCCGGCCAGCCACGACTGAATCCAGCTACTGCCGGCCTTGCTGATGCTGTAATCGAGGCTGTCCTGGAAGGCGACCACGTGCCCGGTATCCACGGTTAGGTTGCCGTCAAGCGCTATCTTGTTGATGCGTCCGAACGACGTGACCAGCATCGGCCCGCGCCCCGAGACGGCCAGAAACGACAGCGATTCGCCCGACAACATGCCGCGGAAGCCCTGGAACTGAGTATCGAGCGACAGGTCGGCCGAGGAGCCGAGATAGCTGCCGCCGGCGCATAGCCACTGCCCCGCTCCGTCGCTCTCGATCACGGCCACCTCGCCCTGCAAAGTCGGCGCGAGGCCGACTTCTCCCGGACGGTGGTCCTCGGCGGTGTAGGTCGAGAAGAAGAAGCTCTCGCCGGCTACCAGACGCTTGATGCCGCCGAAAAGGCCGCCGGTTCCCTTCTGGCGAGTGGTTACGTCAATGTCAATGTTGTCCGAGGCGCGAAACAGCGCGCCGGCCTCGGATACGAACTGCTCGCCGGGATGAAGCTGCACCAGTGCCCAGCTAAATGCGCCCTTATCCATCACTTGGATATCCACTGGCCGCTCCTTTCGCGCAGAGTCCTAGCCCCCACCTCCACCCTCCCTCGTTGGGGTGGGTACGCCGCGTCCCCCTGCGGCGGCGGGGGGGCCATAGGGGGGCTTCATCCCACTGCGCCGTGTGTGCTCCTCATGGTGTCGTACCCGGCCACGACTACCGCCTACCAAAGGGGGTCAGCCATCCAGCGACATCAGACAGGGTGCGGCTCTGGAGATAGAGCTTGCCGGCGCCGGAAAAGCGCATCACCAATCCCTCGCCGGATAGGACGGTGCTCTTCAAGTTGCCCATGCCGCTAATGGAATATGAGAGGCCCGGTTCCCAGGCCACGACGTAGCCGGTGTCTACCAGGAAGGTCCCGTTGACCTCCTTTTCCAGCACCGCGCCGAACGAATTGTAGAAGACTTCGCCGTGCCCCGTACACTCGATGAAGAAGCCTCCCTCGCCGGAGAACAGACCGCGCAATCCGGCAAAACGGGTCTTCAGCTCAACGCCCGGTGTACAGGCCATGAACGAGCCGGCGGTCAGGATGAACGAGTCGCCGTGGAGGGTGCGTTGCCGCACGGCCCCCGGCACGGTCGGCGAGAAGGTGACACTGCCGCCGCTGGGATGGTGGTACTCGCCGACGAACAGCGATTCGTTCGCCACCAGCCGGCGAATAGCGGCCCGCAAGAACCCACCCATCAGTTGGCCCTGGACCTCGATCCCCGCACTCATCCACGCCATCGCGCCGCCTTCGGCGATGAACGTGTCACCCGGCGCGAGGTCCACGGTCAACTGCCCGTAGTCCGGGTTTCCTTCGATGCGATACTCCATCCTGCAGGGCCCTTTCCGCATGGTAGACGCAGCAAATGCGGCCACCGCGCCGGGCGAACGGCCGTCCACTCCGCTCCTCCGGCCGGGGGCGCTATGACCGGCTTGCCGGCGCTGGCTGCCCTACGATACGTGCTGTGCGGTATCGTGTCAACGGATGCGAGGCACTCTCTGGAGACGATCAGCCTGCGACTTCTGCGACGGCTTCACGCAGCGTGGTCGTCACCTCGTCAAGCTCGGATGCGCGGATGACGAGCGGCGGCGCTATGGTGCTGTTCGTTGTCCATAACGCGGTCAAGACGGCTCCAGCAGAAACAGCTCCCGCAAGCCGCCTTTCAACTCTAGCCGGTCAAGCACGTCGAAGCGCTGGCGCAGCTCGGCTTCCCAGTTCCCAGCGGCATAGTCGGCATAGTCCTCTTGTTTGTTTGCCAAGAGCTTCCGGAACATTTCGTCGTCGCGTCCGACGAACTCGATAATAATTGTGGTGTTTAGGTTGTGCAGCCAGTCCATAAACAGTGTCAGGGGAATGTTTGCCGTGACGCGCATATGATGCACCAGCGCCAGGCAGAGCACCATATCGGGCCGGCGCCGGTCATCAAACGCCGCTCGCTCACGCCCCGCCCAACCCTGCCCCGGCGAGAGGTTCGCCAGGTCCATCACCAAAGGGATGATGTTATTCGGACCGGCGGCCCGGGCCTCGCGGTAGAGGATTTCGCTCGCATCCTGGTCGCCCTCTACGGCAACGACCGTGCCCGAGTGCTCGGCGGCGATACGAGAGAAGACGCCGGTGTTTGCGCCCAGGTCCCAGGTCAGAGCCGGACGCCGCGCTGCAACATGCCGCAGCACAAAGTCCTTTTTCCGCTCGAAGTCCGCCGCGTCATAGGAATGACTCTCGGCGTACTGCGACCAGTCCGAACGCAGCGGCGTATAGGACAGTCTCTCGATGAGCCGCCGCAGGCTGTCTAGCAGCGCGAACAGCGCTATCCGGGGCTGCCGGCGAGCGCGCGCCCGCGTCGGCTGTCCGCCACGCTCCCGTCGGCGCAGGCCGCGCTCGGCCCTGGCCGGGAACCAGATATGCGATGGGACGCCGCGCTTGAACCGCCGCAATCCGTAGAAATACCGGATCGCCTCCTCCGGCGGGATGCCCTCCAGGCGCGAGCGGAGTAGCGGCTGGAACAGGATGCCCAGGTGTGCCGTCAACAGCAGCGGCGTCAGAAAAGCAGCGCAGAACTGGCGATAACCTCGCCAGTATTCGCCAGCCTCCCAAGAAATGAACGACGGTATGTCAATGAACACTGGCCGCGTGCCGGCCCACTGCACATTGAATGGCGTGGCGTCCTTGAGCAGCCATCCGTTCCTGGCGGCCGTCTCCAATAAATGCAATTGCAGCAAGGCCGCATCCTTGAGCATGGAGAACGGCCACTCGTAAGGCCAAGTGACGAAATCCACAGGCTCGTGCTCGGCGGCGGCGCTCCAGCCTGCAGCCAGCACATGCTTGGCGTCGGGGCTTGCCCGGTCGATCAACCTGGTCGGCACTACGAGGCCGCCAGCGGCCAACGCCTCAAAGAATGGCTCACCCAGCAGCTTTTCCAGCACCGCAGCGGCGGCATGGTCCAGTCCCCGGAGGATACGTTCATCACCGGCTTCATCGAACACCCGGTACACGCGCCCCGCCGGGTCCTTGAATGACCCGCCGTCGGACCGCAGGTTAGCGGTCATCGGCCCGTTCATCGGCGCCACTCGCAGCTTCCTCCGGTTCACCCTTTTTATTCCGGGGGAAAACCCACTGCTTCAAGCGGTGAAGATAGACCCGGACGAGGTAGCCACCGGCGGCCAGCACGCCTAGGACGGTAGTAATGATGAATCCGGCCGAGCCAGGGTCAACGTAGGCGAGCAGCAGGAGCATTCTCACCACACCGAAACCAAGCATGCCGGGGGCGCTATCGTTGACGCGGGCGGCGCTCGCTACCTCCAGGGACTTCTTCCCCATTATCCGGTTGCTACTCATATAGGAACTCCTCATAGCTGCGGTTAGTGTCGTAGGGAATAGCGGGTTCTCGCGGCGTCTTGAGTGCACTTTGGCCGCCGGACACACAGCGCAGAATAGCATGAACGCCATCCAAGGAGGTCATATACCCTTTGCTCAGAGTTTCGTCAAAATAGGTAGCACAGGCGTCGGGAGGATACACGCCGCCGAGCACACCCAATTTGTCCTGGACGACAAACGCCGGGTCGTCTTCGAATGACACTCCCTGGGATAGCCCGGGACCATGGTCTCCGTAGACATACAAAATGGCATCGGGATCATTATGCTTCAGGTGCTCCAGGATCGCTTCCAGATCGCGGATCGCAGATCCATTGCGGAGACTCTGAGTGTAGCGGCTGATGAAAGCATTGCGCCGCGACTGGTCATCGTACCGGTATTCATGAAATGTGTGTCCCGGTCCATCAATATGGGCCATCAGAAATTGAGGTCTCTCATTCGCGGTCAGACTCTTGGAATGCTCGATATACTTGTCAAGCGAGCGCCACCCAGCTTCTCTCGGCAGTGTGCAGTATCCCCAAAACGCGATCGGCCACATCTCGGTGCTTATGTAATCGCAAACAGTGGGATCAGTACGATTAGTGTAGTGATCGATATAGGGCCCTTTGTATTGTCCAAGCCACGTAGAATGATAAAAAGAACTGGTTTCGTAGCCGTTATTTCGCAGTATGTTGAGCAATGGACTCGGCTGCACTCCCGAAAATAGATTATTCCGGTACTTGTAACTTGCCCTTAAAAACATCTCTTTATCAAGCGCCATGATCAGGTTGAGGCTATCTCTTGTAGTGCTTAATTCGGAGAAGAAATTGGGAAATCGGCGGAAGTTCGCCTCGAACAGGTCGTGAAACTGCGAGGTGTCAGTGCCGTAATGCTTCCTGAGCAGTGATCTCGGAATCAGTGACTCGACGGATATGAAATACAGATTGGGTTTCTCGCGGAATGAAACATGTTGAATGTTCGACATGTCGACTTCTATCGGCGTGGAGGAGTCGTGATGCTCCAGGAAGTGCCCACCGAGAACGATTCCAATTCCGATCAATGCCACCGCCAAGAATGTGACTCCTCCCCAGCGCTGCTGATCAATGACCCGGAAGGCGACAAACAAAGCAAACAAGGCCGCGACACAGATCGTGATCAGACTGTAATGGTTCTCGGGAGCGTAGAGGTCTGTGTGAATGATGTACGCCGTCGCGACGTTGGCTAGGACGAGCAGCGACAGAATGGCGTTCGCTATGAGCTTGAGCATGGAGCGCCGGAGGAGCAATATCGAGCCGACGAGCAAAGGGACGTTGACGGCGGTGCCAAGAACCAGGATGGCCTTGACGTCGTAGGTGGAAAACGTATCGGCAGACTCGGTGTAGGTCAGCGCGAAGGCCAGCCCGACCAGAAGCATCGCGAACGCGAACTTGCAGAGAGGGGGGAGTGGGAGAGAGTGGGGGAGCTTTCTCAGCTTCATAATATTCGCTAGCCTGTCTAGGGGAATTAGAACCAAGGCTCAACTGGCCCTGGCTTCGATAACCATAGCAGGCGGACCATCAGGCTCGAAATGGTAGCACAGGTAGATGGGCCATAGCCAGGTATGCGAAGGAGTTGTTCACGCAGCCCAGGGGTCAACGAGCTCCGCGCTGCCCAAATCGCTGGCCCGCGCGATCAGTCTCTGCGCCTGCTGCCTTGGTCGCCCCTCGTAGCCCCCTCTTCATGCCGTCCGGGGCGATCAGCCCGCGACTTCGGCGACGGCTTCGCGCAGCGTGGTCGTCACCTCGTCAAGCTCGGATTCGCCGATAACGAGTGGCGGCGCCAGCATCACGATGTCCTCGCGGAAGCGCGTGAAGAGACCCCGCCGGCGGCAGGCGCGGATCACTTTGGTGCCCAGTTGGCCGGCCGGTGCTGCGACGCCGGGCTGAAACTCGACGGCGGCCATCATGCCCAACCCGCGCACCTCTTTCACTGCCGGGTGGTCGGCCAGCGGCGCGATGCCGGCTTGGAGCTGCTCTCCGAGCACGGCGCCCCGTTCGACCAGCCCTTCCCCTTCGAGGATGTCCAGGTTGGCGAGGCCGACGGCGCAGCAGGTGGCATGACCGGAGTAGGTGAAGGCGTGCATGAACTTGGTCGTGGCCGGTTGCTCGTAGAGCACGTGCCGGATGCGGTCGGAGATGATGACGCCGCCGAGCGGCATGTAGCCGGAGGTAATACCCTTGGCGAACGACACCATGTCGGCCTCGACGCCCCAGTGCTCCAGCGCGAACCACCGTCCGGTCCGGCCAAACCCGGTGATGACCTCATCGGCGATCAGCAGCACGTCGTACTTGCTGCAAATCTCTCGGACGCGCGGCCAGTAGTCCGCGGGCGGTGGGATCACGCCGCCCGCGCCCTGTACCGGCTCGCCGATGAACGCCGCGACCGTGTCCGGCCCCTCGGCCACGATCTGCGCTTCCAGCGCGTCGGGATCAAGGTTGGGGATGTGGCTGAAGCCCGGCGGCTGCGGGCCGAAATGCTTCCAGAACACCGGCAGTCCGGTGGCCGAGCCGGCGCCCATCGTCACGCCGTGGTAGCCCAGTGAGCGCGAAATGATCTTGCGCTTCTCCGGCTTGCCCTGCATGTTCCAGAAGAACCAGGCGGCTTTGAAGGCCGTTTCGTTGGACTCTGCGCCGCCGGTGGTGAAGAAGATCGTATTCAGCGAGGGGCCGGTGAGTCGAGCCACTCGTGCCGCCAACTCGATAGCCGGCGGGTTCGACGAGCCGACGTAGGCGCTCGTGAAGGCCAGATCGGTCATCTGCCGCTGCGCCGCGTCGGCCAGCTCGCGCCGGCCATGGCCGACGTTGACGTTCCACAGGCCCGAGAGGCCGTCAATGAAGCGCCGCCCGTCCACGGTCCAGAGCAAGGCGCCCTCGCCACGAGCAAAGATGAGCGGATCGGCATGATCCGCCGGGTGGTGCTGTGGGTGTAGCAGATGAGCGTGGTCCAAGGTGCGGAGATCAACGGCTGTCGCGGTCATCTATTCCTCCGAGCGCGGCATCGGTCCCAGGCAATGTGTCGTGCTTCACTATGCCATGTAGAGAGGGCCGAGGCTGTGGGCCGGCGCCCTGCACGAGCGAATAGAGCCGGCTGGGATGGCTCAGTCACTCACTCGGAACGAATAGAGCTTGGCGTTGCGGAGGCGGAAGTCCAGACGCACATCGGCGTGCGCGAGAGCGCGAATATCGCGGCCGTCCTGCCACTGCACGGGCATAGCGATACCGTCTCCCTTGATCGGCCGGCAATCGTCGGGCGAAAACCCCTCGACGGAAGTGCCGTCACGCTTGACGAAGCCCACTCGTAGCTCGCCGTCCGGTGCGACCGTCGTGTTCACGTGCAAGTGCCGGCCGGCGAAGCCCAGCGGACGGGTCAATAAGCGGCCCGCCTCGGCGCCGGCGTTGATCGAGGCAAAGCCGTCCAAGCGCAGCGTGGCGAGACCGGTGTGTGCTTTGCTTGCGGACATGTACCCGCGGTTCGCCGCGTAGTACAGCCATAGCTCGTCTCCGACCCACAACATCGAGGTAATCTTCATCTGCTCGCCGTCCCACGCTGGACCGTCGAGATCCAGCGCCATGAAGGGTTGGCCGGCGCCGACGCGCGTCCAGTATTTGGCATCGCGGCTGCAATCCAGCTCCACGCCCATGCAGTGATTGACGTTCGGGTGCTCCGGCTCATAAATCCAGCGCACGCCGATATACATGCCTTCATAGGGGAACGCCGTGTGACCATAAATCTGGTGATCCGGATTGCGGGCTGCCAGGGTCGGGTGCGGCCGTGTCCAGTGCTCCAGATCGTCGCTCTCCATCATCCCCCGGCAGCGGATCGTGCCGGGCAGGACAAACTTGACGTCACCGATGTACTTGCGGCGATACGGGTCCCACCAGAAGCGGCAGGTATCTCCGACACCGGTCTGCGGATAGAATCGGCCGTAGAGATACGGCAGGATCGGTTTGGAGAATGCGCCGTCACACGTCCAATGGATGCCGTCGGGTGACGTGTGGAGGTGGTAGGCTTCGGGAATGACCAGCCCCTCCACGCCCCGCTGCCCTTGCCGGCGTAGGCACACCACCGCCATGCCCTTGAACCGCTTCTGCGGATCCTCCTCTTCAGGCTCGTAGAACACGCCGTGCATCGGACCGTAGGGCAGCACGACGTTCTCTTCCTCGATACCCTCGACCTGGTACAGGTTCAGTCGAGGGCGCTCCCAGTGAATGCCGTCATCCGACACCGCATAGCTCATCCCGCATCGGATTTCGTTCCCCGCCCCCCAGTCGTGCCAGTCGGAGATTGACCAGTACCACATGCGGAAATACGGTGACTCGTCGAAGGGGAGCACTTTCAGCACAAAGGCGTGCGCGTTGCCGGCAGCCTCCAGGACGGGATTACCGGGATAACGCACTGGCTGGTGAATCTCCCTGGTTACGTTCGAGACCTTCGCGATCAGGGCGTTATCCACGAAGAGTTGGCGCTCCGGGCCGATCTTGGCCGCGACGATGTCCATGTCCAGCGGAAACATCAGGCGCTCGTTCGCCAGTTGTCGCCAGACCGGAAGCGCGTCCTGCACATCGAACGGCTCGGCCGGAAGGCCGCCGGTGGGGTCCGCAGGGTTCACAGAGGTCATGGTGCAAACTCCCTTCCGCGTCGAATCCGGCTCATTGTTGAGGTGGTGGGGCCACGCCTCACCCCCCG
>JAJDZR010000333.1 GCA_022824545.1 Chloroflexota bacterium
CAGTTCGGCATCACACGCGACATGGTGTGGGACATCGGCCTGGCGTGCGGCGGTACGATTGAAGTCTTTGTCGAACCGCTCGATTCCCCGGACGGCCGCTGATACCGCAGTTCGGCCGCACTCTCCGTTCACTGTCATTGCGGCTTGCCATTGACTGCCCCGCGCGCAGCAAGCTAACCTCTCGGACAACGTGAACTATCGCATCCTGACCGCCCTGATGGGGCAAAGCCGCACGGATACTGCCAGGTTTGGTGCGGCTTTGACCCATCCCCTCGCTCGGTGGCAGCCGGTGCTCCTGCTGGGACTGGCCTTGCTGGTCGGTGGGTTGCTGCGGTTTCCCGGCCTACATGACCGCCTGGAGCCGATTCACCGCGAATCGGAGCTGGTCATCCTGGCCTATACCCGCGCTCCAGACGACCTGCTCTGTACGGCGTTCGCAGCCAGCGGATTGTGCAGCGCCAGCATGTCCCCGACCGCACCGCAAGCGGTGGAGTCCTACGGTCCCGGCCAGCCGCGCGCCGGCCCAGCGGTCGTGTGGCGTCGCCTGGTCGGCGTCGGGCCGGGCGCTATCGAGCGTGGACGGCTGGTCAGCGCCATCGCCGGCCTAGTGACCATCGTCGCTTGCTGGTGGGCTGCACGGGTGCTCGCCGGCCCCGTCGCGGGCAGTGTGGCGGCCCATGCCTACGCTATAGCGCCGCTCGCCGTCATTCCCAACCGCCTGGCCCTGCCGGTCTCGACGGCGACCCTTTGTCTCGCGCTCGCCGTCGGCTGCGCCGCACTCGCTTATCGGCGGCAACGTAGCCGGTCGCTGGCGTTGTCGGGGCTGGTATTGCTCGCGCTCGCCGGACTGCTGGACGGCGCCGTCGCGGCGGCAATGCCGCTGCTGCTGCTCGCAGCGGTGGCGTGGCGTAGCCGGGCCGGGACGCTTGGGCGGCTGCTGGGTGGCTACGCGCGCTCACGACGCGGCCTGCTGGCCCTGCTCGCGGGCGTGGCGGTGGTGGCCGCGCTGGTTGGTGTGGGCTACTCGCGCATTTTCCAGGTGCTGCTCGTCGTGCGGAACCTCGCCTGGACACTGGTCTTCGATCTGCCGGTTGGCAGCTGGGTAGCCCTGGTGATCGGAGCCTACTTCGTCGTGCGACACGGCACGCCGACGGCGAGGGCGTGCGCGGCCGCGGCGGCGCTGCTCACCGTGACGGCCGGCCTCATGGACCTGCTCGGCGGTCGCGGGTCGGCGCCGGACGTGCTGCCGGCACTGACGCTGTGGATTGTCGCGGCGGCGACGGTCGCCCCCCGGCTCGTTGACGGCTGGCGGCGGCTGTGGGCCAACGCCGGCCGTGGTGCGTCGTTGGCCAGCGCCGCGGCGCTCGTAACGGTCAGCCTCGTGGTCATCCCCGCGCTGCTCCTGTCCACGCGCTGGAGCCTGGACCCGGCCAACGCCGAAGTCAGCCCGAACGAGCGGTGGGAGTACCAAGCCGGTCAGGAGAGCGGCGTCGGCTGCGCTGCCCTGGTAGACACGCTGCGGGCGCTATCTGCCGATCAACCGCTCACGGTGGTGGGCCTCGGCAGCCGCCATAGCTGCCTCCGCATGAGGATCGTCACGGAAGCCTTGCCCGTCACCTGGCAAGACGACCTGCCGCGCGCGGCAGCGCCACTCCTCCCCGCTCCGCCGACGGGGGTACTCCTCGCTCAGGCCGAGTATCTGGGTGGTCAACGGATACGCACCTTAAGCTCCCGCGCCCTGGCGCCGAGCGGCTGGGAGCTGATTCTGCGGATCCGGCGCCCGCAAGGTGTGTACGGCTACGCCCTCTACCGGCCGAGCATCCCCCAACGATGAGCGGTCGTACACCAATGGCGGCAACGACTGGCGGCAACGACTGGCTCGTATTGCCGCCGGAGCCGCGCCAATGTGGTAATGAGCTAGGGGGGCTTGCTACAATGGGGCACGGGCGCCGAGCAAGGTCGGAGGAGGCCTGGCCCTCTGCCGCGGCCTCGGTCCAATGCGAGGAGGAAAGCCCGGATGCAGAAAGATCGGTTGCTGGAACTGTATCGCCAGATGTACCTTATTCGGCGATTTGAGGAAGCCAGCGCCGAGGCCTACTTTCAAGCCCAGATTCGCGGCTTCTGCCATCTCTACGTGGGCGAAGAAGCCGTAGCCGTGGGCGCCATCGCCGCCTTGCGGGACACCGACCACATCATCACCCACTACCGCGACCACGGCCACGCCTTGGCGCGCGGCATGGACCCGAACGCCGTGATGGCGGAGCTGTACGGCAAGGCTACCGGGTCCAGCTTGGGGCACGGCGGCTCGATGCATCTCGCCGATACGCGGCGTCACGTCTGGGGAGGCTGGGCCATCGTCGGCGCACATCAGTTGCTCGCCACGGGCATGGCGTGGGCAGCCAAACAGCTGCAAGAAGATCGGGTTGTGTGCTGCTTCTTCGGGGACGGCTCGACCAACCAGGGTGAATTCTTCGAAGCGCTCAATATGTCGGCGCTGTGGAAGCTCCCGGTGGTGTTCGTCTGCGAGAACAACGAATACGGTATGGGCACGCACCTGCGGAAGGCAACGGCCGTGACCGACCTCTATCGCAAGGCCGAGCCGTATATGCCGAGCAAGCCGGTGGACGGGATGGACGTGCTGGCGATGCATGATACGGTTGCGGAAGCTGCCGAGTATGCGCGCGCCGGGGGCGGTCCCGTGTTCCTGGAAGCGCTCTGTTATCGGTATCGCGGGCACTCCACCGCCGACCCGGAGATCTACCGCACGGAAGAAGACGTCAAGCCGTGGCGGGAGCGTGACCCCATCGAGGCATTCGGCCAGCGGCTGATCGCGGGCAACGGCATCGGCGACAAGGACCTGGCGCTGATCCGCAAGCGCGTAGACCGTCAGGTGGATGAGGCGGTCACGTTTGCCGCCGAGAGTCCGCAGCCGCCGATGGAGTCGGCCTACGAGTATGTCTATTCCACGCCGGTACCGGGCTACGACCCGGCCGACCGGCCGACCGGCGCCTTGCCGAAAGCGGCCGGGCAGCGGTGACGATGAGCGAGCGTAGCCGCGGCGAGTCAGGGAACGGGTGATGGCGGAGATTACCGTGCGGGAAGCGCTCCACGACGCGCTCCAGGAAGAGATGGAGCGGGACCACAAGGTCTGTATCTTGGGTGAAGACATCTCCGACGACGCTTACGGCGGCACCTACTCGATCACCAGCGGTCTCTCCAAGCAATTCGGCCTGGACCGCGTGCTGGACACGCCCATCGCCGAGGCCGGCATTGTGGGGATGGCCGTCGGGGGCGCCATGGGCGGCCTCCGGCCCATCGCCGAGCTGATGACGGTCAACTTCAGCCTGCTGGCCTTGGACCAGATCGTCAACCATGCGGCCAAGATATACAGCATGTTCGGCGGGCAGATCAAGGTACCGCTCGTGGTCCGCACGCCGAACGGGTTCGGCAGTCTCTCGGCTACCCACTCGCAGAACTTCGATGCCTACTTTGCCTACGTGCCCGGCCTGAAGGTCGTCGCACCGGGGACACCTTACGACGCCAAGGGACTGCTCAAGAACGCTATCCGCGACGACGATCCGGTGATCTTCCTGGAGCACACGGCCGTCTACCGCGAGCGCGGGGAGGTGCCGGAGGGCGAGTTTCTCGTGCCGTTCGGACAGGCCGAGGTCAAGCGCGAGGGCAGTGACGTGACGATTGTGGCTTGGTCGCGGATGTTGGCGGAGGCACGTAAGGCGGCCGACGCGCTGGCGTCGGAGGGCGTTTCCGCCGAGATCGTGGACCTCCGCACGCTGCGACCGCTGGACACCGCCACCATCGTGCGTTCCGTCGAGAAGACCACGCGGGCCGTCGTCGCCGGCGAGGATTGGCGGTCGTGCGGGATGACCGCCGAAATCGCCGCGACCATTGCGGAGGGCGCGTTCGACTTCCTCGACGCGCCGGTGCGGCGGGTGGCGATGGCCGAGGTGCCGATGCCGTATGCCTTCAACCTCGAAGCGGCCATCATTCCCACCGCCGCTCACATCGTCGAGGCCGTGCGCGAGGTGTTACGTTAGCAACGCGCCGGTTGACCGTGAGCCGTACACCGGGAACTCCCCCTAAGGTTTGAGAGCGTACTATGGCCAAAACCCTGATGATGCCCAAAATGGGCTTTGACATGGAGCAGGGCAAGATTGTCCGCTGGCTCAAGCAGGAAGGCGACGCCGTCGAACGCGGCGAGAAGGTCGTGGAAATCGAGACGGAAAAGGTCACCATCGAAGTCGAGAACTTCGACGACGGCATCCTGCATACCATCGTTGCCCAGGCGGGCGAGGAAGTCCCGGTGGGACAGCCCATCGCCGTCGTCGCCCAGCCGGGCGAGGATGTGGACCTGGCGGCGCTGAACATCACGGTCAGCACGGCGCCCGCTACTGAGCCAGCCGCCGCCGAGGCCGCCG
The DNA here is from genome assembly GCA_022824545.1 of Chloroflexota bacterium. GTDB lineage: Bacteria > Chloroflexota > UBA11872 > UBA12225 > JAJDUF01 > JAJDUF01. The sequence goes on from JAJDZR010000333.1 coordinate 4,437, forward strand.
CGAGCAATGGTGCGGCAGTCGAGGCGCCGGCCCAAGAGACGGCCCCGGCAGCGCCGGCCGGCCGCGTGCGCGCCTCACCGCTGGCACGACGGCTTGCGGCCGAGTATGGCCTCGATCTGGCGAGTATCACCGGCAGTGGGCCGCTGGGGCGGATCGAACGCCGCGATGTCGAGGCCGCGCGCGCGGCACCACCCGCCGCACCGCCGGCGCCCGTTGCACCGGCACCGCTGCCGGCCCCGGCCGTGGCGGCAGCCGCCGGACCGGAGTACGAGGACATCGAGCCGAACCGGATGCGGACCGCGATTGCCCGCGCCATGACCATGAGCAAGCCGGGGGCGCCGCACTTCTACGTGACGGTACCGATAGACATGGGCGCCACCATGGCCTTGCGGAAGCAGTTGGCTGCGCTGGCGCCGGACGAGTCCGCCCAGCCCTCGCTCAACGACATGGTGATCGCCGGGGTGGCTCGCACCCTCCGCAACGTTCCGGACCTGAACGCCTGGTTCATAGACGGTAAGGTACGCCGGTTCCGGCGCGTGCATGTGGGGGTCGCCGTGTCGCTCGACGACGGGTTGGTGGTACCCGTGGTGCATGACACCGATACCAAGTCGGTCTACCAGCTTGCCGCCGAGACGAAGGCGTTGATCGAGCGCACGCGCAGCGGCCGTAACCGGCCCGAGGACTTCGAGGGCAGCACCTTTACCATCAGCAATATGGGCGCCTTGACGCGGGACGTCGAGGAGTTCTCGGCGATCATCAACCCGCCTCAGGCGGCCATCCTGGCGGTTGCCGCGTCCATTCGTCAGCCGGTGGTCCGCGACGACCAGATCGTCATTGCCGACATCATGCGCGTCACGCTGTCGGTTGACCACCGGGTCGGCGACGGCGCGAAAGCCGTGGCATTCCTGGCCGAGCTGAAGCGGATCATGGAGAATCCGTTGCTGCTGCTCGACTTGGACCTCGCCCGGACGCCGGCGTGACCGAGGCCGGTGTCGCCCCCCTATGGTCCCCCCGCTCCGCAGGGGGACGGTCCATCCCCTCGCCTGGTAGCTTAGGCCGGGGGTGAGGGAAGCGGTGAGCAGGCTATCGGAAACTCCGGCGGGTCAAGTGAGAAAGGAAGAGTAAGCACGGTGGCTAATACCGATCCATACAATGTTGTCATTCTCGGCTCCGGTCCCGGCGGCTACGTCGCCGCGCTGCGGGCAGCGCAGCTGGGACTACGCACTGCGATTGTCGAGCGCGAATACGTCGGCGGCGTCTGCCTGAACGTAGGCTGTATCCCGTCGAAAGCGTTGCTGCGCGGCGCGGACCTGCTCACCACGCTGAAGCACGCGGGTGATTTCGGCATTGTCGTGGACAACCTGCATACCGACTACGCGCGGGCGGTGGCGCGCAGCCGGCAGGTCGTCGGGCGCCTGACCAAAGGCGTCGAATTCCTCCTGCGGCGAGCCAAGGTAGACCTGGTGCGTGGCGACGGGCGCCTCGCCGACCGCAACCGCGTCGTCGTGACGACGGAGGACGGGGAGCAAGAGTTGACCACCCGCAACGTGGTCGTTGCAACCGGTGCGCGGCCGCTGGTCTTCCCAGGGATGGAGATTGACGGAGAGGTGGTGATGACCTACAAGGAGGCCATCGTCGCCGAGGCCTTGCCCGAGTCCGTGGTGATGATCGGCGGCGGGATTATCGGCTGCGAGCTTGGCTACCTCTCCCGCGCGTATGGCGCCGACGTGACCATTCTGGAGATGCAGCCGCACCTGTTGCCCGAAATGGAGCCGACGCTCGCGGAGACGCTGCAACGAGCCTTCCGCCGTCAGGGCATCAAGGTCGAGGCCGGCTCGCGCGTGGAGTCCGTCCGGGCGGTCGAGGGCCGCGCACAGGTCGTCTTCACTCAGAACGACGAGCGCCGCGAGCTGACCGCCGACCGCGCGATTGTGGCACTCAGTGTCCGGCCAAACACGGAGAATATCGGCCTGGAAGCGGTTGGCGTGCAACTCGACCGCGGCTGGATCACGGTTGACGACCGGATGGCCACGAACGTCCCCGGCATCTACGCCATCGGTGACGTGACCGGGAGGCTCCCGCTGGCCCACGTGGCCATGGCGATGGGCGAAACCGCCGTCGAGGTGATTGCCGGCGAGGAACCGGAGCCGCTCAATTACGTCAACATGCCCAAGCCGGTCTACACCCATCCGCAAATCGCCAGTCTCGGCCTCACTGAGGCGCAGGCGCGCGAGCAGGGCTACGAGGTGCAGGTCGGTACCTTCCCCCTCCAGGCTTCGGGCAAGGCGCTGGCGCTCGGCGACCACAACGGCTTTGCCCAGATCGTCGCCGACGCGCAATATGGCGAGGTCCTGGGGGCGCACCTCATCGGCCCCGAGGCGACGGAGCTACTCGCCGAGGTCGGCGCCGTGCAGCTCCTCGAAGGCACGACCAACGAGCTAGGTCGTCTGGTCCACGCGCATCCGACGTTGAGCGAGGTGGTCAAGGAAGCCGCCCTGGCGACCGAGGGGCGCGCCATCCACATGTAGCGGACGGACCTACCCCCAACCCCCTCCCTAAAGGGAAGGGGCATAATCTGCCGTACCTACTGCCACCACCGGAAGGAACTGCGACCATGCCGGCGAGGACATTCGATTGGCGCCCGCACCTCGGGCACGGCCGTTGCCGTGCCCGAGGTGCGGGCGCGGTTCATTCGCGCCGAGCCGGGCGAGAAGCTGGGCAACTTCCACAGCCATGAAGAATCGGGCGGCATCGAGGTCTGGGTTGTATTGGAAGGAGCGGTCCGCTTCGAGATCGAGGACGAGACGGTGATCGCCACGGCCGGTCAGGCCGTCGTGGCCTGGCCGCACGAAAAGCACCGTGTCACCTGTGTCGGCGACGAGCCGGCGGTGTACTACCTGACCGTGACCCCCCACCGCTCACCGACCCACACGCACTACGACACGGAGGGCCGCCAGTTGCCGCCAACCCCCGGCGTCGTCGCGCCGACCTGGCAGGGCAAGCCGGCGCTCGGCGTCGAGTAGGGCGGCGGCGGATCTGCCCCCTCTTGACCGGGGTGGGTACGGGTTAAGTGAGCCGTAGGTGCAACACGCTGTAGCCCTGTCCCATTGCTGGGCGGGAAGGCATAGAACGGCAATAGCTTCCCTGACCGGGAGTCAGAGGGAGACCACCGCAGTCTCTCAAGGGGACTGGCCGCGGTCACTGAGCAGCGCCCGCAGCCGCGCCACCTCCGCCTCCGCCACCTGTCGCGCGTCGGCCTCGACAGTGGCGCGCTCTTCCGCTACCTGCGCTCGCGCCTCCGCTGCGCGCCGCGCCGCCGTCTCTTCCTGCGGCGTCGGCAGCCACGGCTGGCCCGCCGGGTCATGCAGCCGCAACTGCTCCCCACGACCGTGCAGCGCCAGCCCCAGCGCCGCACTCCACAGCGACCCATCCGCATCTACCGCCAGTGGCCGGTACCGGTCTTGGTGCAAGCGATAGCCACGACACGGCGGCCGCAGGTATTCGCCGAGCGGGTCGAAGAGGAAATACTCCCACACGCCCAGCCGCTCATAGAGGTCGTACTTCGTGCGGAGGTCTTCCCGCCGCGTGCTGCGCGAGGTCAGCTCGAAGACCACTGCCGGGACCACCCTTTCCTCCCACAGCTTGTAGAT
>JAJDZR010000282.1 GCA_022824545.1 Chloroflexota bacterium
GCGCTCAGAACGATACTTTGTGCCGCGGTGAGCCGGTATTCATCAATAATGGCTTTGTCGTCCGTACCTGTCACCGGATCCCCAACGAATCCGAAGTCAGTGAGTCCAATACCTACCGGGTGTTGGCCAGGTAGCCGAGAAGACTGTTGCCGTTCACGGGCAATATGCAGTGCTTTGAGTATGTCCCATTCACCAGGACCTAGATCAGGGTGACGAACCATCCACCACCGCGTCTGTCTCATATAAGCCAATGTTGATGCGATTGCTCCCCAAACAGCCGCGATTGCCCCCACAACAACTACGATAAAGGTGACAACCTCAAGCCCACTCATCTTCTATTGCTTCTCATGTGCGTGCTGCCATGTTGGCGTATCCGTCAGCGGCGAGCCGACTGACCATGCTACTCCTGTAGGATGCTGTCGGTGCTATTGCCGGCCGCATCGGCAGCCGTTGGTTTTTGCACATTGCTCCTGCTGGTGGTGAGGTGGTGAAGTGGTGGTGGTGTGATGACGCGCTACCAAACCCCGTCATTGCGGCTTTCGCCGCAATCCAGGGTCATTCATAGCCCCCGTTCGCCGCCCTCACGCCCCTTCCCTTTCGGGAAGGGGCCGGGGGTTAGGTCCACCCCACCACCCCGTCAAAACGTCGCCCCGTCGAATTCGATGGTCTTGGCCAGCCCGCGCTGGAAATCCAGGTACTCGCTGCGGCTCAACCGCGGCTTGTACTCGCCTAGCAGCGCCCGTGCCTGCCGCGCATCGTCGGCCAGCAGGTCAATCACCGTCATCGCCATCACTTTCGCCGGCAGCAGCACGGCGTTGTCGTAGTCCTTGATGTAGTAGTTGTTACCGTGCCCGGTGCCCGTCGCGCCGGCGGCGTAGGGATGGATGCCCGGCATGATCTGGGTTAGGTCGCCCATATCGGTCGAGCCGCCGCGCGTCTCCACCTCACGCACCTCGTCCGCCCCCACCAGCGCCACCGCGTTGTCCTTGTACAGCGACGTAAGCTCCGGGTCGTTGCAGAGCGGCAGGTAGCCCGGCAGAGTCTCGATCCGCACTTTCGCCCCGACGCCCAGCGCGCCGGCTTGCAGCGCCCGATCCACCTTGCGGTTCGCGTCCGTGATCGCCTTCAGCGTGCGACCACGCACATACGTCTCCATCCGCACCTCTGCCGGCACCGCGTTCACGATGTCCCCACCGCGCGTAATGATCGGATGCACGCGGATCATGTCCTGATCGCGGAACGTCTCCCGGTTGGCGTGAATCGCCTGCAAGGCCAGCGTCGCCGCGTTGAGCGCGTTGATACCGCGATGCGGCGCGCCCCCGGCGTGGGCCGCGTGGCCAAGATAGGTAATCTGCTTGACCACGCACCCGTTGGAAGACTCGCTCACCCCGGTGAGACCGTCGGCGCGGTTGGAGCTGGTATGCACCATCATCGCCATGTCCACGTCGTCGAGCGCACCGACGCGCAGTAGCTCCGGCTTGCCGCCCAGGAACTCGATCTTCCCGGCCTTCCGCAGACCCAAGCGGAAGCCGACCTCGACATACTCCTCGGCCGGTACCGCCATACACGCTACGCGACCGGACAGCTCCGACAGCACTCCCGACTTGACGAGGCCGGTCGTCGTGCCGATCATCGTGGCGATCTGCGCGTTGTGACCGCAGGCGTGGACGGCACCGGTCGTCCGATCCGCCGCCGGATGGTCGGCGACGATCAGCGAGTCCAGCTCGCCCAGCACGGCCACCGTGGGGCCGGGCGCGCTGCCGCTGAGCAGCCCTTTCACCCCCGTCAGCGCCAGGTCCGTCTCGAACGGGATTTCGAGCGCTCGGAACCGTGCCGCCACCTGTCCGGCCGTGCGCGTCTCCTTGTAGCCCAGCTCCGGGTGCCGGAAAATATCCTCGGCCAAGGCAATCAAGCTATCCGCGTGCTGATCAATCTCCCGACACACCCGTTCCTTCAACTCGGCAATCGCCGTTGCACTGGTCACACTCACCCTCCTCACCGCGCCATGATCGTTGAACGTCACCGGGCCGTGGCCGCACCCTCCGGCCGGTCGCGCGTCCCCGCGGCAGTCCCCCGCCGAGCGCCTCCCCACCGCCGGAGTGCAGCAACAGTGTAGCGGCACGTCGGCTCGCAGGTGTACCGGGGCGGATTGGGCGGCTGCCGGTTGCGGCGGAGCCGCGCCGCTGTCCCCCCACCGGGACAGGGGGGGCGAGCCGCCAGCCATCAACCCCGCCCGCGTCCGCACATTCGGCGTGACGCTGCCCAGGGTTATACACTAACGGCCGGTGGCCGGGATTTCGGCCTGGTGGTGCTACGAAGGCGGTGTGCAGTTGGACGGCCCAGCGGTTGAGGTTGCGAACCTCACCAAGCAATACCGCGACGGTACAGTGGCCAATCGCGACATCTCCTTTACCGTCCAGGCTGGCGAGTTCCTCGGCATCCTCGGCCCCAACGGCGCCGGCAAGACGACCCTGGTGCGCCAGATCACCACCGAGTTGTTCCCAACCGCGGGTCACGTGCGGGTGTTCGGCATTGATGCCGTATCGCAACCCAACGAGGTGAAGCGATACATGGGCGTCATGCCGCAAGAAGCCGGTCTATCTTTCGGCTTGTCGGTCAGGCACCACCTCCGCATTTTCGGCAAGCTCCGGGGTCTCCCGGCGAAGCTCGCCTCACGCCGCGCCGAAGAGTTGATCTCCACCCTCGGCTTGCAGGAGCATCGGGACAAGTCAGCCGACCACTTGTCGGTCGGGCTGCGGCGTCGCGTGCTCCTCGGCATCGCCTTGCTTGCTGATCCCCCGCTCATGGTCCTGGACGAGCCGAGCGCCGGCCTCGACCCCGAAGCCCGCCATGATCTTTGGGACCGCCTCCGCGACGCGCATCGGAGCGGCACGACCATTCTGTTGACCACACACAACATGGATGAGGCCGAGGTACTTTGCGACCGAGTAGGCATCGTCCAGGACGGTTCCCTGCTCACCCTCGACACGGTGGAGAGCCTGAAAGCCGCTTACGGCTATCAATACAAGATTACTTTCGACTCGGCCGCCGGCACCGAGACCGTCTACGGCAGCGACGACCGGACGTTGGTCCAACAGGTGCAGGCCAAGGGCATTCGCCAATACACCGTGGCCCGGACCACCCTTGAGGATGTTTATCTTAGCCTTACCAGAGAGCGAGAAACCCCGGCCGCGGGGTAGATGATGCCTGATACGACCTCTGCGAACCGGGATGCGACGAGCCGCAACCTCGCCGCCGCCGACCGTCTCTACCCGACAAGTGGTGTCAAGAAGTTCGTGCTGGACGCGGCCAGCGTCTTTGAGATCAGCTTCATCCCCTTTCTCAAGCAGTGGTACATTTCCGTCTTACTCGCGTCCGGGACCGCTCTTCCCTGGTTCTACGTCACCAGGGCGATTGCCCCGGACGATCCGCAAGTTGTCCGCCGGCTGATGGCCGGCACGCTCGTATTCGGAGTGACCTTCTCCGTCGGGATGCTGGTCGGGCAGAACGCCGTGGCCCAGCGCTTCCTGGGCAATCTCCGGCTACTCATCTCGATGCCGATGTCCAAGGGCGCGTATGTACTCGGTTCACTGGCCTTCTCCTCGATATCGGGCACGGTAACCGTGCTGGTGCTGCTGGGTTTCGGGCTGGTGGCCGGCGTAGGCATCAATCCGACGTGGGGCTTGGCGCCTGCGCTGATCCTGGCCGTCCTCACCGTGGCGGGCCTGACCATGTTCGTGGTGAGCTTTGCCCCGTCGCTCCAAGTCGGGAACCTCACGACGGGCTTGCTGTCGCTCGTCCTCGCAGCCCTGTCGCCGGTCTACTTCACAATCGAACAGGCCCCGTTACTGCTGAAGTTTCTGGGGTACGTCTCACCCCTCCGCTACGCAGCCGACGCAATCGAGAAGTCGCTTTCCGGGCAGCACGACATCTGGATCGAGCTGGCCGTGCTGGCCGGCTTCGCGGTCGTAACGATGTCCCTCGGTCTATGGCGCCTACCCTGGCGCGAACGATAGCCTCGGCGAGTGACTGCCCTCACTCCCCCTCTCTATCGCTCTGCGATGGAGAGGGGGCCGGGGGGTGAGGCCCGCTACCCCCGCCGCGCCACCCAGACTTGCTCGCCGCCGTGCAGGAACGGTCCGCGCTCAAAACTGCCGTACAGCGCCTCGACCGCAAACCCACTCAGTTCGAGGAGGTGCTGCATCTCGTACCGATACACCCACCGCAGCCTGAGCGGCGCATACGTCTTCGCCACTACCCGCCCGTCAGCATCCAGCTCCTCGAAGATACGCTCCTCCTCGATGATCTGCTGCACTGGATCGTAGTGGCGGGCTTCCCAGACGACCACTCGGCGGCCCGTGTCGGGATGTGTGAACTCACGGAACCTCTTTAGGGCGGCGCCAAGTGTCCCGAGATGGGTGGCAATCGTTTCCAGTCGAGGATCGAAGATGTTGAACACGAGCCGTCCATCGTCGGCCAGGTGGTCACGAATGCACCCTAGCGCCTGGCGCTGGTCCGCCGGAGGCATCAGGTGCAGGAAAGAGCGGAACGGGATCATGATGAGCTTGAAACGCTGATCGAGCGCGAACGAGCGCATGTCCCCTTCGACGAGTTCGATACGTTGTTGCGTCGCATCGGGCAGCTTGGCAATCTTCTCCTGAGCAATCGCGAGCATCGCCGCCGAGCGGTCCAGCCCCACGACCGTCAATTCGGCCTCGGCGACCGGTAGCAGGACGCGCCCAGTACCGCAGGCAAGCTCAAGCACTGGCGACCCGGCCCGCCGCGCCTCCTCCACGTAGAAGGCCACGTCGCCGTGCTCCCCCTCTAACTCCGCTCGCCCGTAGGTGGGATCATAGAGCGCCGCGGTCGCCTGATAGAACTCCACTATCCGCTCCTCTCGCCATTCCCGCGAAAGCGGGAATCCAGCACCATCTCCCTCTGGAGACCTTTGCATAACCCGTCATTCCCGCGCAGGCGGGAAGGTGGATTCACATTTGAAGTGCAACAGTTCCTGCCAGAAGATTTCCGCCGGGGTCTGGTAGTCCAGACACTTGCGGGGGGTATTATTGTACAACTGCACCAGCTCCGTAAACCGCGCCGTCGAGACCGTGGC
>JAJDZR010000033.1 GCA_022824545.1 Chloroflexota bacterium
CCCATGGCAACACCTTACTCTGGTGTTGCACTTCGTTTGTGAGTCTAGGGAATCCAGGACCATTCAGAGGGCCTATTCCAGGCCCTACACCCCCTCTCCAAATGTTGGAGAGGGGGCCGGGGGGTGAGGCCTGCCCCCGCCGCTACCAGCCGTACCACAGTTGACCGGCAGCCAACTGATGACGATAGCAGCCTTCCATGCCGGCGTAGCCGCTGCGCTAAGTGTAGCGGAGAGGGTTGTTCAGCGAATAGGCGTAGCCTCTCACCCCCTGCGGATTACCCGGTTCCGGCACAAGCGGATCGGGGGAGAGGAAGCGGCCGAGCACCGGCGAGTACCAGCGGGCCTGGTAGTGATACAAGCTGCCCAGGCTGGCCTCGAAACTGCGCTGGCCAGTGTACGTGTAGTAGTGGGTCGTGGTCAGGCTATCAGCGCTAGTGCCTGCTCATCGAATCCAGGACAGGTACCAAGCGTATTCAACTGGAAAGGTGCAGCAGCGGTCTTGGCTGTGAAGTACTGGTTAAGCATCATAGCCAGCTACTCTAAGTCCTGAGATACCCAGGCAAATTCCCCAACTGGGCACCAAGCGGTAGTTTTCTGTACTTCCCACAAAACTCACGACCTGGTCGTCAAACGGTCCCATGCTCCTCAGGATCACGACTCCAGTCTTATCAAGATTGCGTGAGCCGAAAAGGAACAGGTGCCAATTGCCCAATGTCGGGTCGTATTCACCGTAGTCACACGCGGCATGATGCCAGGCATCACCAAGCAGCGCTTCGGCCTCCGACAGCGGCATCCCAATATGAATCCGTGATCGCGCTTCATCAGCTAGAGCCCAAGAACGACTCAACTCCTGATCAACTCCCGTATCCCAGGCAAACCACAAGTCTGCCACTCCCACCACCATCGCTACAGCAGCGAGGGCAAGGAACAAGCGTGCGCGCGTCAGTTTCATGCCATCACGCTGTCGGCGTATCAGCGCATCCACAACTCAGAGCCGAGCAAACCACTCACATCTTCAAGCTCGTCCCCGTCCCGACCCACCTCCACTAGACTTACCCCTCTTCCCGTGGGAGAGGGCCGGGGTGATGGCCGCCTGTCGTTGCCATAGCTCCCCTTCCCTGGAGGGAAGGGGCCGGGGGTTAGGTCCATCCTGCCCCCACCGTCACCCAATACGCACCGTCCGCCCGGTATCGGACGACTCGATCGCCGCTTCGATGATTTCGAGCACGTGGACCGCAGCGTCAATCGGCGCTGGACCAGGCTCCCCCCCGCGCGCCGCCCGCAAGAACTCCCGCAAGAACTCCTCGCCGCTCACGCCGCCGTAGGCTGGCGATTGCGCCGGTTCGAAGACCCGGTCCTGCTTGCCCTTGCCCTCCCAGCCGGGTGCCAGGCTATGCACCGTGAACCCGTCCATTTCGCGCGGCAGCCGCAGGTACCCGTCCGTACCGCGGAAGCCAATGAAGGTGTCGTAGGCCGCGCCGGAGTACCCGGCCGCGCTCCCGATCAGGTGGTAGCCCGCGTGCAGCGTGCCCAACACCCCGCTGGAGAACCGCAGCACCAGACAGGCCGTGTCCTCGACCTCGATCTGCTCCGGATTCTGCTGGCCGACCAGCGCCGCCACCTCGACCACCCGGTCGTCCAGGAAATAGCAGAGCAAGTCCAGGTAGTGACACCCCAGCCACGACAGAATGCCCGTCCCGGCCGTGTCCTTGCGGAAGAGCCAGTGCCCCGGGTTGCGGTAGCGCACCTGCGACGTCACCATCCGCGCCTCGACCGCCATGATCTTCCCGAGCGCACCGCCGCGGCAGATCTCGACCGCATCGCGCATCGCCGGGTTCCAGCGGTTCTGGAAGAACGTGCTCATCGTCAAGCCCCGCTCCTGCGCCCGCTCCGCCACGGCCCGCAGGTCGGCGGCGGTGAGCGCCCCGGGCTTCTCGAACAGCACCGGCTTCCCGGCCTCCACTGCCGCGTGCAGGATGTCGGGGCACAGGTCGTTACGTACACAGACCACCAGCGCCGCGACTTCCGGTCGCGCCAGCAGCTCGTCAACGCTCGTCGTCACCGATTGCACCTTGGTCGCGCCCTCGCTGAGCGCGTCAGTATCCTCGTCGGCGACGCCGCACACGTGAATCGCCGTGACCTCCGGCAGCACTTCCAGGGTCTTGACGTGCATGGGCGCGTGCGGGTGGGGCGAAGAGATCATTCCCACTTCGACGGACAGGGCATCGGTATCGCTCACAATCTTGCCTCCTCGTGCAGCCTTGTGCCGCTGGTGGGGCCACTATCGGCCGTCCACCCGGCAGCGCGCTTCAGTCTACACGCTCCACCCCGGCGCGGTGCTCCGCGGGCGTACTAGCGCACTGCCACCCGGATGACATCCCTGCGTATAGTCTGGGATAATAGCCCAGCCCACGCTCAGGACACGCACCATGGAGAAGATTATTGAGGCCTACGAGCGGCGGCAGGCACGCCGCTGGTTCTTTGCCCAAGCCAGTGTGGCTGCCCAGCGGGCGAGCCTCGCGCCGCACGAGGCGCAGGCTTTGGCCGACCAGGCAGTGCAAGCCGTGCGCGCCGCGTCACACCCATAAAGCTCGTCGTTGACACCACCAAGAGAGGAAGCACCGATGACCGCAGTATCGTCACCACCCAAGCCCCGTCCGGCCAAGCCCCGTTCCGCAATCCTCAACCCCGGCCAGCTCCACGCCCGGCTCGAGGAAATCAAGGCCCGCATGGGACCACCGCCCTGGTCCACGCTCCTGACCCTCACCGATGAGATGCAGGCCGCCGTCATCTACCAGACTCCCGACACCCCCAACGACCGTCACTACCACCTCCACGACGAATGGTGGGTCGTGATGGAGGGCGAAATCTCCTGGGAGATGGAAGGCTATGACGAGCCGGTCATCGCCCGCGCCGGTGATTTCGTCCTCGCACCCAAGAACACTTTCCACTACATCCGCGTCCTCGGCGACAAGCCCGCCGTGCGCATCGGCATCACCGTGAAGGGCGAGTTCCACCGCCACTAGCGTTAGCCCCCGGCGCACAAAGCGCGAGATTCGCACCATGCAAACCCAGCCCGACCTGACCAAGAGCCAACTGTTCCTCGACGACACCTGGGTTGCCGACCAGCAACGCTTGCAGCGCCGCTGGTATCCCGCCGAGGTCTATCCCGAGCCGCTCCTCCGCCCCGATATGCCCTGGGAAGGCACTGACCTCATCTTCTACGGCACCGTTTTCCGCCTCGACGGCGTCTACCGGATGTACTACTCGACGTTCAATCCGAACCAACCGTCGCTCGTCTGCGTCGCCGAGAGCGCGGACGGCCTGCACTGGCAACGGCCCATCGTCGGCACCGTCGAGTATCGCGGCAGCCGCGACAACAACATCGTCATGTCCGGCATCGTCCACCCCAGTGTCATGCACGAGCCGGACGACCCCGCCGCGCCGTTCAAGCTGATCTGGCAGAAGGGCGGCGCCATCCGCGGCGCCACCAGCCGCGACGGCTACCGCTGGACCCCCCTGCCCGAGCCGCTCCTGTCACCCGTTGGCGATGTCCAGAACATCCTCTTTCGCAAGGTGGACGGCCAATACGTGCTGCTCCTGAAGCCCCATCACGGCCGCCAGCGATATGGCGCCCGCTCCGTCGGCATCACCTGTAGTCCCGACTTTCGGCGCTTTCCCCCGTTCGACACCCTGCTCAAGCCCGACTTGGTGGACGGCCCGGAGGTCGAGTACTACGGCATGACCGCCTTTCCCTACGCCGACCTCTTCCTCGGACTGCTCTGGCGCTACAACGGCATCCCCGACTTCATTGACATCGTCCTCGGCTGGAGCCACGACCTCCGGCAGTGGCACTGGCCCGTCCCTCGCCCGGCGTTCATCGGCCCCACCTACTACTGGAATCAGCGCTGGTCCAGCAGCTCTTCCGCGCCGCCCATCCCGGTCGGCAACCAACTCCGCTTCTACTTCGGCGGGCGCACCGGCGCACATACGCACGTCAAGCAGGGCCCCATCCAATATGGCGTCGTCGGCATGGCCACCATCACCGAAGACCGCTTCGTCTCCCTCTCCGCCGGCGTGCAGGACGGCAAGCTAATCACCAAGCCCCTGACCTGGCCCGGCGGCGACCTCCTTCTCAACGCCTCCACCACCCGCCACCACGACGGCTACCCCCTCGACGGCGGCGGCGCCCTGTTCGTCGAAGTCCTGGACGAGTCGGAGCAGCCCATCGCCGGCTTTGCCGGTCCCGACCGCGCCGAGTTCATCGGCAACGTCCCCTCCCGCCACCTGATCGGCCCGGCCCCCCTTCGCTGGCCCGGCGAGCGCCGCCTCGCCGAGCTATCCGGCCAGCGCATCCGCCTCGCCTTCACCCTCCGCGACGCCCACCTCTTCAGCTTCCGCGCCAGCCCCTAACCCCCCCCGAAAAAACCCCCGATTCGTCATTCCCGCGCAAAGAGACCGGTGGATTCACATTTGAAGTGCAACAGTTCCTGCCAGAAGATTTCCGCCGGGGTCTGGTAGTCCAGACACTTGCGGGGGGTATTATTGTACAACTGCACCAGCTCCGTAAACCGCGCCGTCGAGACCGTGGCCAAGTCAG
>JAJDZR010000273.1 GCA_022824545.1 Chloroflexota bacterium
GATACCGCTCCAGCTTACCTACCAGGGCAGGAAGAGACGTGGAAGCTCCTGCGGACATCTCCCTCAGGATTTGGGTATAGAGACCGAAGACGACGCCACCGAAGCCAAAGAGCACTGCGGCAATGGTCGCACAAGCGCCGACAGCCACACTTACGAGGTCTTGAGGAGTAGGGCCGGTATGCACGATTAACCCTTGCGCGTGTGCGCTGCGCCTCATAGCCAGGTTGCTCAAGGGCGTTTGGACCAGCGGTCCCGCCACAACTCGAATATCAACACAGCCTCGTTGACCGCTGGCCCCTTCCCTTCAGGGAGCGGGGTTGGGAGTAGGCCTGGACCGAAACCGTCAGTCGCCGTTCTCGTCCGATTTGCGGCGCCGGCGGCCACTGCGGAACCCCAGGATAGTGATGAGCAGGGCTGCCACGACGAGGCCGATCAGTATGGGGCGGCCGATCACGTCAAGGTTATCGTTCCAGAAGCCCATTGTGCGGGCCAACCAGCCTTCCGCTGCGTCGTCGGTTGCTTGGCCGACCCGCGGCGCGGTGCTTGGGCTGGCCTGATCCCCACGTTGCAAGGACTCGCGCCAACGCTGATCCAACTCACCCACCGTCACGCCCAAGGCTTGCACGAACGCATCGTCCGTGGCATTGCCCTCGCTAATGGCTGCCAGCAGCGCCTTTAGCTTCTGGGCCCCGAACTCCTCGATGATGTACCGCAGCGCAGAGTAGCTTTCCAAATAGGCAATGGTCCGCTCCCGATCCGTGCTTGGAAAGCCCCCGTTCAAAGATCTGAGCGAGAAGAGCTGTCCCTCGCTGTCGAGTTGCCGCAGCAGGTCAATATTCTCCGGCGGGATCTCTTCGCCGGACAGGAACAGTGAGAATCCCTCGGTGAGCCAGCGCGGGGGGTTGTTGAAGGCATTCTCCGTGCGCTGGAGGAATACCGCATGGAGTACCTCGTGCCGAATAGCGGTGATGCTGTCTTCCGGCAGCACCGCCAACAGCATGAAGATGCGATCCGTGCCGACGGTCACAGCGGTGCTGGATACCTGGAGCGGCCCGAAGGCGGAGCGGTAGTCTTGCTCATCCGCGTAGACAAAGACTTTGACCTCTTTCTTTAGGATCAGGTCGTATTCCCGCTCCATGAGGTCCAGCACGTCCCGGGCCTCCTGCAGCAGCCCTTGACTCGCCGCCTCGCCGGAGCCATACGAGTACAGCGTGATGAATCCGTCGCGGGCCTGGCGCCAGTTGAAGCGCGTGTCGTCGTAGTTGACCTGCTGTGGCTCGGTCGTCCAGTGATTGCCGCTGGCCGTCTCGACCCGCCAGTAGTAGCTGATCTCGCTGCCCGGCACGAGCAATTGCCGTACCATCCAATGGTACTCGGCCTCGACGGTCCGCCCCGGGCGGACCGTCGGGGTGGCTTCTTGCAGTACCGGGGAATCGTCCACCGAGTAGAACAACTGGACCCGCTCGATGGTACTGGCCGGATCGCTGGCGGCGAGCCGGAAGCGGACTTCTGCCGGGAAGCTCACTTCCGCCGTGTTCGCCGTCACGTTCAGCTCGGCCGGCGGGCGCGGCAGCGCCGGCCCGGCCGCGAGCGCCGACCAGCCTAGCGCGAGCACCAGGCCGAGCACGGGGAGCACGTAGCGGAGCGCGCCGAGCAGCGCGCGGCTCGATGGGTGCGATGGGTAGTACGAAGCCACTCTCATGATGCAATGTCGGGGCCAAGACCGCGCCCCTTGCCGGGCGTCGGCTGCCGCGGCCCGGTCTATAGTATAGGCCACATCCGAGGACCGGGGCAGGCCTCGCTGCCGAGCGACGGTCACCAGGCGGGCCAGCCGCCGGTGTTCGCGGTCCGGTAGCCGTCGCTCGGCCAGTCCTGCTATACTCGGAAGGCAGACGTACTTGTACAGGAAGTGAGGTGCCGAGCGGTGAAAGTGGGCTAGTCCCACTTTCGCTGTTTTTGGCGCCCTGAACGATGACTGCTCGGTCGTGACAGGTACCGCGGCTGAGTAACGATAGATGAGGCAATGCCGTGAGGAACGATTTTTCTGCGGCCATCGCGCAGATCACGGCGGAGAAGGGGCTGCCCCGCGACGAGATCTTGAATATGATCGAAGGGGCGATGGTCAGCGCCTACAAGCGCGACTTCGGGGGTGAAGAGGAGTTGGTCGCCGAGCTTTCTCCCCAGACCGGCAAGCCGCGCGTGTTCGCCATCAAGCTCGTCGTCGCGGAGGGAGCGGTCGTTGACTCGGTGCTGGAGATCGCGCTCCCGGAGGCACTGGCGATTGACCCCGAGGCCAGCGTCGGCACCTCGGTCCGCATTGACATAACACCCCCAACCTTCGGCCGTATTGGCGCGCAGGCGGCCAAGCAGGCGATGCTGCAGCGCCTCCGTGAAGCCGAGCGCGATCACGTCTTTCACGACTACATTGATCGTGAAGGCGACATCGTCAGCGGCATCTTCCGCCGGGCCGAGCCGCGCGGCATGATCGTTGACCTGGGTCGCGTCGAGGCGCTCTTGCCGCCCGGCGAGCAGGTGACGAGCGAGCGCTTCCGCATCGGCGACCGCATCCGGTCGCTGCTGCTGGAGGTCAATCGGGCGCCGCGCGGGTACCTGTTGATTGCCTCCCGCGCCCACAAGGATTTCGTGCGGCGCTTGTTGGAGTTGGAGATTCCCGAAATCTACAACGGCAGCGTCGAGATCCGCTCTATCGCTCGTGAGCCAGGCTCGCGGACCAAAGTCGCCGTGCAGAGCCGTCAAGTCGGCCTGGACCCGGTGGGCGCCTGCGTCGGGCAGCGCGGCATCCGCATCCAGACCGTCGTCAACGAGATCGGCGGCGAGAAGATTGACGTTGTGCAGTGGCACAACGAGACCACCACGATGGTAGCGAGTGCCCTCGGCCCGGCGCGCGTCCACAGCGTCGAGTTGAGTGAAGAGGACAAGACTGCCTATGTGACGGTGCCGCACGCGCAGCTCTCGCTCGCTATCGGCAAAGAAGGGCAGAATGCTCGCTTGGCGGCGCGGCTGACCGGGTGGCGCATTGACATCAGGAGCGATCAGCCCTCCGCTGATGGCGAGGCCGTCGCCGGTGCCGTCGCCTCACCCTCCGACGAGACCGGGGTTCCGGGCAACGCAGGCGGAGGCGTATGAGCAGCAGCCGGCGTCGCTCCCGGCCGCGCCACGTGCCCCAGCGCACCTGTATCGGCTGCCGCCGGACCGCAGCCAAGCGAGAGTTGGTCCGCATCGTGCGTACCCCGGAGGGCCACGTCGAGGTGGACGAGACGGGCAAGCGCAACGGTCGCGGCGCCTACATCCATCGAGATCGCGCCTGCTGGTCCCAGGCATTGCGGCGCGGCGCGGTCGAGCGTGCCCTGAAGACCACGCTGATCGAGTCGGACTCTCGCCACCTCGCAGCCTATGAGTCGTCCCTATCGCCGGTTGCCGCCGCCGAATCGGTCGGCGCGGCGGCCGGGAGTAGCGCGTAGGGGCAACCCTAGTGGTTGCCCTCGTCTCACTGCGAAGCGAGGGGGCCATAGGGGGGCCAACTCCTCAC
>JAJDZR010000047.1 GCA_022824545.1 Chloroflexota bacterium
CAGCCACATTATAGTCGGGATGGCCGCCCGCCCTCACGCTGCCGCGGCGTTTCCTCGGCACTGGTGCCGCGGTGGGGCAAGTCTACCGCCCGTCATTCCCGACGTCTCGTCACTGCGGCAGAAGCCGCAACGACGGCCGTCATTTTCATGCCTGGCGGTGGCTTTGGCAAGACCATAGTGTTTCCGGAGCCGGGGTGAGGAGCGCCGGGAGTGAGGCACGGCCCCTCGCGCGGGAGCAAAATTGGTAGAATAAGCCGGCTCGTCGCCGCCTGGCGGTTCCGCCCGCCTGAGCCGGATTGGCCGAGGTGGCGGAACTGGCAGACGCAAGGGACTTAAAATCCCTCGGCCCGTATGGGCCATACGGGTTCGAATCCCGTCCTCGGCACTATAACGGCCAGCGATACTCCGCTGGCGGCCCTTCGGGAGGTGCAGGATATGCCTAGAAGAACCCCGCAGCGCCGCGAACGGCGCCGGCCGAAGAAAGCTGCTGCCAACGCCAAGGCGCATCGCGTCGTAGAAGCGTTGGAGCCGACGCCGATGGTGGAAGTGATCCGCAAGCGTCGCCGCAAGCGGGCGCGTGGCGTAGAGGAGGACACAGCATCGCTCGATCAGTAGCGCGGAGACGGTCACGCGGCCGCCGGGGTACCCTGCCCCGTGCCACTACCAAGGCCGCGCGGCGGAGTGGCACGGCGGTGGCCTTGGCCGGCCTCTCGCCCGATGATGCCCGCGCGGCGTTGGCCCGTGCTGGGCCAGCGTCGCTGCCTCCCAGCTTCCGATCCTTGGCCGAGGACGACCCGGACGCGGCGCTCTCCCTCATTGAGGAGTTGGCGGCGGCGCCACCGTGGCCACTCGCCGGCGCGGCCGCCGAGGCACTGGGCGCGGTGCGGCTCCCGGCCGCTGCCCACCTGGCCAGCGACTTGGTCGCCGGCGAGCGGCCACGTGAGGTGCGCCGGGGGGCACGGCGGGCACTCCATCGTCTCAAGCAAGCTGGTATCCACGCCGATTCTGCGCCACGCGACGAGCTGGTCGGCACGGCTGCCGCGCCGGTGGCTACCGGTCCGGCGTTCCTCAGCTCCTGTGACCCGGACGGGGCGCGCTTATTCTGGCTGGCGCTGGATATTCCCGGCTCCGGGCGCTCGGCGGCCAATGGCGTCGTCTACGACAGTGGACGGTTGCATTCCTTCACGATTACGCGGCAGTCTCGCGCCGAGTTCGACCAGGAGGTCGTCCGGACGCGCTCGGAAATGGCGGCGCGCGGTGCCTTCCTGGTCACTGAGGTGCCGGTGCCCTATGCGCTGCACCTACTCACGAGCGCCGCGCAAGCGGCCATCGCCCAGCAGCGCGGCGTCCCGGCCGACTATGCTGTCTATGGCCGCTACCTCGCCGGCCCGCCGGGGCCGCCGCCCTCGCCGGTCTACGACTATCTGCAAGCCACGGAGGTGCGCTTTCGCCCCGACCTGCTGGATCGGTCGCCGGAGGTGTTCGACGAGTCGGAAATGCGCGGCTGGCATCTGCCCGAAGAGGTCATTAGCTCGCTCACGACCGTCTTTCGCGACCGGGAGACGAGTACCCTCTCACTGCCCCCGGAAGCGGAGCGTGATCGCCTGTCGGCGGCGCTGCGCCAGGTGGTGACGAGTGAGTTCCATGGTGAGCAAGGGGTGCGCTGGCGGCGGCGCTTGGAGGAGATGGCCTACCATTTCGTCCGCCATGACCGGCGCTGGCCGGCGCAGTTGGCGCTCGCCGCCGCGCTGGCCCTGGAGCCGGAGGGCGCATCGCCCGAGGAGCATCCTTGGGTCCTGCGTCTCGTGCAACGGAGTTTGGCGCGCGCTCTCGGTGTGGACCCGGCCGAGTTCCAGCGTCAGCAGGACCAGGGTGCGCTGGCGGGGCTGTGGACGCCCGGATCCGAGGCCGCTGCCGCTGCCCCGACCATGCCCGGCGTGCCCGGAATGCCAGGACACGAGGCGCGGCCGAGCGGGCTGATTATCCCGCGCTCATAGCCCGGATCGCAGCGCTCGCCCGTTAGAGTCATACGGGCGGCTCCGGCCAAGGGGCCGCTGATGATGCCCGGCTCACATCCCAGTTGATGTTCTTATCCTGTCGAGCAAAACTGGAGGCCGATGGTGGTTGGACGCGGGCCGGGGGCGGAGCTTACGTCGGCGGTTGAGACGCCGCTCGCACGCGCCCTGCCGGTGGTCAGCGATTTCACCGGCGCGCCTTGGCAAGCCGAGCGGCTCGCCTGGCGCTTGCTGCTCCTGGCGACCGTGTTATTCCTGAGCGTTGTCCTCGGTGGCTGGTACGCCGTCCGGTGGTATATCGGCAATGCCATTGTCATTAATCAGGGCTTCGGCCGGCTGATCGAGGGCGTCGGCCTCATTCAGCGGGCTGGCCACACCGAATGGATCGAGTTGCCGAAAGTCCCCATCTTTGACGAGGGTGATACCATCCGCACAAGCTCCGGCTCGCGGGTCTTCATGCGCCTCTTCGACTTCAGCACGGTCCTCCTCTACCCCGACACTACGCTCCAGGTAGTGCAGTTGCGCCGCGGGCGGTTCGGCCCCGTTGATCGCACCGTCGTCTTGCGCCTCGAAAGGGGTCGTATCCACGTCGGCGTAGCGCCCGATGAACCGCCGTATGAGTCCCTCCAAGGGAGTTTCGAGGTGCAGACTCCTTCCGGACTGGTGGGCCTGCAAGATGGGAGCTACTCTCTGGAAGTGGTAACCCTCGCTGAGAGCACCGTGCTGGTACGAGTAGGAAAGGCCATTGCCCACGCTGCCGGTGCTAGCCTGACCGTGGGCACCGGTCAACGTGCCCAGATACTGAAGGACACTGCGCCGGTCGGGCCGTTGCCGATTCCGCGCGACGTGCTGAAGAACGGCAGCTTGCAAGACGGGGTGCCGGGGCCAGCCGGCCAGCCGGGGCGGCCCAGCCACTGGACGGTGCTCGACCTCTCCGAGCGCGAGCCGCCGGGCCGGGTATCGTGGGAAATCGAGGGCGGTCAAGGCAAGGTCTCCTTCGAGCGTGTCGGTGAAGGGCACGGCGAGACGATCATTCGACAGACCGTCGGCCGCGACCTCTCGGACACCGCTTCCGTCTTGCTGTCTACCGAGGTGCGTGTAGATAGCCACTCGCTGTCGGGAGGCGGCTTCGCCGGTACGGAATATCCGCTGATGCTGCGGGTCATCTATGAGGACATCAACCGCACGAACACTGTGTGGGCGCATGGCTTCTTCATCCATAATCGCGACGACCTGCCGGTACGTGCCGCTACGCAAGTCCAGGCCGGTGAATGGACATCCTACGAGGTCAACCTGTTGGGTCTCGTGCCGCGACCCGCGCACATCGAGCGCCTCGATGTGCTGGCTGCCGGTTGGAGTTATCGCAGCGCAGTGCGTAACGTGCGGCTGGTCATTGACTGAGATGCCCTCCCCAGCGGACAGGGCCGGTGCCGTTTGCAGATCAAGCCGAAGGCAGGACTATGCTGACCGTAGGCGTGGACATGATCGAGATTGACCGTATCGAGGGGGTGATCGCCCGCCGCGGACAACGGTTTCTGGAGCGCGTCTACACTCCGGGCGAGTTGGCGTACTGCCGGGGGCGCGTGCCGGAGCTTGCCGCCCGGTTTGCGGCCAAGGAAGCGGTCGCCAAGGCGTTGGGAACGGGCATTCGCGGCCTGGCTTGGCGCGACATGGAAGTCGTGCCCGATCACCGCGGCAAGCCGACTGTCGCCTTGCACGGTCGCGCCGCAGCGCGGGCGCAAGCGCTCGGCCTCCTGGAGTGGGCCATCTCGCTCACCCATGCGCGTGCCTACGCCGTGGCGATGGTCGCAGCACGGTAATGAAGCACGCACCGTCATTGCCGCGCATGCGCGAATCCATGTCCCCCTGCGAAGCGGGGGGGGCCATAGGGGGGCGGAATCCGCTGGCCGGGAATCTGGATTGCGCCTGAAAGCAGCAACTATGTCAACTGACGCCGTGCCCCCAACCGGCCAACGCTTGGTCAGCGTCGTCGAGATGCGTGCCCTAGAGCAAGCGGCCTTTGCGCGCGGCGTCACGCCGGCAGCGTTGATGGAGACCGCCGGCTTGGGCGTCGCGCGGGTCCTGCGGCGATGGCTCGGCTCTCGTCCCGCTGGGAAGACACCATCCGCTCCATCATCACGGCGCCGCACCCTCGCCGATGAGACGCTGCTCTACCTCATCGGGTCCGGCAACAACGGCGGCGACGGCCTGATCGTCGCCCGCGCCTTGGCGCCGTATGCACGGGCGACGCGCATCTATCTGGTGCGTGACCGCGGCGATGATCCACTCGTTGCGGCAGCGCAAGCCGCGGGCGCTATTGTCCAGCCCGGCACGACCGACGCCGGCCGCAACCGGCTCGCCGCGTGGCTGCGCGAGGCCAGCGTGGTCGTTGATGCGATCTTGGGTATCGGCGCCGCCCCGCCCTTGCGCGGGCTGGCCCAGGAAGTGCTCGCCGCCGTCCGGCAGGCCCGCCGCGGCACCTGGCCGCGCACTGTCGCCGTGGACGTGCCCAGCGGCATTGACAGCGACAGCGGACGGGCCGATCCCGTAGCGTTTACCGCCGATACGACGATCTCCACTGGGCCGGTGAAAGTGGGCCTCTATCTGCCCCCCGCTGCCGGCTTGGTCGGCCGGATACAGTGTGTGGATTTGGAGTTGTTGACCGCTGGCTCTGCACAATCCGATGAACGTTTAGGTGGTGCAGAAACAGCGTGTCAGTCGGCCGAGATGCTGGCGGCGGTTCCCGTCAAGACCGTGCTGGCAACGGCCCCGGCGCTCGCCGCGCAACTGCCGCCGCGCCCGTCGTTCAGCCACAAGGGAACATTCGGCAAGGCGCTTGTGGTCGGTGGATGCGTGCAGTACACCGGCGCGCCGGGGCTGGCCGCGCGCGCTGCCGGCCGCGTTGGCGCCGGCCTCGTGACCCTGGGCCTGGCGGCGAGCATCCAGCCGATTGTCGGCGCCACCCTGCTCGACGCTACCTATTTGCCCCTCCCCGACGAGACGCCCGGCTCCCTCGGCCCCCAGGCAGCCGTGCCGCTACTTGCCGCTGCCGAAGGCTACGATGCGGTGCTGATCGGGCCGGGTTTGGGCCGCGCGCCGGGTGTAGACGAGTTTGTGGCGGCCGTTGTGCGCTGGCTGGCTACAGGGGGCGAGCAACCTTATGGAATCGTTGTAGATGCCGACGCCCTCAACGCGCTCGCCGGTACGGCCATCTGGTCGGAGCTGGCGCCTGGCCGCTGCATCCTGACCCCCCATCCTGGCGAGATGGCCCGGCTCGTGGGGTGCTCGGTCGCTGAAGTGCAGGCCCGGCGCGTTCCTATCGCACGGGAGGCCGCGCAGCGCTGGCAGCAGATCGTGGTCTTGAAGGGCGCACCGACCGTTGTGGCCGCCCCGGACGGCCTGGTAACGGTCCTCCCCTTTGCCAACCCGGCGTTGGCTACCGCCGGCACCGGCGACGTGCTGGCCGGCACCATCGTCGGGCTACTGGCGCAGGGCGTGCCGCCGCACGCAGCCGCCCGGCTCGGCGTGTGGCTGCACGGCACCGCCGGCGAGCGTGTGCGCGCGCAGCGCGGTGTGGCGGGTGCAGCGGCGAGCGACTTACTCCCGCAGTTGCCGGCCGCCATTCGCCACCTGCGAGGCTTCTAGCACCACCAACCCGTTGCGGCAGTAACCACCGCTGCGGCGGCCACTGGCGACGATCAGTAGCAGAGCCTGCATGCCAGAACAACACGCCCTTGGTGCATGCGGTGGTCAAGCGTGGAGATCGGTAGTCCCGTGGTGCAAAACACGGCAGAATTGAGCCCCCGGACTGAGGCGCTCCGTGTGCCGCTGCCGGCTATCGCCGCCGCGGCGGTGGCGTCCGACCGTCCCGCCCCCGATCCGGAGGCACTCATCTGGGCGGAAGTCAACCTGGATGCGCTCGCCGCCAACGTCCGCGTGCTCCGCTCCCACGTCAGGCCGCGCGTCCGCCTCGTCGCCGTCGTCAAGGCCAACGCCTACGGACACGGCGCCGTGCCGGTTGCCACGACGGCCCTGGAAGCCGGCGCGGACGGCCTCGCCGTGGGGCGCCTGGACGAAGCCGTCGAGCTACGCAACGCGGGCATCACCGCACCGATCTTGGTCATGGGGCCGGTGCCGCCTTCCGGCGCGCGGCGCTGCGTTGCGCTGCGGCTCACGCCAACCGTCCATAACCTGACTATGGCCCAGGCCCTCGCCCACGCGGCGCGCACAGCCGGACGGGTGCTCCCCGTTCACGTCAAGGTGGATACGGGTATGCACCGCTTTGGCCTCCTGACCGACGAGGCGGTCGCTTTCACGAGCGTCGTGGCGGCCATCGCCGGGTTGTCAGTCGAAGGCCTCTATACCCACTTCGCTACGGCCGACGCGGACAACCTGACCGCTACGCGGCAGCAGTTAGCTGATTTTCTGGATGTCGTCGGCCGGCTGCGGGCGGCCGGCATCGCCCCGGCCGTGCTCCATGCGGCCAACAGCGCCGCGACCTTGGCGCTCCCGGCGGCGCATCTCGATCAGGTGCGCGTCGGGGCGGCGCTCTACGGCCTGCATACGACCGCCGCTCGTGATGCCGCCGGCGTACAGTTGAATGGAGAGCGGTGGCACGCTTCCGGCGCGCCGTCCCTCGCATCGGCACTCCGTCCCGTGCTCACCCTCAAGACGCGCGTCATCCGGCTGCGCCATGTGCCGGCCGGCACGCCGGTGAGCTATGGTGGTACCTACCACACGCCGCAGGCCACCTGCCTTGCCACGCTCGCCGCCGGCTATGGCGACGGCCTGAGCGTCGCCCTCTCCAACCGCGGTGCCGTACTGCTCGGCGGCCAGGTCTTTCCGATTGTAGGGCGCGTGTGCATGGATCAGCTCGTTGTGGACTGCCGCGATGGTCGCGGCATACAGGAAGGCGCTGCGGCCGTCCTCATCGGGCAGCAAGGCGCCGCGGCCCTCTCCGCTGAAGACGTGGCAGCGGCCAGCGACAGCACCAACTACGAGGTCGTCACCCGCCTGTTGGCCCGCGTGCCCCGGTTCTATCACCGCAGCCACGCGCCCACCGGCGCACTTCACCCACCCAACGGTGCCACGATGCCTCTCCCCACTCCATCGCCTGCCCCGGATGCCGTCGTTGCGGCGCAAGCTGCAATCTAGACCGGCCGGGGGGCCACGAATGGCGCCCCGTTTCAGCTTCCGCTGGAATGACGGGCCACTGGACGCGATGAATCGCGCCCCTACCTCTTTAACCTCCTCCGCTCTTGCGCTATCGCCGCCGGTACGGGCTCGGCGCCGCGCTGGGCGATGATGATGCCGGCCACAATGGCCGTCCCGCCGACCAGGAGCGTCAACGTCAGCGGCTCGCGCAGGAAGATGACGCTCAGTGCCACACCCAACGGCGCGATGAGGTATTGGAGATTGGCCACCCGCGTCACCGGGAGGACGCTGAGGGCGTAGAACCACAGGCTGAAGTTGAACGCCGTACTGGACAGCCCCATGTGTAGAAGCAGGAGCAGCGTGCCGGGGGAGACGCTACCCAAGAAGGCGAACCCGCCGGCAAACGCAAATACGAGCGGGGTGCATACCAGTGCTCCCGCCAGGCACGCCAGCGACGTGGCGGCTATGGCGTCCCGACCGGGCATCACCCGCCGCGCGACGATAGTCGCTATGGCGATGAGCACGCTGCCGGCCAGCGAGAGACCGACCCCGCGCAAGTCGGCCGTGGCAAACGCTTGCCACCAGGGGCCGCTGCTTGCCGCAGTGTCGGCGCCGATCACGACAAGGCCCACGCCGACGAGCGCGATGAGCGATCCCGTGAGCAGTCGGCTCGGGTGTACGGCCCGACCGAGCAGCGCCACCGCGAGCGCCAGCCACAGCGGGGACGTGTTGTTGAGCAGTCCGTTCACCGACGCCGGGAGGAACCGCTGGGCCGACAACACCAGCAGCGAGGTCCCGACAAAGTTCAGCAGTCCGAGCAGTAGCCAGCCCCACGGCCGCGTCTGGCCCTCGGCCCGCAACTGCGCCCAGCCGCTCCGCAGACCACGTTTCGAGACAATGGTGATGAGCGCCAGCGCCAGCCCGGCGACGGCGGCACGCGCCCAGACGATATGCAGCGGCTCGACCTCGACCAGCGCCACCTTTGCGGCCGGATACATGGAGGCCCAGCCGAGGCTGGATAGGGCGGCGGCCAGAAATGCCCAGCGTTCATGGCCCATGGATGCTCTTCGCGCCGGCAGGGGTAGGCCCGATGTCGGTGTAGCGCAGATCACCACCGTCGGGAGCACCCATTGTACCTATCTCGCACCCCCTACTCCGGCGCGGCTACTGCTAGGAGGCCGGATCGCCAAGGTGCCAGCAGCAGCTTGCATTACTATAATACACGTGATAAAATATCTTTGGATTGGTAATTCCGGCCAGCAGTTACGATGGCAGGGTGAACGGAGTAACGGACAGCCATGACTCTGAATACACTGGAGGCGGCCGTTGCCACGCTTGCATTCTTGGGGCCTGGCGCTCTCTTCTATTTCACTGTATCCATGTTCTTCCCCCAGCGGTTAGAACGGCAGCAGACCATCATCCTGCGCTCCCTCGCCTTCAGTGTCATCAACTATGCTATATGGTTCTGGGCCATTTATCTTATTGTCACACGTTCGTTATTTTCGGAACATCTTATCCTTACGGTGGCGACATGGTTTGCCATTATCTTCGTTAGTCCTATTCTTCTTGGCTTCCTTCTTGTCTATCTAAATGAGCGGAATGTTATCGGGAGGATTTTCCGTCGTGTTGGACTCAATCCGATCCATCCGATAGCAACGAGTTGGGACTATAAGTTTCGCGACACTAGAGGAGATCGCTGGGTATCGGTTAGAATGGATGATGGCAGTGAGGTCGCTGGCTATTTTGGGAGCAGTTCGTTTGCTTCAAGTGAGTCGGCAGAGCGCGATCTTTACCTGGAGGATGTTTATCGGGTTGCCGATGATGGGCAGTGGCAGCGAGTTTCGGGTTCCGATGGCGTGTTGGTTCGAGGTGAACACATCATACACATCGAGTTCTGGAATCAGGACCAGGAAGGATACGGAGAAGATGGGTAAGCGCGATAACCGCCCCAGGTCCGAGGAGGTCACCATTGTCATTAAGGGATACCAACCTCAGTATTCACGCCCACCGCATGAGCGGAAGCCGCCGCGCGGCACCTCCAACTACCGGCCGCCGCCTAGAGACAACAGCGATAAGACCAAGTAAGCGCCGACAGAGGGCTGAGGATTTTGGTGGCGGCCCCTAGCGTGAGCCGCAGCGCGCTCGCCGCCTGCGGTGCAGTTGGCTGGTACACTTGTGGACAGAGTGATGCGCCGGTGCCCTGGCATCGTGGCCAGCATAAGGTGAGTCCCATGACAGCAACCGTCTCTCGGCGTAAGCGCCTGAAGCGCATTGACGCGGACCGCCGAAAACGTTTCGAGATTCTGGATAGAATTGGCGCGGCCTTCAAGGACGTGCCTCCCGAAGAGATCGAGCGCGAAGTCAATCGTGCCTGTGCCGAAGTCAAGCGCGAGAACCTCGCACGGCGCGCTGCCAGTTCTTCATGATTCGCGCTGTCCTTGATGTCAACGTGCTGGCCTCTGGTGTTCTGGGATTCCTCCAACCTTCTACGCCACCCGGTTTGTTGCTTCGCGCCTGGCGTGTAGGCAATTTTGGGTTGATTATCTCCGAGCATATCCTGGCCAATCTCCGGAGAGCCTTGGCCAAGCCCTACTTTCGGCGGCGGCTCACGGCGGCGGAGACCAATGCTTTCCTTGCCCTGCTGCGCCAGGAAGCTACTCTAGTCCCAATCACCGCGCCGGTGTATGGCGTCGCGCCGGATACCGAAGACGATTTGGTGCTGGCGACCGCCATGAGTGGGCAAGCCGATTATCTCGTGACGGGGGATGCGGCATTTCGGGACTTGCAGACCTACCGGGGAATACGGATGGTCAGTCCACGTGCGTTCCTGGAAATTCTCAACGTCACCCTAGCCCCGACCGGCCCCGCATGACGACTAGCCCCCCGGCGTCAGTGTCAACGTTGTCACCGCCTCCCGCGCGGCCGCGGCCCGGTCCAGGGGCAGGAAATGGTAGCGGCCGGCCAGCCATTCCGTGAGCTGGTCGCCGTAGTGCAGGCTGCCGGGGTGCCCCGATTGCCCCTGCGCGTCAACGGCCCACAGACCGGGGGGATCGGTGCTCAGGTCGGAGATCAGGCGGTAGTTGGCGCCCATCGCCGCACCCCAGTTGGGATCGAAACCCGTATTGCAGACGGTCGTGCCGTTGCCACGCACCGGCTTCCCGCCGCGGTCGAGCAGCGTGCCGAGGTCACCGCGCTGCGTGAGCACGTGGCGCAGGTGAATCTTGTGGAGCCGCCCCCAGCCCCACTGGGTCATGTCCGGGCCGAGGCGGTCGGTCAACTCGTCGAGCGCTGCCTCCATGGCGGCCACAATCGCCGCTTCACGCTGGCCGTCCACAAACCAGCCGCACTCATCGCCTGTCAGGAGCGCCGTGGCCAGGCCGGCCACGGCCCCGGCAACGAGCGCAGCCGTCTCGTCCGGGAACCGCTCCGCGGCCACGCGCTGGCTCCAATGGCCGAAGAACACGTCGAAGATCGTCGCCCCAATGCGGTCCGTCTCCATCCGGCAGTCCCACCCTGCCAGGTGCCCGGCTGTCTCTCGGATACGCGGGTCATCGCTCCGGGAAAGCACCGTCATGAGCGCTGGTACGCAGGCCTCGGCGCGCAGCGAGAGCACGTCTTGGTGCATCCGCGCGAAGTCGTCGCGCGAGTGCTCGGCTTGTGCTTCGAGCAGCTGCCGCACGCGGCGGGCGCGATAGCCGCTCGCCCAGCGACCGAACAGGGGATAAGGGAAGTCGTCGGGAGCGGTCCGGTTGTTCGCCGAAGCGATCCACCCCCGCGCCGGGTCGCTCAACCGCGGCATACCCTCCCACGGAATCAAACCCTGCCACTGGTGAGCCGGGTCCCAGCCGGGTCGGTAGCCCCGTTCCTCGACGTTGCGGATCGGAATCTGGCCGGTAGCCTGGTACCCGATGTGGCCCGCGTCATCCGCCAACACCAGGCTCCACGTCGGCACGCGCCAGCCCCGCACCGCCTTCCGCAGCCCGGCAACCGTTTCGGCACGATCCATCGCCAGCAGCGACGTGATCCATCCGCAATAAGCTGTACCCAGCCAGCGCAGCGACACCGGGCCGTTCGCGCGCGCCTGTGCGGGCAACAGCTCGTCCACAATGGGACCGTTGCGCGACGCGCGGATCGTCTTCCGGACCGTGTCGCCGCCCCGCACCGTGATCTCCTCGACCCGCTCCCGCGCCGGTTCCCACTGACCGTCGTAGAGGAAGGCGCCGGGGTGCGCCGGGTCCGTGCGCTCCTGGTACAGGTCGCGTTGCGAGCAGATGTTATTCGTAATGCCCCAGGCCACGCGCTCATTGCGCCCGAACATCACCGCTGGCATCCCGGCGTAGGCCATGCCGGTCACGTTGAACGAGCCGCCGGCAAGCGTCACCTCATACCAGCACGACACCGCCGCGAAGGCAATGTGCGGATCGCTCGCCACCAGCGGCTTGCCGGTCGTGGACCGCGACCCGGCGATGACCCAGTTGTTGCTGCCCAGCCCTTCTTCAGGATCGCCCACCGCCGCCCCGACGGGCTGCGTCCCGCCTGTGCCGGACCCCGATCCGGTAACCAGTGCGGCCGGATACGAGCCTGGCGGCAGAATGCTCTCGTCGTCGGCCTCGCCCTCCAGGAACGCACTGTAGAGCGCGTCCTCGCCCAGGGTGCGCCTGCCCAACTCTGGAATGAAGATCACCGGCAGGCGCACCGTCAGGTAGGCGCGGAACTCGCCGGCGATGGCCAGACAGTCCACCGGCGACCACGGCTCAGGGGCGTAGTCCAGCAGATCGAACTCGATGGGCAGCCGGTCCCCGCTCGCCGCAATGACCGCGTTGACGCCATGGGAGAAGGCCGTCACCAGCCGCCGGGTTTCGTCGGGCGTCTGCCGCCACTCCGCTTCCGCAATCCGGCGCAGATCGAGCGTGCGCGCAACGATGTCCAGCTCCAATCCATCGGGACCGAGGATTTCGGAGAGCTGCCCCACCGCCTTGCGCCGCAGGTAGTCGAGCTGGAACAGCCGATCTTGCGCCATCGCGTAGCCGAAGCCGAAGAACAGGTCCTCGTCGGTGTCCGCCGAGACGCGCGGAATACCCCACCGATTGCGGTCAATCCTGACCATCCCGTTGACCGCCACCCGCTGATCGCCGCTCTGTTCGGGCACACGCGCCCGCGTCTCCTCCTGCCACCAGGCATCGAACTCCGCGCGAGTCAGCCCGCCGGCAGCGCAGACCGCCTCGACCGACTCGCCGGCTCCAAGCCGCTTGAGCAATTCTTTCGATTCGAGCTTCACTGTGTCGGCCTCCTGTCGGAAGGTCGCTGTGGGACCCGCCCCCTATGGCCCCTCTGCGGCAGCGGGGGGTGGAGGGAGGGGTTGTCGCCAGCGGTTAGAATGAGAGTACAGCACGCGAAGGGAAGGCTCTGCTATGGGAACATTCAGTTGGCCGCTGCGGATTTCCAGCGTGGACGGTCAGCGGTCCCAGGACATTGAAGCGATGGTGGATACCGGCGCCACCTACACTACACTGCCCACTCCCCTGCTGCGTGCGCTAGGGGTTGCCCCGCTGGGGAAGCGCAGGTTGCTCTTGGCCGACGGGCGACGCATCGAGATGGACTACGGAGAGGTCCGGGCAACCGTGGATGGCGAGGCCGTGACCACCCTGGTCGTTTTTGGAGCAGACGATGCCCCAGCCCTGATCGGTGCCTATACTTTGGAAGGTCTGGCCTTGGCGGTTGACCCGGTGGAACAGCGATTGGTTCCAACCCACCTCATCATGTACTAGGGCTGGCTACCTCGCTGCCCCCCTTGAACAGCGGGTGGGGGGGCCAACTACCCCACCTCACACCCCGGCCAGTGCCTCCCGGCAACGGCGCAGGGCGGCGACGTGCTCGTCCGCCGTGCGTAAGCCCGCCCCCATCGTGTTCACCATCAAGTAGGACGCGCCGAGCGTGCGCCACCACGCCGCGCGAGCCTGCCACTCGTCCTCATTCCCCCCGGCAAAGGTCACCGACCCTTCGATGCCGATCTCCGCAGGATCGCGTCCGGCCTCCCGCGCATAGCGGTGCAAGCGCGCTATCGACTCCTCCGCCTCCTGCCCCGGATGGAATTGCGGAAACCACCCGTCGCCCAGCCGGGCTATCCGGCGCAGCACCGGGTCGGCCCCGCCGCCGAACCAAATGGGAATTGGCCGCTGCACCGGCAGCGGATTGATACCGGCGTTGCTGATCGTGTGCCATCGCCCCTCGAACGTCACCAGTTCCTGCGTCCACAGGGCGCGCAGCACCTGCACCTGCTCCGCGCTGCGCCGGCCACGGTCGTGGAAGTTTGCGTTCATCGTCTCGTATTCGACCCGGTTGCGCCCAATCCCTACCCCCAGCCGCAGGCGACCGCCACTCAGCACGTCAAGCTCCGCCGCCTGCTTGGCGACCAGCGCCGTCTGCCGCATCGGCAAGATCAGGATGCCGGTCACGAATTCGAGCCGTTCCGTGACCGCCGCCAGATAGCCAAAGAGTACCAGCGGCTCGTGGAATTGGTCCTCGTGCGTGTACATCCGCCAGCCGTGGGTCAGGCGGTCCGGATGCGCGCCGATCACGTGCTCGTAGGCCAGCAGATGATGATAGCCCAAGCCCTCGACGGCCTGAGCATAGTCCCGGATCACGACCGGATCGGCGCCCAGCTCGGTTTGTGGAAAGACAACCCCCAGTTGCACTGTTCGTCCTCCTCTCGCTACTGCGCGACGTAGCCGCCGTCCACGGGCAGCGCGTGCCCGGTGACGAACGAGGCAGCCGGCGAGCAGAGCCACACGACCGCCTCCGCGACCTCGCTCGGCACGCCCAGCCGCCCCAGTGGATGCGCCGCGATCATCTGCGGTTCCTGCTCCGGCCGCTGGGCAAAGAGCTGCTCCACCATCGGCGTCTCGATAAAGCCGGGGCACACCGCATTGACCCGAATACCCTCCTGCGCGTTCTCCAGCGCGGCCGCCTTGGTCAAGCCCACGACCCCATGCTTGCTGGCCGCGTAGGCGCTACCGCCCCGGCCGGCGCCGACCAGACCATAGATCG
The DNA here is from genome assembly GCA_022824545.1 of Chloroflexota bacterium. Lineage (GTDB taxonomy): Bacteria > Chloroflexota > UBA11872 > UBA12225 > JAJDUF01 > JAJDUF01. The sequence goes on from JAJDZR010000047.1 coordinate 14,217, forward strand.
AGGCCGTATTGACGATGGCGCCACCCCCTTGCCGGCGCATCTGGCTAATCTCGTACTTCAGGCACAACCATACCCCTTTGAGGTTGATGCTGATGACCCGATCCCAGGTTTCCTCCGGGTGCTCGTGGATGAGGCCGCCCCCGCCGGCCTGCGGTGTCGAGACACCGGCGTTATTGAAGGCACAGTCTAGCCGGCCATAGGCGGCCACGGTCGTATGCACCAGTGCCTCGACCTCGGCAGCCTGCGAGACGTCCGTCCGCACGAAGAGCGCCTCGCCCCCGGCCGCCACGACTCGCCGGACTGTTTCCGCGCCCCCCTCGGTATCCACGTCGGCAACGACCACCCGCGCGCCGGCCTGGGCAAACGCCAGCGCCGTCGCCCGGCCGAGACCCGAGCCGCCACCCGTGACCAGCGCCACTGCCGACTCCAGCCCCGCACCACCTCTCCCCTCCAATGAGCCAGTCATTGAAGCCTCCCTCCCCGTTGGACCGGCGGCAATGCAGGATAACCGACACGCCGGCTTGCACCATATGGTCACGTCATAGGATCGTGCAAGCCGGCGCGGTGCAACCGTGCGTGACGATATTAAGGCGATGTAGCTCTGAAAGAGGCTGAAGCCCGATTCCTACTCCAGCCGGAAAAAGCTCCCGGCGATATACCGCACACACGCCGGCTCCGGCACCGGCTCCTCGCCCTCCTCCCGCGAAGTAATCCAGTAGGCGGCGAAGATCCGTCCGTCCGGCAGCTCGGTGAACACCTCGTAGCCCAAGTCCCACGTGTAGGCGTCACCGCGGATCACAAACTCCTCGCTCCACGTCTCGCCCAGATCGTCGCTGACTACGCCGAGAATACCGCGCCCCCCGCGCGCCGGATACTCGCGGCGGGCAAACAAGACGAGAATGCGCCCGTCGCGCAGCACCAAGCCCCGCGGCGACCGGTACCGCGGGCCGGTGCGGTCCCCAGGCGCCCGGTCCGGGAGCGGCCCGGTCAGCGGCAAGCTGTACGTGCCGGGGCTGACAATCGCCCGTGGCACTGACCAGCTCATCCCGTCGTCTTCCGAAAACGCCACGTGCGGCCAGTTTTCGGGGAGCTGGTGCATGAGGCACATCAGCCGGTCATCGGGCAGCCGATGCACCCCCAAATAGCTGTAGCCGTGTTTGTAGTCGGGCGTCCGGTGGGCACGGGCAATCTCGCTCACGTATTGCCAGCTCAGGCCGTGGTCGTAGCTCACGTAGAAACAGACGGTGTTGCGGTGGTTAGTGCTGCCCACAATACCCAGCACGCCGTTGTCGAGCTGGACGTGGCCGAGGTTCACGCAGAGAAACCCGCCGTCGGGTGCCCACGATGGCCCCTCGATCAGCGTGGCGTGGCGCTCCCATGTCCGCCCACGGTCCCGGCTACGCAGCGAAAAGGACGGGGGATGCTCGCGGCGCCCCAAGTGAAAGTTGATGCCCGGGTCGCCTGGCGAGGCGTTCAGCAGGCGCCCGCCGAACGGAAACTGCAAATACTCGCCGTGGCAGAAATGAATGATCGCATCGGGGTCGGTGAGATCAATCTGCTCGCGTTGCTCCGGTGTGACCGGGCGCAGCCAGTCGAGAATCTCATCCAGGGTCCGGTCGTTGTGCCAAATCCAGGAGCGCTCACTATCGGGCCAAGTCTGCCCGTAGTCGAACGAGCGACTGAGCAGCACGCCGCCGGCCTTGGCCCCGCGCTCGGTGATCGGATAAGCGTGCCGTCCCGTGCGGAGCGGCGCCAGCGGGGCCTGGTAATCCACTGGCCCCACCAGGTACGCCACGGCCAGCTCACCGTCGCCAAAGTTCCAGATGCCCCCACGGTTGGGACCGTACATATAGAGCGTCGGATCATAATGGACTCGCAGGTGCTCGACCTCCCGCACCGCGACCTTACGAACACCGAGTCGCCGCCTGGACGAATATGTGCCCATCGCGTTCTCCTCTCCTCCGCGCGTCTGCCGCGGCACGACCGCGGGGCGCACCACTGAGTCTATACCCTCTCACCGCGCACCCTGATACGCTTACCCCGCTCACCGCAGCGGCGGCCCGACACGCCACGCTGCTCTGTGACCGACCCTCGTGAGGAGAAGAACGGGAGATGTTAGGCCAGCAACCACGAGTAATCCGGGCCGGCTGTCTGATTGACGGCAGTGGCCAACCAGCCCTACGCAATGCCGCCGTCGTGATCGAGGACGGCGTGATTACCTTCGTCGGCCCGGATGATGCCCCCGAAGTCCCGGCGGTGCCGGTTGAGCAGCAGCTCGACGCCCGCGATGGCACCGTCCTCCCCGGCATCATTGATACGCACGTGCATCTCGCCTTCAACACGCGGAAAGCGGCTGCTGTCCCCGAAATCATCGAGCAGACCCAAACCGACGACCTCACACTGCTCGGTGGCCGCGTCATCCAGGCGGCCCAGGCGGCGCTCTCCGGCGGCACCACTACCCTGCGCGACTGCGGTGCGCCCGGTTTCGTGACCCTCCGCATCCGCGACCTGATCGCCAGTCGCTTTATCAGCGGGCCGCGCCTGCTCGCCAGCGGTATGCCCATCACCACGACGGGCGGACACCTCTGGTGGTGTGGCCTGGAAGCCGACTCGCGCGACGACGTCATCCGCGCGACGCGCATGTTGATCCGCGAGGGCGTGGACTTCATCAAGATCATGGCGACCGGTGGCGGCATGACCGTCGGTACCAATACCGCCCAGCCCCAGTACGATGCGGAGCAGCTCGCGGCCATCGTCCGCGAGGCCCGGCGCCTCGGCCCCCCCTCCGAGGCCGGGCGTTCCGGGCGCTTGACCACCGCCCACTCCCACTGCGCCGCCGGGCACCTCAACTGTATGGCGGCCGGCGTGGACATGATCGAGCACTGTAGCTGGAACACGCCCGAGGGCGGCACGCGATTTGATCCGGAGGTGGCCAAGCAGTTCGTGGATCACGGCACCTACATCAGCATCACCCTCGGCAACACCCCCCGCGAGGTCACGCCCCGCACGCCGGAGTCCGATCTGCCGGCCCGCCTCCTTGAGCAATGTGAGATCGTGCGGCAGAAGCACGACCTCGGAGTGCGGATCGTCTTCAATAGCGACGCCAGCGCGCCGATCAAGCAGGTGGAAGAGTTCCCCCGCACCGTTGCCGTGGTCACCGCCCATGCCGGCCTGTCCCCGGAGATGGCCGTCCACACCATCACCGGCCGCTCCGCCGCCGCCATCGGTCTCGATGGCCTGATCGGACTACTCGCGCCCGGCCATCTCGCCGACGTGCTCGTCGTTGACGGCGACGTGAGCGCCGACGTCGCCGCGCTCTGTCAAACCCGCTGGGTGCTACGCGACGGTGTGATCCTCTCCGACGGGCATGGTGTCCTCGCCACCCGCACCACCCTCAACCCTGGCTGGTAGCGCCGAGCGGATGAGCCGTGCCAGCATCGTTCGTGGCGTTCCCCGAAACCCATGTCCCCCTGCGAAGCGGGGGGACCATAGGGGGGCCGGTATTGCACCTAACCCTCTCTCCCTGGGGGAGGACCCTGACTGGGGTAGGTAAACGAGTGGAACACGCTAAAACCGGCGCCGTAGGGGCACGGCATGCTGTGCCCCTACCCAGGGTGCGATGTGAGGGCACTGGCATAGTCCAGGCACGCCTTGACATCCTCGAGCGTGAGCCGGGGATAGTCGGTAAACAGTTCATCCAGTGAAGGATTCTGGGCCAGCTTGGCGAGCACCAGTTCCACAGGAATACGGGTGCCTTTCACTACCGGCTTCCCCACCATGACCTGTGGGTCTTGGCTGATGCGGTCACGATAGCGTCGCGCTGCGGTTGTCATCGCGCTGCTCACCTCCGCCCGGGCTAGCGGACAGTCGTATTATCGCATGACTAAAGGCCAGGGCTACCCCTCCGCCGCCGCGGCCCGTAACTCCTCTCTCGAAACGGGGATAGTCGGTGAACAACTCATCTAATGGATGCCAGGCCGACCGAAAAGATACCGCTTGATCCAGGCCCAAAACCCCGGCTCCACCACCGGCCGCAGCCCGTGCTCTACGCTGCTGGTGTGCTCGGGGTCGTCAGCGCTCTCGCGGCGCTCCGTGGTGTCACCAGGTGGCGCCACCGCCGGGTCAGCCGGCTCGGGGTCATCAGCGTTCTCGCTGCGCTCCGTGTCGTCGGCTGCGGCATCGTCAGCGCGGCTCGGCCTGGCCCACTTCGTGTCAAGCAGGAACAGGTCCAGGCTTAGGCCTGCCTTCCGCAGTAGCCAGGCGCAACCATAGATGCTGATGATCGCGTTGTCGTCATCGCCGCGAGGATCGATACCATAGTGCGTCGGGTTGACTGGCAACCCACAGAGCGACCAATCAACTATGAGGTACGGCTGGCTTTTGGGGAAAGGCGGATCTTCCGGCAATTCCGGCCAGCCCTGCCCCACCCGGAGCACTGTCGACGCGTTGCCGAAGGCGGAGCGATCCTCTTTCCACGACTGGTGGTTATCCCAGTAGGCGATATCATATCCAGCATACCCGACCAGGACCGTACAGCCGGTGTCCTGACTCCACGATCTGAGCCATCTCAGGAATTCCCGCATGACTCCGTGATCGAGCACCGGGTCGTCGTCCGTCGCAGTGTCGCAGCACGCCGCCAAGGCCGAGTCAATCACCAGCAAGCGCGCCCCGGCAGCGGCGGCCTGGTCGAGCAACTGGTGCCCCGTCACAGTCGGCGCGCCGCGCTCGTCATCGCTGCCGGCAGCCGCTGGAGCATACAGCGGCACACCGTTGAAACCGTACTCACGGCTGTCCTGGAGAGCGAGTTCGCCGGTGAGACTGAGATCGATGTGGCGGGGAGGCGCTTCGACGATGAGGCCCGCGCCTAACGGTCCCCGGAGCTCTGCCCAGTGCTCCAGGAACCGGTCGGTGTGGGTCTCATAGCTGGCATAGACGACCACACCCTGGCGCACCGGCGCCACCCGCAGCCCCAGTTCCTCCGCACCGGTTGACGCCGGCAGCCAGAGGCCGGACTCGGAGCAGACCGCCGCGGTGAGTTGCAGGGCCAGACTCTCGAAACCAAAACTACTCCCGGCCACCACTACCACGTCCCCCGCTGGGATCCACTGGTCCACCAACCATGCCTGCTCCCGCGGGGCCAGCGCGGCCTCGCTATCCAAATCGAGTTCCTTCAGCGGCAGTGCGTCAGGGCCGTCAGCGGGGGTGGTCATGGCCGTCCTCCTTGCTCTTGCGGCCCGGCCCGGTTGTGGTGCCGCGGGTCGGTAGTGGCTCAGTTTGAAATCCGGCGTTGGTCGGGGCTACGTGGGCCTGGGGGCGCTTGGTGCCGCTGCCCCCGTTACCCCAGCCATACTTGGTCGGCGGGCAACGGCGCTCGTCCCTCGGAGCGGGCAGTTCAAACGGAAACGGCCCTACTATAATCCATACGTTTATCAAAGTGCAAAATAGGAGGCTCTGCGGGGTGGCGGTGGCCGGCGACCGCCGCTTGTCCAGGAGTTGGCGGTGAGCATCGGCAGCGGGAATCTACTCCCCCTCTCTATCGCTCGGCGATGGAGAGGGTGCCGGGGGGTGAGGCGGCTACCCCTCCGCCGCCGCGGCCCGGAGCTCCTCCTCAAATCGCTGCGCCACGATCTCTAGCTCGCCCGGCTGGATGTTCAGCGGGTCCACGTAGATTTCGTCCGATACCCCGAATATCGAGACGTAGATACGCGGCGTGCCGGCGAGCAGCCGCGCATGGATGGTCTCGCGGCTCGGCCCCCGCCACGCCGGAGTCAGGTAGGCGACCGCGTGTGGCATCACGTGGTCGAAGTTGTGCTCGACCACCGCCCGCAGACCCGGAATGTCCGCAATCCGATCCACGATCATTTGCATCTGCTCGCGGTACTCCGCCATCTCCGCCGCCTCATCTACCGCGACGAACGCCTCCACGGCGGCGACCAGGCCGACGATCTCCTCCCGCGACACCTTCATGGCCCGCCCGACCGTCGCATTGGGCGCGTTGTTGAGCCTCGCCCACTCCACCCAGTCTTTCGTGCCCAGTAGGATGCCCGTGCTCTGCGGACCGCGCACCGCCTTGCCACCACTGAAGCTCACTAAGTCGGCGCCCTCGTCGAGGAACTTGGTCAGATTGGCCCGCGGCGGCAGCCGCGAGGCCGCGTCGCACAACACCGGTAGATCGTGGCGATGAGCAATCTCAGCCAGCGTCGGCAGCGGAACGCTCCCTCCCTGCTTGAACGACGACTCCAGGTGGATCAGACCCACGGTCCGGTCCGTGATTGCAGCCTCCAGGCTGTCCGGGTCGCACCCGCTCGCATCACCCACCTCGACAAACCGGGCGCCGGGGGTCAGGTACAGGTGGTCGTAGACGAAGCGGTGGCGGCGCTGGATGATGAGTTCGTTGGCCATCCCGCGCGTGTCGGGCAAGCGGGCGATCTTCTCCGGGTCGCCGCGCGTGATCGCCGCCGCCGACTGCAATGTCAGTCCGCTCCCCGCGCCGGCCGTCACCGTAGCCGCCTCGGCCCCGACCGCCGCCGCAATCATCTCCCCGGCCCGGAGGACCAGCTCATCCATCCTGAAAAACAGCCCGGCGGCCTCCACCATCGCCGCCAGCACCTCGTCCCGCGGACGACTGCCGGCATGTAGCGTATTCGGCCCCCCGGCATTGATGATCGGCGCCACACCGAACCGCTTCACCAGCGCCGCCGCCCTGCCCTGCTCTCCCACTCCAAGCCTCCTGCGTCCCCGTAGCCCCACGCTGCCAGCGCCACGTGCCGGTGCCGTGAGACCCGCCGGACTGTACCATACCCATCCTCCACCCTCCTCCTTAATAGGGAAGCGCCGGGGGCTGACAGGGGTAGATACGGACCAAGCCGTAGGGGCGCAACGCGCCCCCGCCATTCCCGCGCAAGCGGGAATCCACACCCCCTCTCTATCGCTCCGCGATGGAGAGGGGGCCGGGGGGTGAGGCCCGAACCAACCACACAAAAACCCACCCTTATGAGCCGCCTGGTGGCCAGGTCAGTGGACACCGCCCAGCCGCCGCCGCATACTGGCAGCAGCGCCGGACGGTACACGGTCCGCTGTGCCGCCGCCGGCTACGCGAACGGAAAAAGCAACCGGAGGACAGGGATGTTGAGGCTCGGCATTGTCGGCAGTGGCGGCATGGGCAGTTCGCACGCGCACGGCACCAACCTGGCGGCCCCCCGCTGTTCGCTCGCGTGGGTCGCCGACGTGGACGGAGACCGAGCCGGACAGCTCGCCGACGAGGCGGGCTGCCGCGCCATCACCGACTGGACGGCCGGCCTCGACGACGTAGACGCCGTAACCATCTGCACCCCCCACCACCTCCACGCCCCCCAGACCATCGCCGCGCTGCACGCCGGCAAGCACGTCATGGTCGAGAAGCCGATGGCCATGAACGAAGCCGAGTGCCGCGAGATGATCCGCGTGGCCGACGAGTGCGACCGCCGCCTGATGGTCGCCTACACCATGCGGTTTCGTCCCGCCCCGGCTCGCCTCAAAGAGCTACTCGTCGAGGGCAGCCACGGCCCGCCCTTCAAGGTCAGCGCCTGGACCCAGGGCTTTCTCGACCCCGCCGGCCGGATCAGGCACTGGGCGGCGCGACGCGATCAGCTCGGTGGCGGCGTGCTCTTCAGCCACGGCTGCCACTACATTGACCTCATCCAGTGGTACCTCGACGCGCTGCCGGTCAAGGTCGCCATGGTCGGCACGCGGCGCGGTACCGACTGGCTCGAAGGCGAGGGCACGGCACACGCCGTCCTGGAGTTTCCCGACGGCGTACTGGCCTCCTACGACTGTAGCTGGGGCATGCGCCACTCCGTGCTGAATGGCATCCACATCCACTGCCCCGAGGCCCTGCTCGTCAGCAACTACACGACGATAGAGGTGGTCCGCGGCCGGGAGCGCGAGGAAATCTTCCCGCCCCCCGGCCCTGGCGAGACGCCGCCCGGCTGGGCCACACTCGGCGAGATCAACCACTTCCTCGACTGCATCGAGCGCGGCCAAACCCCGCTCACGGACGGCCGCGAGGGCCTCAAGTCGCTGCAAACGATCTGGCAGCTCTACGAGCAAAGCGGCTGGGACGGGCGTTAGACCTTAAGCGCCGTGTTCGCAATGCCCCTAGCGGTCGGCGTGCCCTGATGGAACACCATTTGCCACCGACCGGCTGAACATCTCCATATTGAGCTGCGTAGCGAATCTTGCGGCGCCCCTTGTTGCTTCCCAGACCGGACAACGCGATACATTGCCAAAGCAATCGTGGGTGCCACGAGCCTTACCTGGAACTCCGTGAGCGCAAACTGCTCTTTGGGTTGGAGCGGGAGCGTGGCAATGACTTCTTGCCGATCAAACACGCGCCCCGAACCACCGAACTCCAGGAAGTCGTCTGCGAGCAGGCCGGCAAGTTCCTCCGGTGCGGCGCGGACCGCAGGTGTGAGCAACCGTTCCTCTAGGCGGCGAATCTCTGCCTCTACCTCGGCGATGTCGCTCATGACCACGCCTCTAGGCCCCTAGTGCAAAGTCGGGGTGCGTGTTCAAGCAGGCCGATAGGAGCACGATCCACCGCGCCCCCACGACTAGGACCGAAAAGGGGCCTGGATTGCTGTATGTCAGCCGCCGGCCGGCTCCCGCTGAGGGCTAAAGGCTGACGGCTGATAGCTGACAGCTATTCCGGCCACGGCCAGGAACGGCCCAGCGGATCGCTCACGTGTACCGAGAACTCGCCGATGTTCTCGATGGCGATCCGGCAGACGTCCCCTTCCTGCAGCGGGCTAAGGCCATGGTGGTTGGTCCCGCAGGCGATCACGTCGCCCGGCAGTAGCGGCACCACCCCCGCACCCCAGGCCAGCACCGTCGGGATCGGGTGCTCCATGTCGTCGGTGTTGTAGTCCTGGCGCAGATCATCATTGACCCACAGCTTCACGCTCAGATTCTGCGGATCGCCCACCTCGTCGGCGGTGACCACGACCGGACCGAGCGGCGCGAACGTGTGGAACGACTTGCCCAGAAAGCTGGCCCCCGCGTTCGTCGGTGGCCAGCTGCGGCCGGACACGTCAATGAACGCGGTATAGCCGAACACGTGGCTCGCCGCCTCCCACTCGGTGATGCGGAACGCCGGGCGCCCGACGACGAGCGCCAACTCGGCTTCGTGATGGAAGATCGAGCAGTCGTGCGGGGGCAGATTGACCGTATCGCCGGGGCCGATCACCGCCTGCGGCGACTTCATGAAGCCGTTCAGCGGTCGTTTCGGCCGGTCCTCGCCTTCCATGTAGTTGCCGGCGCAGCAGATGATCGTCGTCGGGCGCAGTGGTGCGCGTAGCTGCACGTCGCTCAGGGCCACACCGTCACCGGCCGCGGCGCCCTGCACGTCCGCTTTCACATCATCCCAGGCTGCGATCACCGGCCCCAGGCCTTGACTGCCGAGATCGGCTGCCGTCAGCCCCGGCACCGCGTCGGTCGCATCGTGTATCTGCTCGCCGTCCACTACGCCCAGCCGCAGATTGCCTTGCCCGAGGCCCGCGGCACTCTCGAAGATCGCCAGTCGCATCGCTTCCTCCCTAACTGCCGGAATGTGCGCTCAGTATAGCGTCTGCCCCGTCATTGCGCCCTCCGAGGCCGCAATGACGCACTGGAGCCTGGCGCGAGCGCCGCCCCGCCCTTCGTTCCCGCGAGAGCGGTGGTCCTCGTCCCCCCGCCGCAGCGGGGGGACCATAGGGGGGCCAGTGGAACCCCTCCCCTCGTCACGAGATCAGCCCGGCACGGTAGCGAGGAACGCCAGAATCTCCGCCGCCGTCTCTTCCGGCCGTTCCTCGGGCAGGAAATGACCGCAGTCCAGCGCCCGGCCGCGCACGTCGTGGGCGCGTTCTCGCCAGACGGTGAGCATGTCCAGGTGGGCACCCGTTTGCCAGCCCGGCCGCTTGGTCATGTTGCCGCCCCAGAGCACCAGCAGCGGGCAGTTGAGCTTGCGGCCCCGATCCACCTCGTCGTGCTGCAGATCAAGCTCGACTGCCCGGTAGTCAAGGCAGGTCGCCCGGATCGTTTCGGGATTACTGAAGCAGCGCAGGTACTCGGCATACGCCGCTGCGGTAATCGCGCCCTCGGTGGCGCACCAGCGTTCCAGCAAGAAGTCGAGATAGACCTGGGCGCTGTTGCCGATCAAGGTTTCCGGCAGCGGCGCCGGCTGGCGCATCAGGTGCCAGTGAAACCAGGCAAAGGCCAGCTGGCTGTCCATGTGGTCGAACGCGGCTTGCGACGGGACCACGTCGAGCGACGTGAAGCTCATCACCCGCGTTGGATGGTCCAGCGCCATGCGCTGCGCCACCCGTGCCCCGCGGTCATGGCCGACGACGTGGAACGAGTCGCATCCGAGCGCCGTCATCACTGCCACCTGGTCCTGGGCCGTCGTGCGCTTGCAATAGACGCTCAGGTCACCTTCCGCCGCCGGGGGCTTGTCGCTGTCGCCGTAGCCGCGCAGGTCTGGCACCACCACCGTGTAGTGCTCGGCCAGCGTGGGTGCAACTTTGTGCCACATCACGTGCGTCTGCGGATAGCCATGAAGCAAGAGAATCGGCGGCCCGCTCCCCCCATGTCGGACGTTGATGGACACGCCGTTCGCCGCGACCCTCGCTCGCGTAAAGCCCTCGAACATTGCTCCTCCTCGTTGGCAGTGGTCCGCCCGGCGCTCACGCCGGGGTCACTCCCAGTGCCGCCAGCCGCGCCGGTTCACCGAGGTAGAAGCCTTGCCGCAGGAGGTGCTGCTGGAGCTTCTTGACATCGAGGTCGCGCGGTTCCACCCCGTCCTGGACCGCCAGCGCCGCCGCCACCCCGGCGGCCTCGCCGAGCTGCATCAGCGCCGGGCGCGCCCGCGTGGCCCCCGGGTCGTGACCGCGCCGGATGTACGCCGATGCCCGGCCCGTGACCAGGAGACCGTCCAGCCCCTTGGGGAGCAGCGACCGATACGGCGTGTCGAACCCCGACGGCTCCCCGCCCCTGTGCGGTTGCCCGGCGTGCGTGTTGCGGTACAGCACGTCGTCGAACTTCCGGCCCGTGTACACGTCCTGCGGCGTCAGCGTGTACTCGCCGTCAATGTGCGGCCCGCCGCGCGCGCCGAAGTACGGTGCCACTAGGAGCAGGTAGGCCTGCTCGAACCCCGGCACGTAGCGACGGAAGAACTGCGCCGTCTCGAAGACGTGCATGCGGATGGCCGTCTCCAGCCGCGCGTGCTGCTGCATGTCGTCGCGTCGAATAGCGCCGCCCATGTTGATCCGGCTCCCGACCAAGCCATTCTCGGACGGCCACATCCAGAAGTTGGGCGTGTTGATGTGGACGTGAGTATCAACCGTCTTCTGAAAGTAGTATTCGCCCCGCTCCCAGGCGCGCCGCAGCAGCGGGATCATGGCGTCCTCGAACGGCTGGCGGGCAAACGGAAACTGCTCCCGCTCCTCGTGCCAGGCCCGGTCCTCGGCGCTGAGAGTCACCTCACTGGCGCAGAACGCCTCGTAGCGGTCGAACTCCACGTTGGCCAGTAGGTAGAAGATGGCGGTGTCGTTCCAGGGAGTGTGCTCCGGGCGCAGGTACTCCGGCCGGATCAGCGGGGCCATCGTGGGATCGGGCGGCATGTCGGTGATGACCGGCACCCCCGCCCGCCGGCACACGTCTGCGTCGGCCGAGGCGTCAATGACCACCTTTGCTTTCACGGCCACCCGCCCCGACTTCCCCTCGACGAACAGTCCGGTGACGCGCTGCGCTTCGATGATGGGATCACCTACCCACACCGGCACCAGGATTTCAACTCCGGCAGCGAGGGCCTTCTGCGCCGCGAGGTGCGAGATGATATTCGGAATGTCGGCATATTTGTGGCCGGTCTCCGTGCGGAGTGCCTCCATCTCGTCATTCACTTCCTTGGGGATGCCTTGCAGACCGCCCGGCAGCGTGACCGGCGCCTCGCCCGCGATGCTGCCGCCGACGATCATCGCCGGGCCGAGGTTGCCACCGAGACTGCCAAAGCGGTCGAGCACAAGGGTCCGTACCCCCTGCCGGCCGGCCGCAATCGCGGCAAACATCCCGGAGAGACCGCCCCCGACGACCGCCACGTCCACGTCGTAGGCGATCGGCACCTGTCGTGCCGGCTCCGCTACGTAGCCCATCGGTATTGCTCTGCCCATCGGTGTACCCCCTCAGCCGCGTCTGCCGCGCACCGTCAATGAGTGTACGTGACTCCCCTACCTCGCGCGCCACCCGCATACCACTGCCGACCGATGCCTTCTCCCGCTCCGGTATTGGCTGGTGCCGCCCCGGGGGGATGATGGGTCCAGCGACTCTCGTCAGCATCTGCTCCGCTCAAAGCCCGAATCAGCAGTACGACCTCATTCGCGTGTTGAACCTGTTACCTTTCGACATAAGGCTGCGTCGTACTAGGTAGAGCAGGACAAGACTGGAGGCAGATGTCCCGTGCAGCCCGACGACTACACTCGCACCGTTGGTCGGCCGCTCGCCGCACCTGTCGCGAGTGCGGCGGTCCCGGACGAGGTGCTGGTTAGGCGCTGGCAAAAGGGCGACTTGTCGGGCGCGAGTGTTGCTATCCAGCGCCACGAGCGCATGGTGTTTGCTGCCGCGATGCGGCTGCTGCGGAACCCTGCGGATGCAGAGGACGCCGTACAGGAGACGTTCCTGAGAGCTCACGAGCGCATTGGCACACTGCGCGACGGCGCGGCGCTGCCGGGCTGGTTGCGGCAAACCTGTGTCCGTCTCTGCATTGATCAACTGCGGCGCATCCGCCCACTGGACCTGGGTGAGGCCGATCACGATGCCGTTGATCCCCGGCCAGGCGCCCCCGAGCGGGCGGAGTTGCGTGACGTTCTGGAACGCTTCGAGGCCGCGCTCGACACCCTTCCCCGTGGCCAGCGTGTCGTCGTAGTGCTCCGCGATGTCGAGGGGTTCGACACCCGCGAGACGGCGGAGCTGTTGAACATCAGTAGCGATGCCGTGAAGATGCGACTGAGCCGCGCCCGCGCCGTCCTCCGCGCCGCGATAGGCGAGGTACCACTATGAGCACCAATCGGATCTCAAGGCATCAGCACCTCGATGAAGACAGCGCCGAGGCTGCGGCCCACCACTATCTCCGATCGGGTGAACTGCCCGACTGCGCGGTCTGTGGGTCCGAAGTGCGGGATCTCGCCCGCTACTTCTCGGCCGGCCAACTGTTGGGCCAGCGGCGCTCCGACATTCCCGGCACCCCCGCCGCGAACGCCATCCGGGAGTTGCGAAGACGCTCGTACCCGCGGCGCGCGTTGGGCGCGCTAGGCGCCATGCTTACCCCCGCCGGAGGGAGCGGACGATGAGCGGCCTGGTGAGTGCGGAGCGGCTGGAGGCGCTAATTGCGGCGGGTGCCGCCGCCCTGTTGCCGGTGCTTCAGGTGTTTCTGCTGCTGATTGCGGGGTACGTCGGAGCGCGTCTTGCCTCGCGGGCAACTGCGGCCGCGATGCGGCGCGTCGGCGACAAGCGCCTGGAGCCTGTCGCTCAGGCGCTCAACAACGCCGGGCTACACATCGGCGTGCCTGAATTGGCGGGCCGATGCGCTTTCGCAGTGGTATTCATCATTGTGACCATCCAGGCCTCCGCCGTGGCCGGCCTCCAATACTTCGGCGATCTCGCCGACAGCATCATCCATACGGTGCCCACGGTAGGCGTCGGTCTGGCGTTGTTGCTCATTGGCGTCGTGGCCGGCCGCCAGGCCGGGGCGCTGGCCGGGGCGCTGGCCGTGCGTGGCCCGGTCCCGCCGAGATTCGTCGGCGCTGCGACGCAGGGGGCGATTGTTGTCGCCGCCGCCGTGAGTGCCGTTGACGCGATGGGAATCGCCACGACCCTGCCGGTCGCCCTGATCACGCTCGGCGTGGCTGCGCTCTTCGGGCTAGTCGTCGTTGGAGGCGTCCTGTCAGCCCGCGGCGTGCTTGAGAACGTCGCCGCCGCCCGCTATGTCGAAGAGACCCTCATCGAGGGCCAGCGGGTCCGCTTCCGCGGTGAGGAAACCGAGGTCGAAACGATCGGCATATTAGCCACTGTCCTACGCACTGACTCTGGCAGGCACATTACCATCCCCAACTCGCTGCTGCAGCGGGAAGCAGTCTGAGTTCTTGGCTGGCCGGTCTACCGGCGAAAGGAGGAGAGCCGTGGAAGACGTAATCAGCATGATCGAGGGGTGGTTCGATCCGGCATTCCAGGAGGTGTTTGGTCCATACCTGCCCCGGGTGATCGGCGCGCTGGCCATCGTCATCGTCGGTTGGCTACTGGCGATCCTCATGTCGCGCATTGTGCGTAGTGTGTTGCGGCGTGTGAAGCTCGACGGTGTCCTCGCCGAACTGCTCGGCGGCGATAAAGGGGCCGCCGGGGCCGAGCGAGCAGCCGGCAGTGCCGTGTTCTGGGTCGGTATGCTGCTCGTGGCTGTCGCTGCCCTCCAGGCCCTCGCGCTCAATCAGGTCAGCGAACCACTCAACCAAACCCTAAATGAGATCTTTGCCTTCATTCCGCGCGTGGTTGGGGCGGCACTGCTGCTGGTAGCCGCCATCGTTGCCGCCCGGATCCTGCGGGTACTCGTGGCGCGCGCCTTGCTGCTCGCCCGCGTTGACCGTCGCCTCGGCGAACAGGTCGGTGAACAGGCCGACGTCAGCGTCTCCGGTGCCCTGAGCGAGGCCAGCTTCTGGCTGACTCTGCTGCTCTTCTTACCCGCCATCCTGGGTGTGCTCGCCATCGACGGACTGACTGATCCCGTCCGCAACATGGTGGAAGCCGTGCTTGTGTTCGTTCCCAACCTGGTAGCGGCCGGGATCATCCTGGGCGTGGGCTGGCTGGTCGCGCGCGTCCTCCGACGCATCCTTACCAACCTCACCCGCTCCTTTGGCGTGGACCGCATTGGCGAGCGCGCCGGCCTCACCGGTGAGAACGGCACTCAGCGCCTCTCTGAATTGATCGGACTTGTGGTCTATGCCCTCGTCCTGATCCCGGTGCTCGTCTCGGCGCTGAACGCGCTCCAGATCGAGGCCGTTGCGGCGCCGACGAGCAACATGCTCGATCACATGCTCGCCGCCGTCCCGAACATCCTCGCCGGGAGTGCGGTCATCGCCATCGCCTACGTAGTAGGACGTATCATCTCCGATCTCGTCACTGGCCTGCTCTCCGGTATCGGGTTCGATGGCCTGATCGCGCGCCTTGGGTTACGCAGCCCAGACGCTTCTGGTGCCACCTCCTCGCGCATCGTGGGTTCACTTGTGTTCACGGCCTTACTGATCGCGGCCGGTATGGAGGCAGTCAACCTCCTCGGCTTTGACCGCCTCTCCGATTTGACCGGCCAGTTCGTCGTCTTTGGCGGGCAAATCCTCTTCGGACTAGTGGTCATCGCGGTGGGTCTGTTCCTCGCGAATCTTGTGTCCAACGCCGTGACTGCGAGCAGCATCAGCCAGGCGCGCACGGTGGCGATGATAGCGCGAGTCGTGATCATCTTCTTCGCAGCCGCGGTCGGATTGCAGGAGATGGGCATCGCCAACGAGATCGTGATCCTCGCCTTCGCCCTGCCCCTTGGCGCGCTCTCCCTCGCCGTCGCTATCGCTGTTGGTATCGGTGGGCGAGAGCTTGCCGCCCGGGAGCTCGCAGCCCTGCGTGAGCGGCTGGAAGGGGATTCCACCACCGAGCAGCAGTAACCCCAAGCGCGGCACCTCCTGAAGTGCATACGAACGCCGGGGCGACATCTCGCTCCGGCGTTCGCGTCCACGCCAGCAGGTCCGCATATGCTGTACCCCGCACTTCCCATCCGGAATACATGGAAAAGACCGTCCCCCCGCCGCAGCGGGGGGACTATAGGGGGGCCAGTCCCCGGTATTCCTTGGGCAGCGTGAGGATTTGATCGTGACAACGCTGGATTTGACGGTACGGTACTTCCAGGACAGCACACCGGCCGACGTAGCCTGCCGCGAAGAGCACTTCTGCCGGCGAGAAATCCCCATGCCGCTGCCGGTGGCGCAGACCGCCTTGGTGCTCGTGGATATCTGGAATACCCACTTCATCGAGTCCTGGCGCGACCGAGCGGAACAAGTGACCCTCGCCGCCATCGTGCCGGTCCTGGCCGCGGCGCGGCGGGCGGGCCTCACCATCATCCACGCGCCCTCGGTACGGGTGGCCGCGCAGTATCCCCAAGGGCAGTGCTATCGTCCCGCCACCGACACACCACCCGCACAGCCGCCGGAATGGCCTCCTCCAGCCTTTCGCAGCCGCACCGGACCGTATGCCGTCTACCGCAACCCCCGCGAGCAAGCCCCGGGTCGCCCGTTGCACTGGGCAGCCCGCTTGGCGATGTCGCCGCACATTGACGTGCAGCCCGGTGAGGCCGTCGTTGCCACCGGTGCCCAACTCCACGCGCTCTCGCAGGACCGCCGCATCCTGCACCTGCTCTACGTCGGATTCGCCACCAATTGGTGTGTACTGGGCAAGGACTACGGTATCCGCGCCATGAAGGACCGCGGCTACAACACCATCCTCCTGCGCGATGCCACTACCGGCGTAGAGTTCCCGGATACCCTGCACACGCTACAGGCCACCGAGCTTGCCGTGCGCGAAGTGGAGCAGCAGCACGGCTTTACCGTCTCCAACCACGACTTCCTGGCCGCCTGCCGCGTTACATCGGCGCCCCCGCTACAGCGGTCGGCGGGCGAGGCTGAATGATTGCGCGGTCGGTCCGCCCGGCGGCCGCGTGGCCAGCCACAGCACCAAATCGGCGACCTCTGCGGGCGCCTTCACCCGCTCGCTAGGATCGAACGGCGGTGGGCCGCCGACCCGCATCCGGCCCTTCGTCAGCCGCGTGGCCACCGGCCCGGGCACGATCTCGTTGACCTCCACGCCCTGCTCCCAGACCTCCCGCGCCAGCACTTGCGTGAACATCCACACCCCCGCTTTCGCCACCGCATACGAGGAGTTGCCGGGCACCGGCGCATGTCCCATGCCCGATCCGATGTTGATGATCTTACCCCCACCGTCAGCGACGATGTGCGGCAGGAACGCCCGTGTCACCAGGTAGAGGCCGATGAGATTGACCTCGACGGTGTGCCGCCAGCGCTCCACGTCATCTGCGCCCACCCGATTCTTCTCTTGACCACCACCGGCATTGTTGACCAGGATGTCTGCCCGGCCCAGCGTCGCAATGGTCCGCTCCGCGAGCGCCTCCACCTGCGCCGCATCGGCCACGTCGCACGGCACGGCCAGCGCCGGCCGCCCCAGCCGTCGCACTTCATCCGCGACCGCCTCGATCTCCTCGGCCGTGCGGGCGCAGACGCAGACGCCGGCCCCCGCACCAGCAAGCGCCAACGCCGTCGCCCGCCCGATCCCCCGTCCCCCACCCGTCACAACCGCCACTTGCCCCGCCAGCTCCATCCCGCTCACTCCCGTCCTCTCCATCACCCCTACCGCGTATCCGTCATTCCCGCGCAAGCGGGAATCCATGTCCCCCCGCACAGCGGGGGGACCATAGCTCACAAGGGTAGGTTTTTTGTAGGGGCGCGATTCATCGCGCCCAATGCCTCGTCGTTCGCGCCCAGCCCCTCGTCGTTCCCACCGTCTCACCCGTCATTCCGGCGCAAGCCGGAAGGTGGATTCACATTTGAAGTGCAACAGTTCCTGCCAGAAGATTTCCGCCGGGGTCTGGTAGTCCAGACACTTGCGGGGGGTATTATTGTACAACTGCACCAGCTCCGTAAACCGCGC